>NZ_JBHLVH010000011.1:0-106320 GCF_042433515.1 Kytococcus schroeteri | reverse complement strand
GGTGCGCATCTCGGGCGTTCGGCAGGCGGGTCACTCAGCCCTCGGCCACCTCGATGCCCAGCGGCAGGTAGCTCAGCGGGTCGTGGGCGCTGGTCTGGTCGGTCACACCACCACTGCTGCACCCTCAGATCGGAAGAGCCGACAAACTACGCTGTGTCGGTGATGTCCGAGTCCCAGCAGTCCCCGCCCCGCCCCACGGCATCGCCGGAGAACCCCGCTCCCGCAGTGCAGGAGTCAGCCCGCCAGCGTGCCCCGTGGGCTGCTCTGGGCGCCATTGCGCTGCTGGTGGCGGTCACGGCGGTGGGTGCCTCCTGGCTGAGCGGCGCCACGCGGCAGCTCCTCCTGGTCGATGCGGGGGCATTCGTCCGCTGGGCCCTGCCCGTGGTCCGGGCGCTGGTCATGACCGGCATGGTCACCACCGTCGGGGCGCTCGGCGTCGCGGCCTTCGTGGTCCCCGAACGGCGGTCCACGCACCGTCTGGCCCTGCTGGGGCGCGTGGCCCTCGTCGGGTCGCTCCTGTGGGGGCTGACCAGTTGGGTGCTGGCGGTGCTCACCTTCTCCGAGGTGCTCGGCACCCCCATCGGGGCCGAGGGCTTCTGGCAGCAGTACTTCGCCTTCTGGTGGGACCTCGGACTGCTCGTGCAGTTCCAGCTCACTGGCATCCTGGCCCTGGTGGTGGCGGCGCTGTGCGCCTGGAGCACCGGGCGCAGCGGCCTGCACTGGGCCTTCTGGCTGGCCATCGGGGCCACCCTGCCGCTGGCCTTCACCGGCCACTCCGGCGGCTCGCTCGACCACGACGCCGCCGTCAACGGCTACGGCGGCCACCTCATCGGTGTGGCCGTGTGGGTGGGCGGCCTGCTCGGACTGGCGCTGCTGTGGAGCGGCCTCGGGCAGGACCGCGCGGTGGCCGTGCGTCGCTACTCCGTGGTGGCGCTGTGCGCCTTCGTGGTCACCGGGCTCAGCGGCGTGCTCAACGCCAGCCTCCGCGTGGGGTGGGGCGACCTGCTCACCACCGCCTACGGCCAGCTGCTGCTGGCCAAGGTGGGGCTCCTGGTGGTGCTCGGTGTCTTCGGCGCGGTGATGCGCCGCCAGGTGGTGGCCCGTCTCGAGCAGGCGGAGCGCGGGGCGGGGGCCACCGAGGTCGGGGAGGGCCCCGCCGCCGAGCGTGCCGGTGGCCTGTTCGCCCGCCTGGCCACCCTCGAGCTGCTCGTCATGGCCGTGGCCGCCGGCCTCGGCTCCGCGCTGGCCCGCACACCCACCCCCGTGCCCGAGCTCACCGGCGAGGCCATCGGCGACCCGGCGGTGGCGCTCACCGGCTACCCGCGCCCGCCCGCGCTCACGGCATCGAGCTGGTTCACGGCCTGGCAGGTGGAGTGGCTGTTCACCACCATCGGCGTGGTGGCCATCGCCCTGTACACGTGGGGGTGGCTGCGCCTGCGCCGCCGCGGCGACGCCTGGCCCTGGTACCGGCTGCCGCTGTGGGTCTTCGGCTGGCTGCTCTTCCTCTACGTGGTCAACGGCGCACCCACGGTCTACGGCCGCGTCATGTTCTCCATGCACATGGTCATGCACATGACGCTCATGATGGCCATCCCGTTCTTCCTCGTGCCGGCCGCGCCGGTGACCCTGGCCATGCGCACCCTGCCGGCCCGCAAGGACCGCACCATCGGCCCCCGGGAGTGGCTGCTGGGCATCGTGCACTCGCGCTACGCGCAGTTCATCGGCCACCCGGTGGTGGCGGCGCTGCTCTTCTTCGTCTCGCTGGTGGTCTTCTACTGGTCGCCCGCGCTGGAGATCGCGCTCACCACCCACGGCGGGCACGTCGCGATGGTGGCGCACTTCCTGCTGGTGGGCTACCTGTTCGTGTGGACGCTGGCCGGCCCCGACCCCGGCGGCGTCAAGTGGCCCGCCCCGCTGCGCCTGGTGGTCATGCTGGCCACGCTGGCCGGGCACGCCTTCTTCGGCGTGGCCATGATGATGGGCACCTACCTGCTGGCGCCGGACTTCTTCCAGACCATCGACCTGCCGTACGTCAAGGACCTCGTGGCCGACCAGCAGCTCGGCGGCGGCATCGCGTGGGGCATCGGCGAGCTGCCGGTGGTGGTGCTGGCCATCATGGTGGGTCTGGAGTGGTCCAACAGCGACGAGCGGGAGAGCCGCCGCTACGACCGCAAGGCCGCCCGCGACGAGGACGCCGAGCTGCGCGCGTACAACGAGCAGCTCTCGCGGATGGGGCGCAACCCGCGGCCCTGACCCGGTGCGGCCGCCTCCCCGGACCGGCCGCACCCGCTGCCCTGCAGCGCCCCCGGTGGCCCGTCGGCCCGGGGGCGCTGCCGGTACCGTGCGGAGGATGAGCGAGCTCTCCGTCAGCGTGATCCAGGTGTCCTACGGCGACGACGAGGCCATGGCCGACCGCATCGAGCGCGTGGCCGGCATGGTGCGGGCCGAGGCGGGGCAGGACCTCGTGGTGCTGCCCGAGCTGTGGCCCGTGGGCGGCTTCGACGTGAAGCACTGGGCGGAGCGGGCCCAGCAGGTGCCCGCCGTGGGCACGGTGCCCGCCGACGGCCCGGACGACCCCGCCCTGGCGGTGGTGCGGGCGATGTCTGCCGCGGCCCGCGACGCGGGGGTGCACCTGCACGCCGGGTCCACCGTGGAGCGCAGCGCCGAGCCCGGCCCGGAGGGCAAGGACCTGTGGAACAGCTCGCTGGTGTTCGGCCCCGACGGGGCGTTGCGGGCCACCTACCGCAAGGTGCACCGCTTCGGCTTCAGCAGCGGCGAGGCGCGCACCATCGAGGCGGGTTCCGACCTGGTGACGGTGCCGATCGAGGGCTTCACCGCGCACCTGGCCACCTGCTTCGACCTGCGCTTCCCCGAGTTCTTCCGCGCCGGTCTCGACGCCGGGGCCGACCTGCTCGTCATCCCCGCCGCGTGGCCGATGCCGCGCCGCGAGCACTGGCGCACCCTGCTGCGGGCGCGCGCCATCGAGAACCAGATGCCCGTCATCGCGTGCAACACGGCCGGGACCCACGCCGGCGACCACGAGATGGGTGGGGCGAGCGTCGTCGTCGACGCCGCCGGCAGCGTGCTGGCCGAGGCGGGGGACGGCGAGCAGGTGCTGCGCGCCGTCCTCGACCCCGCGCACACGGCGCAGCAGCGGGAGGACTTCCCCGTGCTCGCCGCGCGGCGGTGGTGAGGCGGGCGTGGCCGGGGGCGTCGCCCGGCCGCCGGGTCACCTCGGGCGTCAGTCCTCGATCGTCGAGACCTGCTCGTTGACGACCTTCGAGAGGTCGTCCTCGGAGACGCCGGTGGCGGTGACGTAGACGACGTTGTCGCCGGCCGTGCGGCCGCCCATCCAGATCTCCTGCGTCTGGCCACCGGCCTCGGAGCGGACGCGGACGCCCCGCACGTCGTCGTTCTCGAACTCCTCGAAGGACGTGGTCAGGTCCACCCCGCCGCCGGAGCTCTTGACCTCCTTGCACTCCCCGAGGGCGCGGGTGATCTCGATGAGCTTCTCCGGCTCCTTGCTCGTGCCGGAGACCTGCAGGTCCACGCTCTTGTCCTTGCCGTCCTCGAAGCGGGCGGAGGCCGAGCTGGAGAGGTACTCCTCGGGCTTCACGGCGCTGAAGTCCTCGAGGGCCTTGTGGCACGTTTCGTCGGTGTCCGGGAGGGTGGAGGGGTCGAAGTCGGTGGCCTTCTGCACGCCGGTGGTCACCTCGCCACGGGTGAAGCCGTCGAGGGGGAAGTCGTCCTGGCTGAGCAGGGCCTTCTCGGCGGCGGCGTCGTCGAGGGCGTCGGGGCCGCCACCGCAGGCGGCGATGGCGGGCACGGTGAGCAGGGCGGTCAGCACGGCGGCGGGGCGGCGCAGGGAGGTCATGCCGCGAGTGTGGCAGAGCCGCGTGCACGCCGAGGGGGCGGTCCGCACCGTGTGCGGACCGCCCCCTCGCGGTGGTCAGGGCCGGGTGGCCCCGAGGCTCACTTGTCCTCGATGGCCTTGGCCTGCGCGTCGGCCACCTTGAGCACGTCGTCCTTGCTGACGTCGCTGCCGAAGACACCGACGAAGTTCTCGCCGACGAGGCGACCGCCCATGGTCGTCTCCTTCTTCTGGCCCATGGCGTCGACGGTGATCTGGGTGCCCTTGAAGTCGTCCTGGTCCACCTCATCGAAGCCGATCTTCACGGACAGACCCCCCTCGGACTTCTCGATGTCGTCGCAGTGCGCACCCAGGGTGGCGAACGCGTCCTGCAGCTTCTTGCCGTCGTCCTTCACACCAGCGGCGATGACGGAGACGTTGGACTGGCCCTTGGTGAAGTCCACCGAGGCGCCCTGGTCGATGTGGTCCGAGGCCTTGAGGCCGTCCAGATCGTCGAGGGCCTTCTGGCACTCCTCGCTGATCTCGCCCAGCTGCTTGAGGCCATTCTCCATCTCGGAGACGTCCATGGCCTCGTCCTTGGCCTCGCCGTCCTCGACGGTGCCGCGCTTGTAGCCGTCCAGCGGGAAGTTGTCCTCGGTGAGCAGCACCTCCTTGGCCTCGTCGTTGCTCAGCGGGTCGGTGCCACCGCAGGCGGTGAGGGTGCCGACCGCGACGAGGCCGGAGGTCAGCAGGGCGAGGGTGCGGGTGGTACGCATGGTGCTCTCCTTCTGATGGCGCGGCGCGGGTGGCGGCACGGGGTGTGCGGCACCGGGACGACGCGGTGGGGGTGGGATCGACCTCACGCTAGGCGGCCGTCCCGGCGGGGGCCGTCACTCCGTGGGTGGAGGGAGGGAGCCCGACCACCGGTCGTGGTCGGGCTCCCGGTGCGGTCCCGGAGGGCGCGGTCACCCTCCGGGTGGTCTCGGCCGCCCGGGCTCAGAAGGCGCTCTCGGGGAGCTCCATGAGGTCCAGGCCGGTCGCCTCGGCCGCCCGACGGTCCGCCCCGATGCGCGGGAGCACCTCGGTGGCGAAGAAGCGCGCGGCGGCCACCTTGCCGGTGTAGAAGTCCCGGTCCTCGCCGGCGGCGCCCGCGGCCAGCTTCTCGGAGGCCACCTGGGCCTGGCGCAGCAGCAGCCAGCCGATCACTACGTCGCCGGCGGCCATGAGCAGGCGGGTGGACTGCAGGCCCACCTTGTAGAGCTCCTGCGGGTCGGACTGGGCGGCCTGGGCCCACCCGGTGAGCAGCCCGAGCAGCTGCTGCAGCTCCGCCAGGGCCTTGCCGAGTTGCTCGCGGGCACCGGCGAGCTCCTCGGCCCCGCCGGCCTGCAGGAAGGCCTGCACCTCACCGGCCACCGCGCCGAGGGCCTCGCCGCGGTCGCGCAGGATCTTGCGGAAGAAGAAGTCCTGGGCCTGGATGGCCGTGGTGCCCTCGTAGAGGGTGTCGATCTTGGCGTCGCGGACGTACTGCTCCAGCGGGTAGTCCTGCAGGAAGCCCGAACCGCCGAAGGTCTGCAGCGACTCGGTGCCCAGCAGCACCCACGCCCGCTCGGAGCCGACGCCCTTCACCAGCGGCAGCAGCAGGTCGTTGATGCGGTCGGCCATCGCCGCCTCGGACCCGGCCTCGGGCTCGGCGCCGGGGTTCTGGGCGCGCCACGCGTGGGCGGTGTCCTGGAAGGTGGCGGTGTACTGCACCAGGGCGCGCAGGCCCTCGGCGTAGGCCTTCTGCAGCATGAGGCTGCGGCGCACGTCCGGGTGGTGAGTGATGGTCACGCGCGGGGCGGCCTTGTCGCCCATCTGCAGCATGTCGGCGCCCTGCACGCGGCTCCTGGCGTACTCGAGCGCGTTGAGGTAGCCGGTGGAGAGGGTGGCGATGGCCTTGGTGCCCACCATCATGCGGGCGTACTCGATGACCTGGAACATCTGCGCGATGCCGTCGTGCACCTCGCCGAGCAGCGTGCCGACGGCAGGAACGTCGGGGTCCTCGCCGAAGCGCAGCTCGCACGTGGTGGAGACCTTGAGGCCCATCTTGTGCTCGATGTTGGTGACGAACGCGCCGTTGCGCTCACCCATCTGGCCGGACTCCAGGTCGACGTGGAACTTCGGCACGATGAACAGGCTGAGGCCCTTGGTGCCGGGGCCGGCGCCCTCGGGGCGGGCGAGCACGAAGTGCACGTTGTTCTCGTAGAAGTCGGCGTCACCGTTGGTGATGAACCGCTTCACGCCGGTGAGGTGCCAGGTGCCGTCGGGCTGCTGCACGGCCTTGGTGGTGCCGGCGCCCACGTCGGACCCGGCATCGGGCTCGGTGAGCACCATCGTGGCGCCCCACTGGCGGTCGATCATGAGCTGGGCGAGCTTCTTCTGCTGCTCGGTGCCGTTGCGGAAGAGGATGTTGGCGAAGCTGAAGCCGGCCGAGAACATGTACGCGGCCGGGTTGGCGCCGAGCACCATCTCGGCGATGGCCCAGTTGAGGCTGGGGGTGGCCAGGGTGCCACCGAGCTCGGGCTCCAGGTTGAGGCGCCAGAACTCTGCGTCGGCCCACGCCCGGTAGGACTTCGTGAACGCCTCGGGCATGGTCGCGGAGTGGGTCTGCGGGTCGAACACCGGCGGGTTGCGGTCCGCCTCGGCGAACGAGGCGGCGATCTCGTTCTCCGCCAGGCGGGCCACCTCGGACAGCACTTCCCGGGCGGTGTCGGCGTCGACCTCCTCGAAGACGCCCTGACCGAGCACCTCCTGGCGGTTGAACACCTCGAAGAGGTTGAACTCCAGGTCGCGGACGTTGGACTTGTAGTGGCTCATCGGTGCCTGCTCCTCGTCGAGGGTGGGGTCGTGCCGGGCGGAGGCAAGTACCCGGTGCGCTGTGTCACACATGATGCCCGGCCCCGGCACTGTGTGCAACACCGTGCACCGGATACTGCGGAGGGGTGGAACCGTTGTGGCCAGCGGGGGCGGGTCAGCGTGCACCGCCTCTGTCCGCGCGCCCGGGGTCAGCGTGCGCCACCCGTGCCCCTGCCTCCGGGGCAGCGTGCACCGCCTGTCCCTGCCTCCGGTCACCGGCGCTGTGTGCTGGCTCCTGCAGGTGCCTCCCGGCGGGCCCAGCCGACCAGGGCGAGCACCAGGCCCGCCAGGAGCAGGGCCGGCGAGGCGAGCATCGCCGTGAGCTCGGCCGTGGTCATCCCGGGGGCGTCCGGGCCACCCTGCTCCATGGCGTCGATGGCAGCCATGTCCGTGGAGAACCACACGCACAGGAACAGGGCGAGGCCCAGGGTCAGCAGGCCGACTCCGATCGGGAGCAGGCGCGGCGTGGGGCGGGTGGTCATGCGAGGTCCTCCTCGGTGCTGGTGCTGGTGCGGTCACGACTCTCGGTGCAACCAGCCTCGCGCACGAGGATTGCCGAGACACCCGGCCCCGGGTGCCGGCCGCTGCGTGCCGTGGGTCACACTGGTCCGCATGACGGACGCCACCACCCTGACCGCTGCCCGCCCCGCCGACTCCGGGGACATCCTCCCCGTCGCCCGTGAGCAGGTGCTCGAGCGCGGCGTGGGCCTCGACGCCGACCAGGTGGAGCAGGTGCTCAACCTCCCCGACGAGCGCGTGGAGGAGCTGCTGGCCCTGGCCCACGAGGTGCGGGTGCGTCACAACGGTGAGGGCGTCGAGGTCGAGGGCATCGTCTCGCTGAAGACCGGCGGGTGCCCGGAGGACTGTCACTTCTGCAGCCAGTCCGGGCAGTTCACCTCCCCGGTGCGCGCGGTGTGGCTCAACGTCAAGGAGCTCATCAAGGCCGCCCGGGAGACCAAGGAGACCGGGGCCAGCGAGTTCTGCATCGTGGCCGCCGTGCGCGGTCCGGACGAGCGCCTCATGGACCAGCTGCGCAACGCCATCGCCGCCATCAAGGCCGAGGTGGACATCGACATCGCGGTCTCGGTGGGCATGCTCACCCAGGAGCAGGTGGACCAGATGGTGGAGATGGGCGTCCACCGCTACAACCACAACCTCGAGACGGCGCGCTCCTACTTCGACCAGGTGGTCACCACCCACACCTACGACGAGCGCCTCGAGACCTGCGCCATGGTCATCGAGTCCGGCATGGAGCTGTGCTGCGGCGCCCTGGTGGGCATGGGCGAGTCCGTCCGCCAGCGCGCCGAGCTCGCCGCCGAGCTGGGGGCCCTGGAGCCGCACGAGGTGCCGCTGAACTTCCTCAACCCGCGCCCCGGCACGCCGTTCGGCGACCTGGAGCCGATGGGGGCCCAGGACGCGCTGCGCACCATCGCCGCCTTCCGCCTGGCCCTGCCGCGCACCATCCTGCGCTTCGCCGGCGGCCGTGAGATCACCCTCGGGGAGCTCGGGACCCGCCAGGGCCTCACCGGCGGCATCAACGCGATCATCGTGGGCAACTACCTCACGACGCTGGGTCGCGACCCGCAGCAGGACCTCGACCTGCTGGCCGAGCTGAAGATGCCCATCCAGGCGCTCAGCAAGACCATCTGACGTGGCGGCTGAGGGTCCGAGGGTCGTGGCCGGCGGTGGGAGGGGTGCCGACGCCGGCGCCGCCACCCCTGACGCCCACGCCGTCCATCCCACGTACTGCGGACACTGCGGCGAGCCGCTCGCGGATGCCGGGCACGACACCTGCACCCGGCGCCTCGAGCTGGAGCCGCCCCGGTACTGCCCTGCCTGCCGTCGGCGCATGGTGGTGCAGGTGACGCCACGCGGGTGGACGGCGTCCTGCTCCCGCCACGGGGTCACCACGGCCTGAGCGGCCCGAGTGTCCTGGGCAGCATGAGCGACCTGACCGACCCGTGTGGGTCGACGGCAGGGCGGGCGGTGTCCACTCATTGGTCCGCCCTCCTGCTCCGCCCGCCCCGCCGGTGGAAACGCAGGACCCCGCGGCCCTCGCCGTCGCAGGTGATCGTGTGGGTGAGCGAGGGGTCCTCGAGCCGCCGGTGGTGCCGGCCGCACAGGGGGAGGGCGTTGACCAGGTCCGTGGCCCCGCCCGGGGGGCCGCCCCGGGCCGACCCGGACCCCCAGGGGTCCACGTGATGGACCTCGCACCAGGCGAACGGTCGATCGCAGTTCTCCTCGGCGCACTCGGTGTAGCGCAGGGCGAGGGCCCGGCGTTGCGTCTCGGTGAACAACCGGGTCCGTCGCCCGAGGTCGAGGGGGACGGAGTCGCCGCCGAGGACCACCGGGACGATGCCCGCGCCGGCAGCCAGTCGGCGCACCTCGCCGGCAGACACCTCGACCCCCGTGTCGGTGAGGCCGGCTCGGTCGGTCTCACCGCGCAGGGTCTCCAGGGTGGTGGTCACCAGCACCGTGACGTTGGTCCGACCGCCCAACTCGTGGGTGGGCAGGTGGTCGATCAGCTCGCAGAGGGCCTTGCCCTTCTCGTGGGCCCAGTCGACCTGCCGGTCCTTCCACGAGAGGTGCTCCCTCCCGGTTGCCTCTGGCCCCGCAGTCTCGACTGGGGTCCTGTCCGTCGCGTCCTTGCGCGCCAGTCGCCGCGGTGCCACGAGCGCATCGAGCACCTTGCCGAGCATGTGGCCCTGGAGCGCGGGGAGGGTGAACCGCCCGTGGACGGTGCCGTCGCCGTTGTCGCGCATCCAGAAGGACGCGGCCTCCCACGCCTTCTGCTCCTGAGTGCGCACGCGCTCGTCCTGGTGGCTGTCCACCACGGCCTCCGGCACGCCCAGCTCTCCCAGGACGCGGCGAGCCGCCCGGCGCAACGAACGAGGAGTCAGTCGCTCGGCCTTGCGGACGAGCACCTCCTCGGCCCGGAGTCGTAGTGCGGGGTCCACGTCTGCGGGGAGGGCGTCGAGCTCCTGCAGGACCACCATCGCGTGCTCCTGGGAGAGCAGCCCCGCATCGAGCGCGCGTGCCAACGGACGCGGTCCCGGCGCGGTGGGCGGCCCCGGTTCAGGGGTCGAGGGACTTCCCGCCTCGTCCGACGTGGTCCCCGGAGACGGGGGAGGGCCCACGGGCTCCGCGAGTGCCTCGGCCAGTACCGCGTCGCGCCGCGTCCCGCCAGAGGTGCGGGCGTTCTTTGCCGCCGCGAACTGTGCGTCGTCGTCGTGCACGGCCCGCCCGGCCCGGCGCGCGGTGGCCAGCACCGAGTGGGAGCGTACGCGGACCTGCTGGCCCCGGTCCCCGAAGCGCGTGGCGGTCCGGGTCAACCACTCGAGCTCCGAGGGGCTGACGGGCAGGTCCTCCTCGGAGCCGGCCGCGGTCAGCGCGGCCAGCAGTCGGTCCACGGCCTGGTCCGCGGCGGCGAACGCCTCGGTCACCTCGTGCCAGGCGCCGGCGCTGCCCGGCGGCTGCCCCGGCGCGATCGGGGCTGTGGTCGAGCCACCGTCGACCACGCGGGGTGGCGCACCTGCGTCCTGTGGGAACCGTTCCGGCATCGTCTTGGGCACGTACACCACCCCCTCGTGGCTCACCGAGGGTCGGACCCCCTGTCCGACCGGCTACCTCAAGAATAGTACATGTATTGCATCAAGTGCAACCCGCGCATCGAACATGTGGACGGTGTGATGCTGGGGCTGCCCGGCCAGCGGACCCTGTGGACATCCGCTCATCGGTGCTCACCCACCACCAGCACCGCCTCGTTCCAGAAGCGCAGCACGCCACCCTGCGCCCGGGCTCCCGCCCGAACCCTCCACGCCTCCCGCACCCGCACCCGGGTCGCCTGGTCCTGCGCCAGGAACCTGCGCCCGGGCCCGGCGATCCCCGCCTCGACACCCGCCCACAGGTCCGCCGGGGCCACCGCCCACTCCCACTCCACGGTCCGGGCCTCGCGCACCGTCAGCCCGGCCTCCCGACACAGGCCGGCCAGGCCCTGCGGGGTCCGCGGGAAGTCCACCTCCTCGGGCAGTCGCTCCGGCGCCACCTCCCGTGCGTCCGCTGCGGAGAAGACCTCGCCCACCAGCCCACCCCACCCGGCGCCTCCTGCCGGCCACACCGTCATCGCCACGCGTCCGCCCGGCGCCAGCACGCGCGCCATCTCGCGCACCCCGTCGACCGGGTGGCCGAGGTGGTTCACGACGAAGTTCGCCACCACCCCGCTCTGGCTCCCGCTCGCCACCGTGAGGCGCGGGAGCCCGCCGACCTCCACCCGTCCGGGTGCCACGCGCGCGGCGCAGGCCACCATCGCGGGTGAGGGGTCGACCCCCGCCACGTCCCACACTCGGTCGAGCGCCCGTCCCAGCAGCCCGCCCGGACCGCACCCGACGTCCAGGACCCGCCCGGCGGGCAGCGCGTCCAGCAGCAGGTCGTGCACCCCGGCACACAGCGCCCCGAACGACCGTCGGTACGCCTCGACCGCGCCCCACGCACCGTCCGACCCCGCCCCGCTCACCGCAGCACCTCCTCGATCTCCCGCGCCGCCGCGCGTGCGGGCCGCCCCACTCCGATGAGCGTCGCCGACGCCGGCCCCGTCCAGTCTCCGTAGCCCATGAGGTGCAGCCGCGGCTCCCCGGCGGCCCGCGTCATCGACCCCGGTGCCACCGCCACGTGCCCGCGCTCACCGCGCACCCCCAGCGGGCGCAGGTGGGCCAGCGCCGGTCGGTACCCCGTGCACCACAGCACGGCGTCCACCGGCAGCTCCTCGCCCGGCGCCACGGGCGGGCTGTTCCACGTGGAACCGGCCGCCTCCGCCGCCTCCTCGCCCCACACCACGCCCGATGCGGTGAGCCGCGCCACCATCGGCACGGCACCCAAGCGCCCCTCGGCCAGGGCCGCGCGCACCTCCGGCACCTGCACGATGTCGCCGAGCGTCCCCACCCCGCCGTCGTCCGGACGGCCGGCATCGAGGGCGGCCCGCCGTGCTGTGGCCACGTCGAAGAGCACCCGTCCGTCCACCTCGGGCGGCATGAAGCGTGGCGGACGCTGCGTCGCCCACACCACCTCGCGCGATGCCGCGAGCTCCGCCGCCAGCTGCGCCCCGGTGTTGCCTCCACCCACCACGAGCACCCGCCCGCCCGGCACCGACTCCGGCCCCCGGTACTGCGCCGAGTGCAGCTGTGCGCCTGCGAACTCCCGCAGGCCCGGCACGCTCGGCCAGAACGGCCGCGACCACGTGCCGGTGGCGCTCACCACGGCCCGCCCCCACCAGGCCGATCTCTCGCCCTCGGGTCGCCCCTCGACCACCAGTCGCTCGCCCTCGCGCCGCACGGCATCGACCCGCACGGGCCGCTGGACGGGCACCTCGTAGCGCTCCTCGTACGCCGTCAGGTAGTCGGCCACGTGCTGCCGCGAGGGGAACGCCCCCTCACCGGTCCACCGCGGCATGAGCCACCCGGGCAGCGACGAGTGCTGCGGCGGGCTGAACGCGTGCAGGCTCGGCCACATCCGCGCCCACGCGCCACCCGGCCCGTCGGCGTCGTCGAGCACCACGTGCCCGATGCCGGCGCGCCGCAGCCAGTAGCTCGTGGCCAGTCCGGCCTGCCCGCCGCCGATGACGACGACGTCCGCCTCCGCGTCCACCGGTGCCTCAGCGCAGCTCGTCCGCCAGCGCCTGCACCCGGCCGTCGATCTCGTCGCGCAGGGCCGCCATGCGCTCGGCGCCCTGGAGTCCGCGCTCAGACGGCTCCTCGGTGCTCCACCGGCGCACGTCACCGGGCAGGTGCCCCTCCAGCTCCGCCGGCAGCTGCGCGTTGTCGCCCACCAGCACGATGACGTCGCTCGCCGCCGCCAGCTCCGGCGTCAGCTGCTTGGGGTGCTCCCCGGCCAGCGAGGCGCCCACCAGGCCCAGCGACTCCGCCGACTCCCCGTTGACGCCCTTCTCCCACGGCGCGGCGGCCACGCCGGCACTGAGCACCTGCACGCCGGGCACGGCCAGACGCCGCATGAGCCCGGCGGCCATCTGCGACTTGCCCCGGTTGCTCGAGCACACGAAGGTCACCACGCGCTCCTGCGGCCGCGGCCACGCCATCGGCTCCACGCCGAGGGAGCGCAGCAGCTCCTCCACACGCCGCCGGATCTCGTCGCGCACCGGACGGACCTCCTCGACGGGGCGCCCAGCCGGGTCGTCCAGCGCCCAGTCCTCGCGACGCACCCCGGGCACGTACGGGCACTCGTCGCCGCAGCCCATGGTGACCACCACGTCGGAGGCCTCCATGTCCTCGCGGCTGAGCACGCGCGGGGCCACGGCGCCCACATCGATGCCGACCTCCGCCATCGCCTCCACGGCGGCCGGGTTCACGGCCTCGGCCGGCTGGGAGCCCGACGAGCGCACCTCCACCCGGTCGCCGCCCAGCGCACGCGTCCAGGCCGCGGCCATCTGGGAGCGGCCGGCGTTGTGCACGCAGACGTACATGACGGCGGGGCGGTCGCCGGCGGGCGCCGGGGTGGGCTGGTCGGTCATGCGGTCGCTCCTTCGCGGACGGAGGCGGGGAACAGGCGGCGTCGCAGCCACAGGGACACGTACACCAGCCCCACGAGCACCGGCACCTCGATGAGCGGCCCGACCACACCGGCCAGGGCCTCACCGGAGGTGAGTCCGAAGGTGGCGATCGCGACGGCGATGGCGAGCTCAAAGTTGTTGCCCGCGGCGGTGAACGCCAGCGTCGTGGTGCGCTCGTACCCCATCCCCAGCGCCCGGCCCAGGGCGTACGAACCGCCCCACATGAGGACGAAGTAGGCCAGCAGCGGCAGCGCGATGCGGGCGACGTCCAGCGGGCGCGAGGTGATCTGTTCACCCTGCAGGGCGAAGAGCACGACGATGGTGAAGAGCAGCCCGTACAGCGCCCACGGGCCGATGGCCGGCAGGAAGCGGTTCTCGTAGCGCTCGCGGCCCATCCGGCGCTCCCCGAGGTGGCGGGTGAGGAAGCCGGCCACCAGCGGGATGCCCAGGAAGATCAGCACGCTCTTGGCGATCTGCCACATCGAGACGTCCAGCCCGGTGGTGTCCAGGCCGAGCCAGCCGGGCAGGACGGCCAGGTAGAACCAGCCGAGCAGGCCGAACATGACCACCTGGAAGACCGAGTTGATCGCCACCAGGACGGCGGCGGCCTCGCGGTCACCACAGGCGAGGTCGTTCCAGATGATGACCATCGCGATGCAGCGGGCCAGACCGACGATGATCAGGCCCGTGCGGTACTCGGGCAGGTCGGGCAGGAAGATCCACGCCAGGGCGAACATCAGCGCCGGGCCCAGCACCCAGTTGAGCAGCAGGGAGCTGCCCAGCATGCGCCGGTCGGCGGTCACCGTGTCGAGGCGGTCGTAGCGGACCTTCGCCAGGACCGGGTACATCATCACCAGCAGGCCGATGGCGATGGGCAGCGAGATGCCGTCCACCTGCACGGTGTTGAGCGCCTCGCCCACCCCGGGCACGATGCGGCCCAGCAGCAGCCCGGCCACCATCGCCGCGCCGATCCACAGCGGCAGGTAGCGGTCCAGGGTGGAGAGGCGCTCGGTGACCTGGGCCTCGGCGGCATCCGGTGGGGTCTGGGTGGTGGTCACCGGGGGTCCTCTCGGTGGGCGGTCGGGGGGGGGAGGGCGTCGGCGGGGATCGTGCAGGGGTGGACACGGGACGCGCCACGACGTGAGGGGAATGACGCGCCCGTGCATCGACAGCTGTCGATGGAGGAATCGTGACACAATGCATCGATGGACGTCAATGTGTGCTGTGGTGGGCTCCCGGTGGCGATCTCGGACGCGGAGGCCGAGCACACGGCATCGGTCATGAAGGCGCTCGGGCACCCGGCGCGGGTGCGGCTGGTGGCCGCCATCCGCGCGGCCGACGGCGGCGAGGCCTGCGTGTGCGACCTGCAGGAGGTGGTCGACCTGGCGCAGCCGACGGTCAGCCACCACCTCAAGGTGCTGGTCGATGCGGGGCTGCTCACGCGCGAGAAGCGGGGGCAGTGGGCCTGGTACGCACTCGACCAGCAGGCGTGGGCGGCCGTGGGGGAGCTCTTCGCCTGAGTCGCGGCGCGAGTGAGCCCGGCGGGTGCGACGAGGCACCGGCCGGGCTCACCCCATCAGGTCCGTCAGGCGGGCTGGGCCTCGCGGGCCGGGGTGGTCTGGGTGCGGCTGCCCTGCTTGGCGGCCTGGTAGGCGGCGGCCTCCTCGGCCGAGAGGACGGAACCCTCGCCCAGGAGGGACTCGATCAGCGCGTCCACGCGGACCTTGAGCTCGTCGCGGGTGGCGCGCACGGACTCGACGTCGTCCTCGTCCAGGGTGATGTGCCAGTCCACGTGCTGCTTGGCGGTGAAGTCCTCGCCCAGGTCGGGGCTGGCGATGCTCACCACCACGTCGGCGGCGTGGAGCACGTCGCGGTTCACGGCGCGGGGGTACAGGGTGGTGGTGTCGATGCCGTGCTCCTGCATCACCTGGATCACGGCGGGGGCGATCTCCTTGGCGCGGCGGACCCCGCCGGAGAGCACGTGGATGCGGCCGCCGGAGTACTTGTCCGTCATCACGGCGGCCATCTGGGTGGCGCTGGCGTTGCGAGGGCTGACGAACATCACCACCGGGTGCCCCGTGACCGTGGCGCCGCGGGCGTGGGCCAGGGCCTGGAGGTTCTCCTTGGCGTAGCGCTCGGCCAGCACCGGGATGTGGTCGCGGACCCTGGCGGTGGCCTCCATGTCCTCGCGGACGGCGTGCAGCTCGCGGGCCACCTCGTCGCGGGTGAACACGGCGTCGAACTCGCTGGCCAGTCGCTCCACCGCGTGCTCGTACTGCTGGGCGGTGCCGATGATGGTCATGGGTGCCTCCTGCGTGCGGCGGGGCATCCCGTGCCTCCGCCCCGGTAATTCACCCGATGTTAACCCAGTATTCACTTTCGGGGAAGGGTTTCGGCGCCCGGCGAGTTGGGCGGCTCAGGCCAGCCGGTCCACCCGGGCCCGCTCGTACTGCCCGATGGCCACCGGCTGCGCCCCCAGGTCCGATGCGGCGCGCATCCACCAGTGCGGGTCCGCCAGAGCCGCCCGCGCGAGGAGCACCGCATCGGCCTGCTCCTGCCCGACGATCGTCTCGGCCTGGTGCGGCGAGCTGATCTCACCCACTGCCCCCACCGGTACCTCGAACCCGGCCTCCCGCAACGCCTCCCGCACGGCCGTCGCGAAGCGCACCTGGTAGCCCGGCCCGGAGACGATCTTCGGCGCCGGCAGGTTGCCACCGCTGGAGACGTCCACGAAGTCGACCCCCAGTTCCGCCGCGGCCACCACGAACCGCTGCAGCGAGGCCACGTCGCCCTCGACGTCCTCCCAGTCGGTCGCGGAGATGCGCAGCAGCACCGGCATCGATGCGGGGACGCGCCCGCGCACCTCGCGCACCACCTCGAGGCCGAACCGGTGACGGCCCGCCTCGTCGCCGCCCCAGGCGTCGGTGCGCGTGTTCACCAACGGCGAGATGAACTGGTGCACCAGGTACCCGTGGGCGCCGTGGATCTCGACCGCGTCGAAGCCGGCCGCCACAGCGCGCTCGGCCGCGTCGCCGAACGCGGTCACGGTGGCGCGGACCTCCGCATCGGTCAGCGCGCGGGGCGCATCGAGGTCGCCGAAGGCCTCGTCGGTGGGGGCGACCGTCTGCCACCCGGAGGTCTCGATGCTGTGCGCGTAGCCCTGCGCGTCGGCCCCCACCGGCACCGACCCGCTGCGGCCGTCGGTGCCGAACGGGCGCCAGGTCGAGGCCTTGCGCCCGGCGTGCGCGAGCTGCACCGCGGTGGTCACGCCCGTGCCCAGGCCGTGCACGAAGTCGTTCACGCGGCGCCAGCCGGCCACCTGCTCGTCGTTCCAGATCCCCGCATCGTGGGGGGAGATCCGGCCCTCGGGGGTGACGGCCGCTGCCTCGGTCACGATCATCGAGGCTCCACCGGTGGCGAAGGCACCCAGGTGCACCAGGTGCCAGTCGTTGGGCACGCCGGGCGCGGTCACGGGGTCGCAGGAGTACTGGCACATCGCGGCCACCCACGCCCGGTGGCGGACCTCCAGGTCGCGCAGCGTCATGGGCTCGAACAGGGCGATGGGGCGGGGCATGGGTCCTCCGATGTGGTGGGGCGGGCGTCCGGGGCGTGAACGCACCCTTGTGGCCCGCAATTCCTCAGTCCGCGTGAACCTCGTCTGCCCTCGACCAGTTCAGTTGGGTAAAGGTTTGCCCAAGATCTCCCCTGGGTATGGACATCGTGTGTGTGTGGAATTCTTGAGTCGGCACATGCCGGCACTTCACACACTGGAGGAATCGTGAACAAGAAGTGGACGGGGTTGATGGTCGCGGCGGCGACGATCTGTGCCACCCCGATGATCGCTCAGGCCGCGGGCACGACGGATGGAAGCGGGTGCAAGATCTACGCAGCCACGCCGGGGTACGGCGCCCCGGGGCAGGTGTCGGGGTACGTCTCTCGCTTCGGGTCCGGGTGCTCGAAGGGTGACGTCACCGGCAAGTTGATCCACGCGAAGTGGGGGCCCGACTACGTGGTCTCCAGCTACGAGGGGTACCTCTTGGGTAGCCGGAAGTACCTGTCGGGCGGCGGCACCAGCGGTGACGTCTACTTCACCAAGATCTACGGTGCCACCGGGGCATCCGTGGCCTCGGACCGATTCACGTTCTGACGAGAGGAACGACGTGCAGCTGCAGGCGGCAGGGCTCACCAAGCGGTACGGCACCAGGACCGCGCTCGATGCGGTCGACCTCACCCTCGAGCCCGGCGTGTTCGGTCTGCTGGGGCCGAACGGAGCGGGCAAGAGCACGCTGATGTCGATCCTCGCCACGCACGTCGCACCGACCGCCGGTTCGCTGGCGATCGGGGACCATCGCGTCTTCGAGGGCCAGCGGCCCGGCCCGGGTCTGGAGGGGGCCCGCCGCCTCATCGGCTACCTGCCGCAGAAGTTCACGATCATGGGTTTCTCCAGTGTCCGCCGCAACGTGGAGGTCGCGGCGTGGGCGCAGGGGGTCGATGCGGCGGAGGTGCCCGCCGCCGCAGACCGCGCCCTGGCGCGGGTGGGCCTGTCGGACCGGGCCACCTCCCGCGCACGCTCCCTGTCCGGCGGCATGCGCCAGCGCCTCGGCATCGCGTGTGCCTTGGCCCATGACCCGCAGGTGGTGCTCTTGGACGAGCCCACCGCAGCTCTGGACCCGGTCCAGCGCGCTGGGTTGCGCGACGACCTGGCTGAGCTGGGACGCGATCGCATCGTGGTCGTGACCACCCACATCGTCGAGGACATCGCGCACATCGCCCAGCGTGCTGTCGTGATGGACCACGGCAGCTTCCGGTTCGACGGCACCGTGGCGGATCTGGCTGATCTCGGCGGGGGCGATGTCGTGTCTCCCCTCGAGGCGGGCTACCGCGCCGTCCTGGCCGACCCGGTGCCCGCCGCATGAGGCGCCTGTCCGCCGCCCACCACCCGCTGTCGCTCGCGGTGCTGGCGTTGCTCGTGGCGCTCTCCTTCGCCGTGGAGGCACCCCGTGACTGGCCCCCGGCTGACTGGGGGCGCCTTCCCTTGACCGTCCGGGACTACTCGGTCTGGGCGGCGGTGCTCGGTGCGGTGTGGGGGGCGGTGACGGGTTTGCGGCACGGTCCCGGCAGCGTCGCCCCCGGGCGGTCGACCGGCCGCAGCATCCCCAGTCTCTTGGCCGGTGAGGTGGGTTCGCTGGTCGTCGCGTTGTGGGCGGGGGGCGTGATTGGACTGGTGCCGTTGACCATCACCCTCGCCCGGGGAGCGCCCGGATCGCTCGGCTTCGGGGACGCTCTGGCGACCGTCGCCGGCATCGCACTGCTGGCCCTGTGGCCGATCCTCGGGATGGCCCTCGGCACCCTGCTGGGCCGATGGGGTGTGCTCCTGGCCCCGCTCGTGACCCTCGCCCTGCTCTTCCTGCCGGCGCAGGTGCGAGGCACCCCCTTGGCCAGCATCACGCCGTGGTGGGGCAATGGTTTCCCCGCGCCCGGGTGGGAGATGGCCTGGCCTGCGACGCTCTCGAGACTGGCTGTGCTGGCGCTGGTGGCCGGGGCGCTGCTGCTGCTGGCCGCTTGGCGTTTGGCCACCCCACGAGGAGCCCGTCAACTGCCGGCCAGTGCCCTGGCGGCGGGGGCGGGTGCGGTCGCACTGGCGGCCGTCTCGGTGGGGCTTCGACCCGACATCGTCACCGCCAGCGGTGAGGCGGTGTGCCTCGAGCGGCAGCACGTCACCCTCTGCTCGGCCCCCGAGGAGCAGCAGCTCGTGGCCGCGGCGAGCGGCAGCATCGACGCGATGGTGGGCGCGACCGGAGCGGGTCCGATGACGCTGGCCACCGAGGCGGCGGCATCCCACCAACCCACCGACCTCCCCTTGCGGGGCCTCGGGCAACGGGACCGGTCCTCCGCGGTGGGCACGGTGACGCGCGGCGTGGCATCACAGCTTGCGGGCAGCAGCTCCTGCGGGCCGGGGGTCGCCCAGGGGAACATGGAGGCCTCGACGGACCTGGCCGAGGAGATCCGCCGTCGCGCTGCCTCCCCCGGGCCGGCGGAGAAGGGGACAGGTGCGTCCGCCCTGTCGGTCGAGGAGTTCCGCGCTTGGTACGCCGAGCACCGGAGCGAGATCAAGTCCTGCCGCCTGGGCCCCGAGGCCCTCCGGTGAGCCCCTGGCGAATGTGGCTGTCGGGCCGTTCGGCGGGTGCCGCGGGCGCGGCGGTCGCGCTGGCACTGGTGGCGATGTCCATCAGCTGGGGACAGGCCGTCCACGTGGACCTCGTCCACCCACGCATGGTGCGCTTCTGGGAGGTGCTCGCAGTGCTCACCGCAGTGGCCACGGCCGCGGCGTGGGCTCCGGCCCACCGGCTGTGGGAGGTCACCGGGCACCCACGGCTGAGGGGGTGGGCCCTCGTTCCGTGCCTGGTTGTGGCCCTGGTGGCCGTGGCCGTCCCCCGGCTCGCGAAGGTGCTCGCAGGGTGGTGGCCGGAGTCCGTGCGAGATGCCGTCAGCCAGGCCCCTGGCCAAGCGGTCCACCTCATCGTCTACCCGGGTGTCGTCGAGCAGTCCGTGGGCGCTGGGCTCACGGCGGCCGGGATCGCGCTGGCCTGCATCGGTCTGCTGGGGCGCTGGGTGGGCTCCGTCCTCGCGGTGGCCCTCGCCGCCGCGCTGGTGGTGTGCCAGGCACTGGTGGGGGACGTGGGACTGCCGTGGGCGGTCGATGCCAGCACGCCGCACCCCGCATCGATGCCCGCGGCCTGGGGTGTGTGGGCGGCGGGTACGGCGGTGTGGGTCTGGCGCACCACGCGGCCCACCCTCGTCGGGTTGGACGCCTGAACCACCACCCCCGGGCGCCGGGAACTGGCCAAGAGGGCCCCCGACGGCGCAGACTGTGCGCCGTCCGAGGGTGGCAAGGGTGCCGCCCCGCGATCTGGGAGTCACCGTGAACCGTTCCACCCGCCGCGCCGCAGCCCTCGCCGGGGCTGCACTGCTCGTCCTCACTGCCTGCAGCGCCGGGAGCTCCACCGACCCCGACGGCTCCGGCACCTCCGGCTCCGAGGGGGCCAGCGGGCCCTCCGACGAGACCGTCACCCTCGGCCTGGTGGCCGAGCCCGCCACGTTGGACTTCCGCACCGGTGACGGTGCCGCGATCCCGCAGCTGCTGCTCGGCAACGTCTACGAGACCCTCGTGACCGTCGACCCCGAGTCCGGCGAGATCGTCGATGCGCTCGCGGAGTCGCACGAGGTGTCCGACGACCGCCTCACCTACACCTTCACCCTGCCGACCGACCGCACCTTCTCCGACGGCAGCGAGCTCACCGCGCAGGACGTGGTCTCCAGCATCGAGGCCGTGCAGGGCACGGCCTGGACCAGCTCGCTGAAGTCCCAGATGGACGTCGTCGAGTCCGCCGAGGCCACCGACGACCACACCGTCGAGGTCACCCTGTCCGAGCCCAGCAACAGCTGGCTGTACGCCATGACCACCCGCGTCGGCGCCGTCTTCCCCAGCGAGACCGATGCGGAGCTGGCCACCAATCCGGTCGGCTCCGGCCCGTACGACGTCACCGACTGGAAGCGCGGTGACCGCATCACCCTGGAGCGCCGCGAGGACTTCACGGGCGAGAAGCCGTACTTCGCCACGGCCGTCTTCCGGTACTTTAAGGACGGCACCGCGCTGAACAACGCGATGCTCACCGGCGACATCGACATCGAGACCACCGTGCAGGCTCCGGAGTCCCTCAGCCAGTTCGAGGGCAAGGACGACCTGCAGGTCATCGAGGGCACCACCAACGGCGAGGTCGTGCTCAGCTTCAACCACGGCAACGCCACCATGCAGTCCGAGCCGCTGCGCCAGGCGATCCGTCATGCCATCGACCACCAGGCGCTGCTGGCCACCTGCTGGGCGGGCAAGGGCGAGCTGATCGGCTCCATGGTGCCGCCCACCGACCCCTGGTACACCGACCGCACCGGCGACTTCCCCCACGACCTGGAGAAGGCCAAGGACCTGGTGGAGGAGGCCGGCGTCGACCGCCCCCTGCGCCTGCGCGTGCCAACCCTGCCGTACGCCACCGAGTGCGGGCAGGTGGTGAAGTCGCAGCTGGAGGAGGCCGGTCTGCGGGTGCAGCTCGACCAGCTCGAGTTCCCCGCATCGTGGCTGGAGCAGGTGTACTCGAGCGCCGACTACGACCTGTCCATCGTCGCCCACGTGGAGCCGCGCGACCTCGGCAACGTGTTCGGCAACCCCGAGTACTACCTGCGCTACGAGAACCCCGAGCTGACCAAGGCCCTGCAGGCCGCGGACGCCGGCACGCAGGAGGAGCAGACCGAGCAGATGAGGAAGGCGGCCGAGATCATCAGCACCGACGCGGCGGCGGACTTCCTCTTCCTCCTGCCGAACCTGGTGGTGGCCGACGCCGACATCCAGGGCATCCCCACCAACGCCGTCACCGAGGGGTTCGACCTCACCGCCCTGCGCCGATGAGGTGAGCGTCCTCCGGCGCGCGTCACCCCATCAGGAACTGCGGTTCCGGCCCGCGGCCCACGTACGCTGCCCCCCATGGATGCTCTCGCCACCAAGATCTCCGACATCAACGGGTACTACTGGTACCTGGTGATCGTGCTCCTGGTCATCGCCGGTGTCTGGTTCACCCTCCGCACCGGCGTCGTGCAGCTGCGCCTGCTGCCGGAGATGGTGCGCAACATCCTGGAGAAGCCCGGCTCGGACTCCGATGACGGCATCTCCGCCTTCCGCGCCTTCACCGTCTCCGCGGCCTCCCGCGTGGGCACCGGCAACGTGGCCGGGGTGGCCGTCGCCATCGCCGTCGGTGGCCCCGGGGCGGTGTTCTGGATGTGGGTGCTGGCCATCATCGGCGGCGCGACGGCCTTCGTCGAGTCCACCATGGCCCAGCTGTACAAGGTCAAGGGCGGGGACGGGTACGTCGGTGGGCCGGCGTACTACATCCGCGACGGGCTGGGCTGGAATCCGGTGGCCGTGCTCTTTGCCGTGATCATCACGTTCACCTACGGCTTCGTCTTCAACGCCGTGCAGTCCAACTCGATCAGCTACTCGCTGCAGGACACGCTCTCCGGGGTGGAGAACATCGCGCTGATCACCGGCCTGGTGCTGGCGGGGCTGACCGGCGTGGTCATCTTCGGTGGCGTGAAGCGGGTCTCGGCGGTGACCGAGGTCATCGTCCCGGTGATGGCCACGCTGTACATCCTGGTGGCCCTGGTGGTCGTGGCGCTGAACATCACCGAGGTCCCGGCCATGTTCGCCCACATCGTGGGGCACGCGCTGGGCTTCAAGGAGGTCGCGGGGGCCGGCATCGGCGCGGCGCTGATGCAGGGCATGCGCCGCGGCCTGTTCTCCAACGAGGCCGGTATGGGTTCGGTGCCCAACGCGGCGGCGACGGCCTCGGTGAGCCACCCGGCCAAGCAGGGTCTGGTGCAGGCCCTGGGCGTCTACTTCGACACCATCATCGTCTGCTCGGCCACGGCTTTCGTGATCCTGCTGTCCAACCCCCAGTTCGGCGTCGACGACCCGCAGGGAATCGGCCTCACCCAGAGCGCCCTGCAGGAGCAGGTGGGCAGCTGGGCCGGGCCGTTCCTGTCGGTGGTCATCTTTTTCCTGGCGTGGTCCTCCATCCTGGGCAACAGCTACTACGGGGAGGCCAACATCCGGTTCCTGGCCGGCAAGCGCAACGCCCAGCTGGCCATCATCGTCTTCCGCGTGCTGGTGGTGCTGTGCGTGGTCGGCGGCGCGCTCGGCTCGGTGGCGCTGGTGTGGAACCTGGCCGACCTGGTGATGGGCTTCATGGCCACCATCAACCTCATCGCCATCCTGCCGCTGGGCGGTCTGGCCATCGCGATGCTCAAGAACTACGACGATCAGCGCAAGCGGGGCGAGGAGCCCGTGTTCCGCCGCTCCGAGCTGCCGCAGGCCCGGAACGTCTCGCTGTGGGGTGACGGCATGGGCATGCCCGAGGTCCGCGCCGCCGCGGGGGAGAAGCGGTGAGCGGCATGGATCTCGGGCGGCTCTGATGCTGCTGCGCCTGGCCTCCCGCTTCGCCGTCCTGCTGGTCAGCCTGGCGGTGGCGAGCCTCATCGTGTTCGCGGTGATGGCGGTGCTGCCCGGTGACCCGGCGCGGGTGGCCCTGGGGCTGAACGCCTCTGAGGAGTCCGTGGCGCAGATGCGGGAGGAGTTCGGGCTCGACCGCTCTTGGCCGGTGCGTTACACCGAGTGGGTGACCGGCCTGCTGACCCTGGACCTGGGGCAGTCCTACGTCTCCCGGGCGGAGATCGCCCCGCAGCTGGTGGACCGTTTCGCCGTCACCCTGTGGCTGGTGGGCACGGCGATGGCGCTCGCGGTGCTGGTCGCCGTGCCGCTGGGAGCCGTGATGGCCCTGCGGCACCGGTCCGGCGTGGGTGTGGTGCTCTCCGCGGCCAGCCAGGTGGGCATGGCGGTGCCGGCCTTCCTGGCGGGCATCCTGCTCATTGCCCTGTTCGCGGTGCGGTTGGGGTGGCTGCCCTCCGGCGGGTGGACTCCCCCCATCGAGGGGGTGGGGGAGTTCCTGCGCAACCTGGTGCTGCCCGCGGTCTCGCTGGCGCTGGTGCAGGCGGCGATCCTGGCCCGCTACGTGCGCAACGCCGTGTTGGAG
Organism: Kytococcus schroeteri; assembly: GCF_042433515.1. Classification (NCBI taxonomy): domain Bacteria; kingdom Bacillati; phylum Actinomycetota; class Actinomycetes; order Micrococcales; family Kytococcaceae; genus Kytococcus; species Kytococcus schroeteri. The sequence continues at coordinate 82,379 of NZ_JBHLVH010000011.1, read as the reverse complement.
GTGATGGACACCGACTTCATCCGCACCGCGCGGGCCAAGGGGCTCACCCGGCGGCGGGCGCTGGCGCGCCACGGGTGGCGGAACGCCGCGGTGCCGGTGGTGACCGTGCTGGGCCTGTCGCTGACCTCGATGCTGGTGGGGGCCGTGGTCATCGAGCGCGTCTTCGTGATCCCCGGGGTGGGCTCGATGCTGGTGGACGCCGTCGCGCAGCGCGACCTGATCCTGGTGCAGGACGTGGTCATGGTGCTGGTGGCCATGGTGCTGGTGGTCAACTTCCTGGTGGACGTGCTGTACGTGGTGATCGACCCCCGCATCGGAGGACGCGCATGAGCGCCCCCGTGACCCCCGGCGGCGCGTACGGGCCCGCCGCGCCCTCGCGCGCGACCGGCGATGCGGGGCGTCCCCCGAGCCGTGCCGGCCGCGCCTACCTGGTGGTCGGCGGGGTGATCGTGGCCGTGATGGTGGCGATGGCGCTGCTCTCCTACGTGTGGACCCCCTTCGACCCCACCCGGGTGGTCGCCTCCGACCGGCTCCAAGGGCCGAGCGCCGAGCACTGGCTGGGGACCGACAAGTTCGGGCGCGACACGTTCAGCCAAGTCCTCGTCGGGGCGCGCACGACGCTGTACGTGGGCTTCGTGGCCGTGGGCGTGGCTGCGCTGCTGGGGGTGCCGCTCGGCATCCTCTCGGCGATGGGGCCGCGCTGGCTCGACGGGTTGATCATGCGCGCCGCCGACATCGGCCTGGCCTTCCCCGGTCTGCTGCTGGCCATCATGTTCGCCGCGGTCTTCGGGGCCTCGACCACGTCCGCCATGGTCGCCATCGGCCTGGCCAGCGTCCCCAGCTTCGCCCGCGTGACCCGTGCCGGGGCGCTGGGCATCCTGCCGCGGGAGTTCATCACCGCCGCCCGCGTGGCCGGGCGGCGCCCCGCATCCATCGGCTGGCGCCACGTGCTGCCGAACGTGGTGGGGCTGGTCATCGTGCAGGCCTCGGTGAGCTTCGCGCTGGCGATCCTCGCCGAGGCGGGGCTGAGCTTCCTGGGCTTCGGCACGCCGCCGCCCACCCCCAGCTGGGGCCGGATGCTGCAGGAGAGCCAGTCGTTGCTGGCCTCGGACCCGCGCCTGGCGATCGTGCCCGGGGTGGCGATCGCGCTGGCCGTGCTGGGGTTCAACCTGCTCGGCGACGGGCTGCGTGACCGCTTCGACCCGCAGATGCAGGTGGTCGACCAGTGAGTGACATGGCCGCCGACACCCCCGCACCGACTGACCCGCGCCCCCGCCTGGTGGCGCGCGACCTGTCCGTCGGCACCCGCCACCGCACCTTGGTCTCCGGGGTGGACCTCACCCTCGATGCGGGCGAGCGCGTCGGTCTGATCGGTGAGTCCGGGTCGGGCAAGTCGCTCACGGCCCTGGCGATCATGGGGCTGCTGCCGGACAACCTGCACGCCACCGGCAGCATCGAGCTCACGCCCGAGGGGGGTGCCACCACGCAGGTGGTGGGCGCCAGCGACCGTGCGATGTCGCGCATCCGCGGCCTGGACCTCTCGATGGTCTTCCAGGAGCCCATGAGCGCGCTCAATCCCACGATGCGCGTGGGCGACCAGGTGGCCGAGGTGATGGAGATCCACGGCACCGCCCGCGGGGACGCCGCCGCCCGCCGAGCCGTGGAGCTGCTCGAGAGCGTGGGCATCACCGATGCGGCCGCGGTCGCCCGCGCCCACCCGCACCAGCTCTCCGGCGGGCAGCGACAGCGGGTGGTCATCGCCATCGCGCTGGCCAACGACCCCGACGTGCTGATCTGCGACGAGCCGACCACCGCCCTGGACGTGACCGTGCAGGCCACCGTGCTGCGCCAGCTGCTCGACGGCGCCCGCGAGCACGACGCGGCGCTGCTGTTCATCACCCACGACCTCGCCGTGGTCTCGCAGGTGTGTGAGCGCGTGGTGGTGCTCAACGACGGGCAGGTGGTGGAGCGCGGGACGGTGGCCGAGGTCTTCGGCGCCCCCCAGCAGCCGTACACGCAGGCCCTGGTGGCGGCCTCGCGCCTGAAGCCCCGCGCGGGCACCGAGACCACGGTGCTCGACCTCGCCGGATCGCCCGGCATCGATGCGGTGGTCGAGCCCGGCGAGAGCACCCCGCCGGAGGCTCCCGCCGTCGCGGTGGAGGACGTGCGACAGGTCTACACCCGCCCCCGCCGGAGCCTGTTCTCCGCCCCGCCGCAGGTCGTGGCGCTCGATGGGGTGAGCCTCACCGTCGAGCCCGGCGAACGCTTCGGCATCGTCGGGGAGTCGGGGTCGGGCAAGTCGACGCTGCTGCGACTGGTCGCGGGGCTGGAGTCCCCCGCATCGGGGCGGGTCGAGGTGCTCGGGCGGCAGGTCTCGGGCGTGCCGGAGCGCCGGCTCGGGTGGCTGCGGGAGAGCGTGCAGATGGTGTTCCAGGACCCGCGCGACTCGCTGGACCCGCGGATGACCGTGCGCGACGTGGTGGCCGAGCCGCTCGCGGCGCAGGGGTGGTCCGGGGGCGACCGGGACGACCGCGTGGCCGAGCTGCTGGTGCGGGTGGGGCTGGACCCCTCGATGATGCGGCGCCACCCGCACCAGTTCAGCGGTGGGCAGCGCCAGCGCATCAGCATCGCACGGGCCCTGGCGCCCTCGCCGCGGGTGCTGCTGGCCGACGAGCCGGTCTCCGCCCTGGATGTGAGCGTGCGCGGGCAGGTGCTGGACCTCATCGGGGAGCTGGTGGACGAGCTGGGGCTGACGCTGGTCTTCGTGAGCCACGACCTCGCGGTGGTCCGGCACGTGTGTGAGCGGGTGGCCGTGATGCGGCGCGGTGAGCTGGTGGAGGTGGCGCCCACCGAACAGCTGTGGTCCGCGCCGGGGACGGACTACACCCGCTCCCTCATCGAGGCGATCCCGCGCTTGGCGGTCTGAGTGCGGCGGTGCTTTGCGTGCGCGCGGCGCAGGCGTCCCGGGACGCAAGAACCCCGCCCGGCGGTGCCGGACGGGGCGGTGGAGCGGGTGACGAGAATCGAACTCGCGTATTCAGCTTGGGAAGCTGATGTTCTACCATTGAACTACACCCGCGAGGGTTGCGGGAGCCCATGGTACACGGGCTCCCGGGGGTGCCCGCCACGGGCGCGCGAGGTCTCGTTCAACGGCTGTGAGCCACCGCCCTCGCCCCGGTAACCTCGCCCCATGCTGCTGTCCGACCGCGACATCTCCGCCCGCATCGACGCCGGCGACGACTCGGCCGTGCGCCTCGACCCGTGGGAGCCGTCGATGCTGCAGCCCAGCAGCGTCGACGTCCGGCTGGACCGCTACTTCCGGCTGTTCGACAACCACAAGTACCCGGTCATCGACCCCGCCGCCGAACAGCCCGACCTGACGCGCCTGGTGGAGGTGGAGCCCGACGAGCCGTTCGTGCTGCACCCCGGGGAGTTCGTGCTCGGCAGCACCTACGAGCAGATCACGCTCCCGGACGACATCGCCGCCCGCGTGGAGGGCAAGAGCTCGCTCGGGCGCCTGGGACTGCTCACCCACGCGACGGCCGGCTTCGTGGACCCCGGCTTCTCCGGCCACGTCACGCTGGAGCTCAGCAACGTGGCCACCCTGCCGATCGTGCTGCACCCGGGCATGAAGATCGGGCAGCTCTGCTTCTTCCAGCTGTCCTCGCCCGCGCAGCACCCCTACGGCAGTGCCACCTACGGCTCGCACTACCAGGGCCAACGTGGGCCGACCGCCTCGCGCAGCTGGGCGAACTTCCACCGCACCCAGATCTGAGGCGGCCCTCCCCGATGGGGTGAGCGTCGCCCGGGTGCCCGGTGCTGGTCCCGATGCGGTTGTCGGTGGCCCCGCGTAGGGTCGTGCCCATGATCCGCTTCGAGGGCGTGAGCAAGCGTTTCGGCAACGGGACCGTGGCCGTGGACGACCTGACTCTGGAGTGCCCCACAGGGCAGATCACAGTGCTGGTCGGGCCGTCGGGCTGCGGCAAGACGACGAGCCTGCGGATGATCAACCGCATGGTCGAGCCGTCCGACGGCCGGATCCTGATCGACGGGCGCCCGAACACCGACCTCGACGCGAACGAGCTGCGCCGCACCATCGGCTACGTCATCCAGCACGGCGGGCTGTTCCCGCACCAGACGGTGCTGCGCAACGTCATGACGGTGCCCCTGCTGGTCGGTTGGAGCAAGCAGAAGGCCCGCTCCCGGGCGCTGGAGCTGCTTGAGCGGGTGGGCCTCGACCCGGACCTCGCCCAGCGCTACCCCGCCCAGCTCTCCGGCGGGCAGCAGCAGCGCGTCGGGGTGGCCCGGGCCCTGGCCGCCGACCCGCCGGTGATGCTCATGGACGAGCCGTTCAGCGCGGTCGACCCCATCGTGCGCGAGCGGCTGCAGGAGGAGTTCCTGCGCCTCCAGGACGAGATCGGCACCACCATCGTGCTGGTCACCCACGACATCGACGAGGCCATGCGGCTGGGGGATCAGGTCGCCATCCTGCGGGAGGGCGGCCACCTGGCGCAGGTCGACTCCCCGGCGCGCGTGATGGCCCGTCCCGCCGACGACTTCGTGGCCGACTTCGTGGGGCGCGACCGCGGGTACCGCTCCCTGGCCTTCCACACCGGGGAGGTGCCGCTGCAGCGGGAGGACGCGGTCCGCATCGGCGAGCCGCTGCCGCGCGGGGCCGACTGGGTGCTCGCGGTCGACGACGACTCCCACCCGCTGGGGTGGCTGCGGGCCGATGCGGGCGGCACGGCCCGGGAGGGTGAGCTGCGCCTGGGGGGCACGCTCGCCCGCCGCGACGGGTCGTTGCGGGCCCTGCTCGACGCGGCGCTGTCCTCCCCGAGCCAGCGCGGCGTGGTGGTGGACGACGACGGACGGCTGCTGGGGACGGTGCGTCCGCACGACGTGCTCGACGTCATCACGCAGACCGACCGCGCCGACCCGGCCTCGCGCCACGAGGACGAGCCCCGTCCCGAGCAGCCGAGGCGGGAGGACGCTGACGCCACCGCGGGGGGTGCGCCGTGAGCGAGATCGGCAACGTCGAGTGGTCCGAGCTCTGGGAGCTCGGGCTCGCGCACGTCTACCTGGCGGGCCTGCCCCTGCTGATCGGCCTGACGCTCGCCCTGCCGCTGGGGTGGGTGGCTGCGCGGGTTCCGCGACTCCGGACGGCCCTGGTCTCCGGCAGTGCGCTGCTCTACACGATCCCCTCGCTGGCGCTGTTCATCTTGCTGCCGGGCATCATCGGCACGCAGATCCTCGACCCGCTGAACGTGCTGATCGCGATGTCGTTGTACACCGTGGCGTTGTTGGTGCGGAACGTGGCCGACGGCCTGGGGGCGGTGCCGGAGCACGTGCGGCAGGCCGCCACCGCGATGGGCCTCGGGCGCTGGCGGCGGCTGACGCGCGTCGAGCTGCCGCTGGCGGTCCCCGTCATCGCCGCGGGCCTGCGGGTGGCGGCCGTGAGCAACGTCAGCATCGTGAGCGTGGCCGCGCTGGTGGGCATCCCCCAGCTCGGGATCCTCTTCACGCGCGGCTTCAACCGGGATGACCTGGGCATGATCGCCGTGGGCATGGCCGGGTGTGTGCTGCTCGCCCTGCTCTTCGATGCGGTGATCCTGCTGCTCCGCCGGCTGCTCACCCCGTGGCTCCGGGAGGTGCGCGCATGATCGTCGGCGAGATCGTGGCCTGGCTGACTGACCCCGCCAACTGGCAGGGGGAGGACGGCATCTGGATGCAGGTGCTGCGGCACCTGGCGTATTCGTTCGCGGCGCTCGCCCTGGCCTGCCTGGTGGCGGTCCCGCTGGGCCTGTGGATCGGGCACACGGGCAAGGGCTCGGTGGTGGCGGTGAACCTGGCCGGGGCGCTGCGTGCGCTACCCTCGCTGGGCCTGCTGCTGCTGGGGTGGGTGCTGCTGGCGCCGCGCCTGCCCGGTGATGCTGCGTTCGTGCTGCCGAGCCTCATCGTGCTGGCCGTGCTGGCGATCCCCCCGGTGCTCTCGGGGGTGTACTCCGGCATCGCGGAGGTGGACCCGGCCGCGCGGGACGCGGCGAAGGGCATGGGCATGACCGGCATGCAGGTGCTGCGGCGGGTGGAGATCCCCGTGGCGCTGCCCTTGATCCTCTCCGGCGTGCGGGCGGGGCTGCTGCAGATCATCGCGACGGCCACCATCGCCGCCTACGTCTCCCTCGGCGGGCTGGGGCGCTACCTCATCGACGGGCTCGCGGCGCGTGACTACACGCAGATGGCCGGCGGGGCGCTGCTCGTGGCGGGCCTGGCGTTGCTGATGGAGCTGGTCTTCACCCTGGTGCAGAAGCTCGTCGTGAGCCCCGGCCTGGCCGACCAGGAGGCACGATGACGACCGCGCGCCCGACCGCTGCACCTGCTGATCCCGCACGACGACCTACCGACCCCCCATCCACCCCCTCGATCTCCCAGGAGTGACCATGCGTCCCACCCGTTCCCTCGCCGCGCTCGCCACGATCAGCGCGCTCACGCTCGCCGCCTGCGGCGGCGACCCCACGCAGGACCCCGGCGCCACCGAGGAGGGTGCCGCGAGCAAGGTGACCATCGGCAGCGGGAACTTCACCGAGAGCACGATCCTGGCCGAGGTCTACGCCAAGGCACTGCAGGACGAAGGCGTCGAGGTGGAGAAGAAGCTGGAGATCGGCAGCCGCGAGACCTACCTGCCGGCCCTGCAGGACGGCTCGATCGACCTCATCCCGGAGTACATCGGCACGTTGGCGGCCTACTTCGACAAGGAGCTGACGGTCACCGACGCCGACGAGGTCTACGCGGCCCTCGAGAAGAGCCTGCCCGAGGGGCTGGAGGTGCTCGAGTACTCGGAGGCCGAGAACGCCGACAACGTCGTCGTCACCCGCGCCACGGCCGACGAGCAGGGACTGGAGAAGATCTCCGACCTGGAGGGCAAGGCCGGGGACATGACCCTCGGCGGCCCCCCGGAGTGGAAGGAGCGCGCGCAGGGGGTGCCCGGGTTGAAGAAGGTCTACGGGCTGGAGTTCGCGAAGTTCCGCGAGCTGAGCGCTGGTGGCAACGTGACGGCTCAGGCGCTGGAGAACGGCCAGATCGACGCCGCGAACATCTTCACCACCGACCCGTCGATCGTGCAGAAGGACTTCGTGATCCTCGAGGACGACAAGGACCTGTTCAGCGCGCAGAACGTGGTGCCGCTGCTCTCCTCGGAGGTGGCGGACGACGCGGTCAGCGAGTCGCTGAACAAGGTCTCCTCGGAACTGACCGCGGAGGACCTCGCGCAGATGCAGATCGACGTCACTGACGGCAAGACGCCGGAGGAGGTCGCCAGCGCGTGGGTGGAGGAGAACCTGTGAGCGCGCGGCGGGCGGCCGTCATCGGGGCTGGGACGATCGGTCTGGGCTGGGCCGGGATCTTCGCCGGCCACGGCTGGGACGTGGCCGTGTTCGACCCGCGCGACGGCCTGGACGCGGCGCTCGACGACGCGGCGGCCGAGGCGGCCGGGGCGCTGACGGCTGCGGGGCGTGAGGTGAGCACCCAGCAGGTGCGTGAGCGGCTCGCGGTGGCCGGATCGTTGGAGGAGGCGGCCGAGGGCGCGGAACACGTGCAGGAGTCCGGGCCGGAGGAGGTGGAGTGGAAGCGGCGCACCTTCGCGCAGCTCGAGGCGGCCACGGGGCCGGGAACGGTGCTGGCGACCTCGAGCTCATTCATCACCTCCAGCGAGATCTCCCGCGACAACCTGGAGCAGGGACGGATGCTGGTGGGCCACCCCTTCAACCCGGTGCTGGTCCTTCCTTTGGTGGAGGTCGTCGGCGGGCCGAACACGCACCCGGAGACGGTGGAGACGGCCGTGGAGACCTACCGTGCCGTGGGCAAGCACCCGGTGGTGGTCGGCGCGGAGGTGCAGGGCTTCATCGGCAACCGGTTGCAGTTCGTCCTGTTGGCCGAGGCGCTGCACCTGGTGGAGCAGGGGGTGGCCACGCCCGAGGAGATCGACGAGGTCGTGCGCACCTCCCTGGGGCCGCGGTGGGCGGCGCTGGGGCCGCTGCGGGCCTCGTCGATGGGCGGGGCGCGCGGGATGACCGGGCTGTTCGAGCTGCTCTCACCCGAGCTGGAGAAGCTGCAGCCCGGGCTGCCGGACCTGTCGACGCAGATTCGGACGACCGGGGTGGTGGACGCCGCCTACGGCGACAACCAGCCGACGCCGGCGGAGGTCGCCCGGCGCCTGCGGGGCGCCTTGTCCGACGACTGATGCTGGAGACGGGCAGCCGTTGCCGGTGTTCCCGTGGGAGGTCTCGACGGGCTGAGGGCGTGGCTGCTCCGCCCGGGGGGGTGCGGGGCGGGGTTCGAGCGTGTGGGGTGGGCGCGCCGGCTGCTGCCGGCCTGCAGACCTGACCACCACCGAAGGTCCGAAGAGCCGCCAAACCGCCGTGGCACTTGCCAGCTCAGGTGTTTACTCAGGCTGTTCAGCGCGTCAGTGTGCGGCGCCGAGTTCGATGAGGAGGACTCCTCCGACGATCAGGATCAGGCCGAGGCTCATCACCCAGGTGAGAGGTTCTTTGAAGAAGATGCGGCTGAGGATCGCGGTGATCGCCACGCCCGCCGCGGCCCAAATCCCGTAGACCACGCCGATTGCGACACCTTCTGCGAGCACGACGGAGAGCATCGTGAAGGCGAAGACGTACCCGGCGCCGACGCCGATCCACCACAGTTTCTTTCCGGTGCTCACCATGCGCAGCGAGACTGTCGCGGTGACCTCGGCGATGATCGCGGCCGTGAGGCAGATGAGGGCGAGGACAGTCATGACGTTGCCTCCGTCTTCTTGTGGGCGGCTTGCGAGCCGAGTTCGACCAGCAGTACGCCGGCCATGATGAGGGCGATCCCAATGGCCATGACGAAGGTGATGGGCTCGCGGAAGATAACGAAAGACATGATCGCCGTCAGGGCAACGCCGCTGGCCCCCCAGATCCCGTACCCGACGCCGAGGCTCATCCCGTTGCGCAGCGCCATGAACAGGGCGAGGAAGGATCCGACGTAGCCGGAGATGACGAGGGCGTAGAAGCCGGGTGCGTCGAGGGCGGCTTTCAGCGAAAGGGAACCGGTGACTTCGAGGCCGATCGCGAGAGCGAGAAACACCCATTTCTTCATGACTATGAGTCCTTTGCGAGGAGGGAGAGGGCCACGTCGACGACGGCAGTGCGCTGCGGTTCGTCAAGGCGAAGCATGCCGAGGCAGCGATCGATCCAGGCGCCGTCCGCGATGAGTCGGACGGCTGCGACGTGAGGCTCGGTGGACTCGCCGAACCAGACGGCCATCCGGTCGGCCCACCGGGCCGACAGCTTGTCGCGAAGACGTGGGTCTGCCAGCAGCGCGAGGTCGGCTGGATCCATGTCCCCCAGGAGTGCGTACTCAAGGTAGGCCCGAAGGCGAGCCGTCGAATCCGCGTCGGCACCAGCGCGTGCGGTCAGCTCGGCCTCCCACTTCTCGAGCAGGTGGTCCAACAACGCCAGCGTGAGGCCCTCCTTCGTGGAGAAGTGATGGACCACACCCGGTTTGGTCAGGCCGGCGACACGTGCGACGGCGTCGATCGTCAGCGGGTCACCGGCGCGAAGGACGTCGAGAGCCGCATCGAGGATGTCACAGTTCGTTGCCACTCGGCTAACCTACCATACGTATGGTAGGTCGTCCTCTCTTCGGACGTCGGTGGGGTCTCTTGCTGGACGCGGCGACGGACCTCATCGACGCCCTGGGTGCCGAGCTTGACCACGTGAAAGGTGTCCAGCACGGCGGTGGCGTCGGCCACCGACGCCGAAGGGAGCCATCCCATCACCGGCTCCGCCACGCACGCGGACACCCCTGCCCCCACAACGACGGGAGCCCGCCGCAGGATCACCCTGCAGCGGACTCCCGTACCGGACCGACCCGGCTCAGCCCTTCCAGGCACCCAGGCGCAGCGCCGGCGAGTCAGCCCCGATGCGGGACGCTCGCTCGCCCACGTTCGGCACCTCGACCGGAGCGCCACCCGTCGCCGGGGGCTCGGAAGCGTCGGCCTCAGGAGCGGCGGACTCCGTGGCCGTCGGCTCGGCCGAGCCCTGGTTGACCGAGGCCTCGTCCTCCACGACCTGGGTGCCCGAGACCACGGCCGGGGTGCCCGTGGTCCCTGGGTCCACGACCTCCTGCGGCTGGCGGTCGGCGGCCTCCTGCGGCTGCTGCTCCTGGCCGATGTCATCCATCCGATCGCCCTGCATCACGCCCGTGGACGTGACCGGGGCGTGGGACTCATCGATCGGCGGCGTGTCAGCCCTCTCGACCTCGGCCTCTGCGGCCTGCGCGCCGCCCTGGGCCCACCCGAATCGCGATGCGGAGTCAGCTCCGATCGTCGTGCCGGTGTGGCCCTGCGGTGCGGTGGCCGCAGTCCGCTGAACGGAGCTGTCGGCCGGCGCGGAGACGGTGGGGGTGGGCTCCTCGGTCGAGGTGCTCGGTCCCGCCGCCTCGGTCACGGCCGCCTGGGACGTCGACGCTTCGCCCTCGGTCGCGTCCTGGTCGCTGCCACGGCCGGTCGCCCAGCCGAACCGCTGCGGGGAGTCGAGGCCGATCCGGTCACCGGAGTGGCCGGCCGGGGCCGTGCTGATAGGCCCGCTCGCCGCCGGGGCGGCGTCATCGTCCGGGGTGGCGGTGCCGGCCGGGGTGGCCTGGCTCGTCGTCACGGTCGTCGAGGTCTGTTCCGTCACCGCGCTCTCGGAGGGCTGCTCCGTCGCGGGTTCCGGGGAGGCCTGTGTGGCCGCCGTGACCGTGGGCTCGGGCTGGGCCGCAGCGGCGGGCGCCGTGCCCTCGGCCTGCTCTCCGCCGGTACCGGTGGCCCAGCCGAAGCGGCGCGGCGACTCCCCGCCGATCCGGTCGCCGCCGTGCCCCGCCGGTGCGCTGCCCGTGCCCGTGGCGCCTGCGGCACCCGGGGTAACGGTGGCCTCGGTGGCAGGTGCTGCTGCCTGGCTCGTCGACGGCGCGCCAGCGGCCTGATCGGTGGCCCATCCGAAGCGGGTGGGGGTGTCGACGCCGATGCGCTGGCCGGTGAAGGCCGCGGGGGCGGTGCCCGCGCTCGGTCCCGCCGGTGCAGGTGCCCCGGCCTCCGGGGTGGTGCCGTCGGCGGTATCTCCGGTGGCTGCAGCCGTCGCGGTCTCGGCGGCGGCGGTGTTGTCGGAGTCGGCATCCGAGGCAGCGGCTGCCGCGGGGGCGGTCTGGGGCGCGGACGCGGCGGTGCCGCCCGTGGGGGCGCCGTCCTGCGAGGCCCAGCCGAAGCGGGTGGGCGTGTCGGCGCCGATTCGGTCTCCGGTGAAGGCCTGTGGGGCGGTGCCACCGGCGGCGGTGGCAGCACCAGCAGCAGCGTCACCAGTCGTCGCACCGGCGGTACCGGTGGCATCCGTCGTGTCGTCCGAGGGCGCGCCGGCCGCCGCGGGCTCGTCCACGGCGTCCGCAGGCTCCTCGCCCGCGGCCCGCTCCTCCTCGACCTGCCCGACGGCGCCCTGCTCGTCCACGGTGGTCTCGCCCTCGGGGGAGCGGTCGTCCTCGTCGACGCGGGAACCCACGGGGCCCTCGGCGTCATCACCATCGGACTCGCGCGGCTCCTCGGCCGAGACACGGGAGGCAGCCTCGGCGCCCTCGGAACCGTCATCCGAGCCCGAGCCCGATGCAAGGGCTGCCCCGGCGGCGGCACTGGAGCCCGCCTTGGTGAGCTCGGAGATGTCGTCGGGGATCTGGATCCGCTGGGTCATGGCGTCGCTGGCGGCCGGGTCCGCAGTGGTCGAACCGTCCACGAGCTCGTCAGTGGCCACGGAGGACTCGGCCGCGGTCTCCTGGCCGCGGCGCACGCCGGCGAGAAGCATCTGCGCCACGTCGACGACCTCCACGTCCTTGCCGCGGCCCTCTTCCTGGGCAGCGGTCAGTCCGTCGCTCATCATCACGCGGCAGAAGGGGCAACCGATGGCGATGCGCTCGGCACCCGTGTCGATGGCCTCCTCGGTGCGGTTCACGTTGATCCGGGAGCCGAGCTTCTCCTCCATCCACATGCGGGCACCACCGGCGCCACAGCAGAAGGACTTCTCCTTGGAACGCTCCATCTCCCGGTACTCCACGCCCGGCAGGGTCGCGATCAGCTCACGCGGCGCCTCGTAGACCTTGTTGTGACGGCCGAGGTAGCAGGGGTCGTGGTAGGTCACCGACGGGGCGGTGGAGGCGAACGGCGACGGCGTGGCCACCTCGGAGGCCGCGACCGGCTGCAGCTTCTTCTCGCGCACGAGGCGGTTCAGCAGCTGCGTGTGGTGCACGACCTCGTACTTCCCGCCGTTCTGCGGGTACTCGTTCTTGATGGTGTTGAAGCAGTGCGCGCAGGTCACCACGATCTTCGTGGCCCCCACCTCGTTCAGCATCTCCACGTTCTGCTGCGCCAGCATCTGGTACAGCACCTCGTTGCCGGCGCGGCGTGCGGAGTCACCGGTGCAGGCCTCGCCGTCACCCAGGACGGCGAAGTCGACCCCGGCGATGTCCAGCAGCTCGGCGACGGCCTGCGTGGTCTTCTTCGCGCGGTCCTCGAAGGCGCCGGCGCAACCCACCCAGAAGAGGTACTCGACCTCGTCGAGCGACTCCACGTCCGAGCCCACCTGCTTGATGGGGAAGTCCAGGCCCTTGGCCCAGTCCATGCGGGTGGAGTTGGCCATGCCCCAGGGGTTCTGCTTGCTCTCGAGGTTCTTGAACAGGCCACCCAGCTCGCTCGGGAAGGCCGACTCGATGAGCACCTGGTTACGGCGCATGTCCACGATGGCGTCGACGTGCTCGATGTCCACCGGGCACTGCTCCACGCACGCACCACAGCTGGTGCAGCTCCACAGCACGTCGGGGTCGATGACGGCGCCGCCGGACGGGATGGTCGGGTCACCCTCGGTCGCGCCGACCAGCTGGCGGATGTCGAAGTCCTCCGGGGAGCCCGCCGCCATTTGCGAGTCGGGGTCCGATGCGGTGAGGGTCGCGCTCTGCCACGGCGCCTGGGCGTAGGCGGCGTCGCGCAGGTTCATCACCAGCATCTTCGGCGAGAGCGGCTTCTCGGTGTTCCAGGCCGGGCACTGCTCCTGGCAGCGGCCGCACTCGGTGCAGGTGGTGAAGTCCAGCAGGCCCTTCCAGGTGAAGTCCTCGATGGAGCCGACACCCATGCGCAGCTCGTCGTCGCCCTCGTCGGCCTCGGCGATCTCCTCGAGCTGCTCCATGCTCGTGAGCGGCTTGCCGCCCACCATCATCGGCTGCAGCTCACCCAGCGAGGTGCGGCCGTCGGCGTGACGCTTGAACCAGATGTTGAAGAAGGCCAGGAAGCGGTGCCAGGCCACACCCATCGTGGGCTGCAGGCCGATGGTGATCATCCACGCCATCGAGATGAGGATCTTGACCAGCGCCACGGCGATGATCAGCGCGCCCAGCGTGCCGGCGGAGAGCCCGGTCAGCGCCGAGCCCATCCAGGCGGTCAGCGGGAAGTGCAGGGCGCTGGCGTGCTCGGCCCCCTCCACGCGGCCGAGGGCGTACTCCAGGGCACGCAGGGCCAGGATGCACAGCACCACGCCGAGGATGGTGAACTCGACGTAGTAGGCCTGCCAGAAGGTGGAACCCCAGAAGCGGCTCCGGCGCGGGTCGCCCTTCTCCTTGGCGGCGGCCGACGGCTTGATCCGCTGGCGCAGCCAGATCAGGTACAGGATCCCGAACAGGCCGGTCCACCCGAAGAACTCGGTCAGCCACTCGAACGGGGGGAAGTGCCCGATGAGGGGCAGCGCGAAGTGCGGGTTGAACAGCTGCCCGTAGGCGGTCACCAGGGTCAGGAACAACACCCCGAAGCTGATCATGGTGAACCAGTGGGCGATCGCCACCCACTTCTTGCGCAGCATGCGGGGGTGCGCGAAGACCTCGTAGAGCATGGTCTTGGTGCGCTGCACCGGGTCGTCGAAGCGCCCCACGGCGGCCTGGCCCTGGCGGACCACGGCCACGATCCGCATCACGGCGCGGGTGAGCAGGGCGATGCCGACGGCGGTGACGGCGAGACCCAGGAGGATGGCGAGCAGCTGCAGGGGATGCATGGGGGGAGTCTACGGACGCACCCCCGTTCGCCGCGGGTGTGGTGCACCTCACCACGGAGGTCATCGTGGCTTTGCAATACAGAAACAGGTTGTGATGTTGTCGCAGACATGACCATCCACCAGGACATCACCACGACCATCGGCGGCACCCCGCTCGTGCGCCTCAACCGCATCACGGAGGGCGCCGGCGCAACGGTGCTCGCCAAGCTGGAGTCGGCCAACCCGGCCTCCTCGGTGAAGGACCGCATCGGTGCGGCCATCATCGACGCCGCGGAGGCGTCGGGTGAGTTGCAGCCCGGCGGCACCATCGTGGAGGGCACCAGCGGCAACACGGGCATCGCCCTGGCCATGGTCGCCGCGGCCCGCGGCTACAAGCTCGTGCTGGCCATGCCCGAGACCATGAGCCGGGAGCGTCGCGGCGTGCTGCGCGCCTACGGCGCCGAGCTCGTGCTCACCCCCGGCCCCGAGGGCATGAAGGGTGCCGTCGCCAAGGCGGAGGAGATCGCGGCCGAGCGCGGCGGCATCCTCGCCCGTCAGTTCTCGAACGCCGCGAACCCGCAGGTGCACCGGGAGACGACCGCCGAGGAGATCTGGGCCGACACCGAGGGCGACATCGACGCCTTCGTGGCTGGCATCGGGACCGGCGGCACGATCACCGGTGTGGGTCAGGTGCTCAAGCAGCGCAAGGACGACATCCGGGTGGTCGCCGTGGAGCCGGCCGACTCCCCGATCCTCACCGGCGGCGAGGCCGGTCCGCACAAGATCCAGGGGCTGGGTGCGAACTTCGTGCCCGAGGTGCTGGACACCGAGGTCTACGACGAGGTCTTCGACGCCCAGCTCGAGGACGCGCTGCGCGTCGCCCGCGATCTCGCGGCCAAGGAGGGCATCCTCGCGGGCATCTCCGCCGGTGCCAACGTGCACGCCGCCCTCGAGCTCGCCAAGCGCCCCGAGTTCGCCGGCAAGACCATCGTGGTGGTCGTGCCGGACTTCGGTGAGCGCTACCTCTCCACCGTCCTCTTCGAGGGCCTGACGGACTGACCGTGCTGCGCCGCCTGATCCGCCAGGTCGCCGAGGACGCCGACGCCGTGGTCGCACGCGACCCGGCCACCTCCTCGCGTCTGGAGGCGCTCCTGACCAGCCCGGGCCTGCACGCCATCGCCGCGCACCGCGTGGCCCATGCCCTGTGGCAGCGTCCGGGCGGTCGCCTGCCCGCCCGCGTGCTGGGCACGGTGTCCCGGGCCGTCACCGGGGTGGAGATCCACCCGGGTGCCACCATCGGCCGCCGTCTCGTCATCGACCACGGCATGGGTGTGGTGGTCGGCGAGACGGCCGTGGTCGGCGACGACGTGATGATGTACCACGGCGTCACGCTCGGGGGCACCTCCGGCGACGCGGTCAAGCGCCACCCCACCGTCGGGGACGGCGTGCTGCTCGGCGCCGGGTCCACCGTGCTCGGTGACATCGAGGTGGCCGGTGGCGCCGCCGTGGGCGCGGGCGCCGTGGTGCTCAAGCCCGTGCCGGCCGGCCAGGTGGTGGGCGGCATCCCTGCCGCGCCGCTGGACTCCACCTACCGGCTGCCACCCCTCACGCGCGACCAGGCCGCCGACCAGTGGGTCATCTGACGCGCAGGACGCCCCGGCCCGTCACCTGACCGCGTGACCGTGCCCGCTGCGCACGCGAGAGGCCCCCTCCCGGACGAACCGGGAGGGGGCCTCTGCTGCGCGCGGCGGCTGCCGCGTCACCACCGGGGTGGTGCGACCTCAGTGCTTCGTGTCGCCGAAGGACGAGGTGTTGGTGGTCGGCTGGAAGCCGGAGGTGGCGCCGCGGGTCGGGGTGGTGCCCGTGGTGCCGGTGGTGGTGGCCGGACGACCGGTGGTGTTGGTCGTCTGCGAGAAGGACGAGGTGCCGGTGGTGGCGGTGCCGGTGGTGGTCGAGTCGGAGTTCTTCTCCTTGACCTCGGCCACCTTGTCCTTCACCTGGTCCTGGGCCTGGGAGAAGGCGGACCCGGTGGAGGTCTTGGCGGTGCTCACGGCGTCCTGGACGCGCGGGTCGCCCCACAGCGTCTGGGCCTGCTCCACGAGGGAGTCGTACTTCTCACGGCCGGCGCGGGCGCCGAGCACGTAACCGATGCCGGTACCGACGAGCAGGAGGAGCTTGTTCTTCATGGTTCTACCTCTCAGTGGTGTTCGGGTTCTTACGGTCTTGAGCTGGGCGGGGCGCCCGGGTGGTTCCCGGCGGGCCCGGGAACCGCGGCGGTCAGCCCTTGGCAGCGGCCTTCAGGGCGGAGCCGGCGGACAGCTTGGCGCCGAAGGAGGCCGGGATCTCCATGGTCTCGCCGGTGCGCGGGTTGCGGCCGGTGCGAGCGGAGCGCTCGACGCGCTCGATGGTCATGAGACCCGGGAGGGAGACCTTCTCGCCCTTGCCGACGGTCTCGCAGATGACATCGCCCATGGCGGACAGGACCGCGGCGGCGTCCTTGGCGGACACGTCGGCCTGCTGGGCGATCGCGCTGGCGAGCTCGGTGCGGTTCATGGGAACTCCTTGTTCGTGCACTTGCATGCGTCGAGGGGGGTGTCGGACGGCCGACGTGACCCCTCCGGATGGAGGCCGACTCGTGCCGGCACTGGCTCCATCATGTCCCATGACAGCCTCAACGCAAGTGGCCAGCCCTGCAACCGTGCCGAATCGGAGGGCGCGAGAGGGGTCCGCGTAGGGTGGGCCACCCCCGTGCGCGGCCCTGCCGCCCGGGGACGGGAGGGCTCGCATAGTGGCCTAGTGCGGCGGTCTTGAAAACCGCTATGGCGGCAACGCCATCGTGGGTTCGAATCCCACGCCCTCCGCTCCGGACGCCGCGTGACCTGTGTCTCTGCGCCGCCCAGCCCGGTGGCAGGAGGGCCTGTCGGTGGTACCGTGGAATCAGGTTGCACGACGCAGTACCTCGCACGTCGAAGGAACATCGTCCGCTCCACGGACGCACATCTGGTTGATCTACGGCAGGCTCCGCCCGCCGGGGGTTCTGGCAGCAACTCGTGATCGGCGCCTTCCGCCGGTCATCGCCAATCCAAAGAAAAGGAATCCCCATGGCACAGGGCACCGTCAAGTGGTTCAACGCTGAGAAGGGCTTCGGCTTCATCCAGCAGGACGGCGGCGGCGACGACGTCTTCGTCCACTTCTCCGCCATCCAGACCAACGGTTACCGCTCGCTGGACGAGAACCAGCGCGTGGAGTTCGAGATCACCCAGGGCCCCAAGGGCCAGCAGGCGGAGAACGTCGTCCCCCAGTGATTTCCCGCTGATCGTCGCGGCTGGCCGCTGACGACAGCACCACGCGCACAGGGCCCCACCTCCTCGGAGGTGGGGCCCTGTGCCGTGCCCGGCCCGTGGCCCGGGCCGGGCGGCCGCCTCAGCAGGTGGAGGCCAGGTCCTCGGCGTCGCTCGGCGACGGCTCGGGGGTCGGCTCCTGCGTCGACGGCTTGGGCTTGGGCTTGCCGGTCGGCTTGGGCGGGTGGATGGCCCGCTGCACCATCGTGTGGATGGCGTCGAAGTCCGGGTCGGAGGTGTCGATGCGCTCGTTGGTGAGCGGCAGGCTGCGCATGCGGCCGTCCTTCATGCGCATCGTCAGCTGGGCCCAGGCGGGCAGGTCCTCCTGCGGGATGTCGGTCCACACGTTCTGCTCCAGCGCGCCGGCGATGGCCGGGTACCGGCGCACCATGTCCAGCGGGTTGGACTGGTCCACCAGGGCGCCCACCATGCAGCGCTGGCGGCTCATGCGGTCGTAGTCCGAGGTGGTGGCGCGCGAGCGGGAGAACCACAGGGCGGTGTAACCGTCCATGTGCTGCTGGCCGGGCTCGATCCAGCCCGTGATGGAGCCGGGGACGATCTCCCCGTTCTTCACCTTGCCGCCGATGGGGATGCGCTCGCCCACGGTGATGTCGACGCCGCCCATTGCGTCCACCAGCTGCTGGAAGCCCTGCAGGTCCACGGTCACCACGTGCTGGATGTCCAGTCCCACCACGGCCTCCACGGAGTCGCGCGTGGTGTCGGAGCCGGGGTTGGCGTTGTCGCCGAACAGCTCGCCATGGTTGGCGGCCTCGGACCACAGCGCGTTGATGAGGCAGGTGTTGCCGCAGTCGTAGCCGGACGGCCACAGCTGGTGCAGTGGGTTGCCGGCCGGCACGGGGGCCTTCTGCAGGTTGCGGGGGACGCCGATCAGCACCGAGTCGCCGGTGCGGGGGTCGATGCTCATGACCATGAGGGCGTCGGGGCGCACGCCCATGCGGTTCTCGGCGGCGTCGGAGCCCAGGAGCAGCAGGTTGACCCGGTCGAAGTCCTTCCACGGGTCGTCCTCGTGCACGGCCGGACCCCCGGAGGCCGGTGCGCTGCCGCCGGCGAAGACGGTGCTCACGGCCTGGCGGTGCGCTGCCACGAGGTTGAGGGTCTGGACGGCCGGCGCCAGGACGAGGCCGCTCATGAGCAGGGCCACGCCGGTGAGCGCAAGGGAGCCGCGGGTGTCCAGGCCGCGGGGGCGCGTGACGCGCGCAGTGATCGCGATGAGGACGATCCAGGCCAGGGCGGCCAGGAGCACGCCGCCGGCGAGCAGCAGCAGCTGGGTGCCGGAGGTGGCCACGTCGAGGGCCGTGCCCACGAGGCCGCCGCTCACGAGCTTGACCACCAGCCCCAGGAGCAGCAGGAGGCAGAGGCCCACGGCGAGGGCGCCCAGGCGCCAGGCCGGTGTGAACACCAGGCCGAGGCCCGGGACCACGCCGGAGAGCGCCGTGAGGCCCAGCGAGCGGCGGAGGGACGGAGGCCGGCGGGTCCGGGACGGGACCCAACCGGTACGGGACGAGCCGCCCGCGGGCGGCTCGTGGTCGGCAGAAGTGCTCACGCTGCTCCTCTGGTGGTGGCGCGTCCGTGCCGGGGGGATCCACGGACGATCAGCACCGGCCGCACCCCCGGCCGGTGCCCCATAGCGTACTGCCGGGAGCGTGCCTGCAGGGGCCGCCGCAGTGGGGCGCGCCGACCTGATTTCGGTCCTGCCGGGGGAGCAGGTACCCTGACTCCTCGCATCCTGATGCGAGGAGACGTCGCCTAGTCTGGTCTATGGCGCCCGCCTGCTAAGCGGGTTTGGGGTTTATAGCTCCATCGAGGGTTCAAATCCCTCCGTCTCCGCCGACTCGCGAGAGCCCGGAACCGTTGAGGTTCCGGGCTCTCGGCGTGTGGTGGGGCTGCCAGGGGAGCGGGGCCCTCGGGTGCTGCGGCCGGTCGTCCGTCGGCCAGGGCCTGCACGTCGAAGGCCCCGACCGCGTTTCCGCGGCCGGGGCCTTCGAGGACTGTCTCAACACAGTGCGCGCCTGTAGGGATTCGAACCCCAAACCTTCTGATCCGTAGTCAGATGCTCTATCCGTTGAGCTACAGGCGCCCATCTCGGTGATCCACCGGAGTGGCTCATCGGGACGAGGAGAAACTATAGGGCACATCCGGCGCCGATGCCAATCGGCGACCTGCGGGGCCTCATCGCACGAGGTCGAGGGCCCAGGTGAAGGCGCCCAGGAGGGCGGCGAAGCGCAGTGTGCGGCCCACCGTCATCGAGACCACGCAGGCCACGAGGGACATGCGCAACTGCCCGGCCACCACCACGAACACCGCCAAGGGGGGCACCCCCACGAGGCTGGAGAGGAACATCGTGGCCTGCCCCCAGCCCGGGTGGCGCTGCATCCAGTCCACGAGCCGGTCGTAGCGCTCCCCGACGGCGGGCTTCTCCAGCTGGCGGCGCATCCACGGCCACCCGACGCTCCACCGCCCCAGGGCGTACCAGGGCACCTTGCCGAGGGCGTGTCCGAGCGCGGCGGCGAAGGCGACGGTCCACACGCCCACCCGGTCGGTGAGGGCTCCCACCCCGCCCAGCCACAGCTCGATGGGGACGCCCGGGACGAGCGCCGAGAGCGCCCCGAAGCCCAGGGTCCCGAGCAGCAGCCACCACATGGCCCGCAGTCTGTCAGGACCGTCACAACGGCCCGTCAGGATGCGGGACCCGGGGCCCGCGCTGGCTAGCCTGACGGCGCCACCAGCCCACCGACATGGAGCCCGATGAACCCCGTGCGTCGCGAGACCCTCGCCACCGTCCTGCGCCTGGCGGCCGTCGTGCTGCTCCTGGGCGTGCTGCCGCTGGTCTCCACCCCCGGTGCCCTGGACGTCCGTGAGCCGGTCCGTCGGGTGGTCATCGCCGCCGTCATGACCTGCACCGCCGGGCTCTGGTGGGTGGAGCGGGAGGACCCGCGGCTGCCGCGTCCGGTGTGGTGGGCGATGGGGGCGGTGGGCCTGGCTGCGGTGCTGGCCACCTGGCTCTCCACCAACTCGTGGCTCTCGGTGGTGGGGCGCTACCCGCGCAACGAGGGACTGGTGATGATCGGGGCGTACCTGGCGGCCCTGCCGGCGGGGGCGCTGCTGTTCGCGCACCAGGCGGGGCGCCGGTGGGCGGTCTGGACCGCCACCGCATCGGGCTGGGTGCTGGTGTGGATGGGGGTGCGCGATGCGACGGGCGGGAGTGCCGGCCGCGTCGTCACCGCCCTGGGCAACGCCTCCACGGTGGGCTTCTGGGGTCTCATGCTGGCCGCCTGGCTGGGGTGGGTCACGTGGCGTGAGCGCTCCCGCGTGGCGCTGGCGGGCGCGGTGGCCGGTGGGGCCCTGCTGGTGCTCGGCGCCTCGCGCGGGGCGCTGCTCGGGCTGTTCGTGGGCGCGGCCCTCTCGCTGGTGCTCGTGGCACGCACGGAGGGGGTGCGCCGCGTCGTCGCCCCTGCCGGGGTCATCGTGGCCGGGGTCGTGGCCGTGCTGGCACTGCCCATCACGCGCGACCGCATCTTCCTGGAGCAGGAGGGGGCCGGTACCAACATCACCGTGCGGCTCATGATGTGGCGCCGGACGGCCCGGCTGGTGCTCGAGCACCCCGAGGGGGTGGGGCCGTCGCGCTGGGTGGCCTCCGTGGCCGATGGCTACGGTCCGGCCTGGCAGGCCGAGGCCGGGCCCGGCGTCACGCTCGACGCCGTGCACAACGTGGTGCTCCAGACCGCCTCCACCCTCGGCGTGGTCGGGCTGCTCGCGGTCACTGCGCTGGCGGTGGCGTGCGGCCAGGTGCTCTGGCGCGCGGTGCGGACCACGGGTCCGGGGGAGGGGCCGCGCAGCGCGTGGTCGCCGGCGGCGCTGGTGGTGGGCGTGGGGTTCTGCGTGGCGCTGATGTTCGCGTACACCGAGCCGGTCTTCGTGGTGCCCGGGGCCGCCCTGGTGGGCGGGGGGCTCGCCGCCGCGTGCCGGGACGACGAGCCGCTGGTGCGCGTGCCCCGGCGGTGGTCCGCGGCGGAGCGCGCCCGGGCCGGGCGGCTGCGGCGCGGGGCGGCCGCCGCGGTGTCGGTGGCCGCGGCCGTCTCGCTCGTGGGCAGCCTGATGGTGTGGGACGCCCACCGCCACGCCGGCAGCACCGTGGCCGCCGGGCCGGCCGGTGCCGCCGCGGGGCTGGAGCGCACCCACCGGGCCGCGCCGTGGGACCCCAACCCGGAGGTGCTGCTGGCGGGCCGGGCCACGGCGCTGGCGGCCGGTCGCACGCCGTGGAATCCCGACTTCGGTGCCTCGTCCCGGCCGCAGTACGAGGCCCTCACCCGCCGGTGCCCCGGCATCGGGCCCGACCAGCGGTGCCTCGTGTGGCAGTCGATGGCGGCCGTGCAGACCGGGGACGCCGACACCGGGCTGGCGCTCGCCCTGCGGGCGCTGGCGATGGGGCCGGACGACCACGCGTCGCGCACCGCCCAGCAGGGCGCGCTGCTGGCCCTGGGGCGGCCGGACCTGGCCGTCCTGGGGGCTCGGGAGCACGTGCACCGCAATCCCGAGCTGTTCTCGGCCTGGCGCATGCTGGCGCGGGCACAGAAGGCGGCAGGCGACCTCGCCGGTGCGCAGGTGAGCCAGGCCCGGGCCGACCAGCTGCAGTGGGAGGTCCAGGGGCTCTGAGCGGCCCCGGGGTCGATGCCTGTCAGACCTTCTCGGCCGTCTGGGTGGTGGGGTCCCACTTGGTGATGCCGCGGGCCTCCCACCCGCGGCCCTTGACGGCCTCGCGGGCCCGGCGCTTGTCCTCCGGCGAGAGGCGCTCCACGTAGAGGTGCCCGTCCAGGTGGTCGGTCTCGTGCTGCAGGCAGCGGCCGAGCAGGCCGGTCCCCTCCACCACGACCTCGTTGCCGTCGAGGTCCGTGCCGGTGACGCGCGCCCAGTCCGAACGGGCGGTCGGGAAGCTCTCGCCGGGCACCGAGAGGCAGCCCTCGTGGTCCTCGTCGGGGTCGGCGGCCAGCGGGGAGACGTGGTGCTTCTCGAGCACCGGGTTGATCACCACGCCGCGGGCGTCGGCGCCGGCCTCGGGGTCGTGGCTGCAGTCGAAGACGAAGATGCGCCAGCGCACACCCACCTGGTTGGCAGCCAGACCCACGCCCTCGGCGGCCTCCATGGTGTCGAACATGTCGTCCACCAGGGTGCGGATCTCGTCGGTCACCTCCTGCACCTTCTTGGTGGGCTGGTGCAGGGCCTTGTGTCCGATGACGGTGATGGGGCGGACGGCCACGGGTGCTCCTCGGGACGGCGGTGACGGCGGGGTGGGTGCGGGACCCGGGCCGTGAGTCTAGGTCCTGCGGCGGTCGCGGGGGTCCTCGTCCCAGAGCTCGTCCCAGGCGTCGAGGGCGTCGTCTCCGTCCGCGCGCTCCGGGTCGTCCCACGCCTCGTCGGGTTCCCCGGTGTCCGGCAGCTCGTCGTCCCACTGCGGGGCGTCGTCGTCGACCTCGTCCTGCATGAGGGGGTCGCCCTCGCCCTGCTCTCCGCCGAAGATCTGGGCCACCAGCGCCCGGTAGTGGTGGTCGGGTCTCGGCACGTACTCGATCTCCGACAGGGCCTGGTTCTGGCCGGCGGACTCCATCGTGAACGTGCCGTAGCCCAGCAGGCGCCCCAGCAGCGTGCGGCCGTAGTTCATGTCCGTCACCTTGGACAGCGGCATCATCGCCACGCGGCGCACCACCACGCCGTAGGTGAGCAGCAGGCGCCGGTCGGTGCCCACGAACCAGGTGCGGCGCCACTCCCAGAGCAGGAACAGGGCGCGGCCGAGCACGGCGAACCACACCCACCACAGGAAGTCAGCCACCACCACGAGGTCCTGCGGGGCGGTGCTGCCCACCCACAGCACCAGGACCAGGCCGGCCACGGCGGAGCCGACGGGTTCCACGACGGTCACCCAGTGGCGCCGGACCGCGATGACGACCCGTTCACCCGTCACCAGGTAACGGGCCACCAGGTCGAGGTCGATCTGTGGGTCAGTTCCCATCCAGGACGCTGTTGTAGAAGTCGCCCAGGCTGCGGAAGGCCTGCACGATGATGTCGCCGATGGCCCGGAAGATGTCGCCGGTGCGGTCCGGGCTGGTGAAGATCGCGTAGACGATGAAGAGCAGGAGCAGCCACCACAGCAGCTTCTTGAATCGGTCTTGCACGCTCATGGGTCCTCTTCGTCTCGGCGGGGTCTCCCGGCATCGTGCCAGACGGCGACCCTCGCGGCCTCAGACCACGCCGTACAGGCGGTCGCCGGCGTCGCCGAGCCCGGGCACGATGTAGCCGTTCTCGTCGAGCCTCTCGTCGATGGCGCCGGTGACCAGGGTGACTGGCACCTGCAGGTCGGCCAGAGCCTCCTCCACGCGCGCGATGCCCTCCGGGGCCGCGATGAGCACGATGGCGGTGATGTCGTCGGCGCCGAGGTCCACCAGGTAGCGGACGGCGTCCACGAGCGTGCCGCCGGTGGCCAGCATCGGGTCCACCACGTAGCACTGGCGGCGGTCGAGGTCGGCGGGCAGGCGGTTGGCGTAGGTGTGCGCCTCGAGCGTCTCCTCGTTGCGGACCATGCCCAGGAAGCCCACCTCCGCGGTGGGCAGGAGGCGCACCATGCCGTCGAGCATGCCGAGGCCGGCGCGCAGGATGGGCACGACGAGCGGCTTGGGGGTGGCCAGCTCCACGCCCCGGGTGGTGGCCACGGGGGTGACGACCTCGCACTCCTGCACGCGGACCTCGCGGGTGGCCTCGTAGGCCAGCAGGGTCACCAGCTCGTCGGCCAGGCGGCGGAAGGTGGGCGAGTCGGTGCGGTCGTCACGCAGTCGGGTGAGCTTGTGGGCGATCAGCGGGTGGTCGGCGACGTGGACGCGCATGGGGAAAACTTACGTCAATGAGCACCGTGCACAACCCCGACCGGCCGACCCAGGAGGAGTGGGTCGGATGGGCCCTCGAGGCCGGCGAGCACGCCCTGGCCAGCGGGGACGTGCCGGTGGGGGCCGTCGTCATCGGGCCGGACGGGCAGGTGCTGGGGCGGGGGTGGAACCGGCGCGAGGCCGAGGGGGACCCGCTGGCCCACGCCGAGGTGGTGGCGATGCGCCAGGCCGCCCGGGCGCGGGGTGGGTGGCGCCTGCAGGACTGTGCCCTCGCGGTGACGCTGGAGCCCTGCCTCATGTGTGCCGGGGCCATCGGGCAGGCGCGGATCCCGCTGGTGGTGTTCGGGGCGTGGGACGACAAGGCGGGCGCGTGCGGCTCGGTCTGGGACGTGCTGCGTGACCGCGCGGCCCTCCACCGGGCCGAGGTGCGCGCAGGTGTCCGGGAGGCGGACTGCCGGCGAACCCTGGGTGAGTTTTTCGTGACGCGCAGGGTCTAGTACCCTACCGGGCGGTGACGTGTCCGAGCGGCCGAAGGAGCTCGCCTCGAAAGCGAGTAATGGTTGACGCCATTCGTGGGTTCAAATCCCACCGTCACCGCCATTTTCACCGCGAGGGCGGCCCCGATGCCGGGGCCGCCCTCGCGTGTGTCCGGGGTGGGAGGGGCAGCCGGTGCCGCGGCCCCAGCGGGATCAGCCCTCGAACGAGGCCTTGACGTCCAGCAGGTCCTTGCGGCACTCCTTGGCCACCACCCGCGCCATCGGGCGCATCATCGCCGCGGCCACGCGCGACCGGCGGGTGAGCGCCTCGGCGGCGAAGTCCATGGTCACGCGCGTGGCCTCCCCGCGGCCGGTGCCCACGGGGGTCACCCGGAACCCGCTGGTGTACCGCATCCCCTCGTGGACGGCCTCGGTGACGTAGTGGCTGCCCTCCACCAGCTCCACCACCTCCATCTCCTCGGTGGCGTCCTGGCCCCACATGCGGCGGGTCTCGCGCCAGCGGGTGCCCACCTCCATGCGGGCCGGGCCGTGGAGGACCTCGATGGACTCGATGCCCTGGACGTGCTGCTGGGCCTGGTCGAGTTCCCGGAGGCGCTCGAACACCTCGTGCAGGGGGGCGTGGACGGTGACGGACTCGGACAGGCGCACGGGGTTCTCCCGGTGGGTGGTGGGGTGGCGGTCAGTCGGTGCAGGGCTGGGTGGCCGGGCCGACCGACACCGACGACTCGACCGTCCTGGTGTGGGGGCCCAGCGCGATGGTGGCGACGAACCCGTCGCGGGCGTCGTCGACCTGCTTGGCCTTCGGGAACCACTCCGCGAGCGCCTCCGCGGCCGGCTTGCTGTCGGGGCCGCTGAGGATGCGGGTGGCGCCGCCCTGGGTGCCGGTGGACTCCGCGGTGCCGATGACCACGGCCCCCCGGTTGCGCAGCTGCTCGCTGATGCGGCGCACGGCGGTGTCGCCGGCTCCCGCGTCGGCCACGTACACCCGCGGGGCGTCGATGTCGGTCTGGCAGTTGGCGGCGGTGGTCTCCGGCTCGGGCCACAGGCCCAGCACGAGCGAGAGCCCGTAGATGCCGGCCAGGGCCAGCACCGACAGGACGCTCCAGAAGGCGATGTCGGACCACGTGCGCTCCGGACGGCGCGGGGGCTCCTGCGACGGGGCGGGGCGGGTCCACCCGGTCCGCGGGTCGTAGGGGTCGTGGATCTCGGCATCGTGCACGGGCCAACTGTGGCAGACGCGGGGCCTCCCGCCGGCGCGGGCGCGCGGGGCCGTGGCGCCTGTGACGCTCCCGGTGGGTGGGGGGGGCTTGTACTGTCGCTGCGAGGTGGCGCCCGCCGGCGTGCCCGCTGGGCACGGGCGAGGCGGTGGTGACGGTGCTCTCCGACAGCGGCGTGCCCACGCCCGTGGCGCACACCCGCCTGCGGGCGCCGCAGTCGCTCATGGCGCCGTGCGGGCAGCCGCGCATGGACGAGGTGGTGGACGCCTCGCCGCTGCGCGCGCGGTACGGCCAGCGGCTCGACCCGGAGTCGGCCTACGAGAAGCTCATGGGCACGATGGAGGTCTCCGCCTCGCCGCGGGACGTGCAGGACAGCGACGCGCCGGCGCTGTGCCTCACTCGCAGCCGATGCGGCCGCCCTCCTTCGCCTCGGGCACGGCCTCCGGCTCGGTGTAGTCCTCGTTCACCGTCTCGAACTTCGCGCCGAGCACGAGGTCGACCGTGCGGTCGGTGCGGCCGTCGTCGCTGAGGCGGGCGCCGGGCACCTGGGCGGCCACCGTGCGGGCCATCGGCTCGCTGGCCGCGCCGTGGCGGATGATCGCGGTGTCGTCCGGGTACCACTTCTTCTCCGGGTCGTTGCCGACCTTGTCCACGGTGAAGCCGCGGTCGCGCATGGCCTGCGCGGTCTCGCCGGCGCGCCCCACGGCCGAGGTGGTGTTGAAGACGTTCATGCGCACCTGGTCCGGCGTCGCGGCGGGCTGGCGGGCCAGCTGCTCGAAGGAGTTGCCCAGCACCACGTCCACCGACGGGTTGCGGCGCTCGTCGCGCAGCATGCGGGCGCCCTCGATCTGCTGGGCCACCGTGCGGGCCGCGGTGAGCCCCATCGGGCCGTAGCGCACC
The DNA here is from genome assembly GCF_042433515.1 of Kytococcus schroeteri. Lineage (NCBI taxonomy): Bacteria > Bacillati > Actinomycetota > Actinomycetes > Micrococcales > Kytococcaceae > Kytococcus > Kytococcus schroeteri. The sequence continues at coordinate 55,459 of NZ_JBHLVH010000011.1, read as the reverse complement.
ACCGTCGCGTCGCGGGGGGCGTCGTCGGACTCGTTGCCGGTGGTGAGCACCGTGAAGCCGCGCGCCTCGAACTCGCGGGCCGCCGTGGCGGCCGCACCGGCACCGGCGCCGTTGTTGAGCACGCTGACCTGCACCGTGGCGCGGTCGGGGGAGTGCAGCTCACCCCAGTCGTCGCAGTGGCCGGGGACGGGGTCCTGCGGGTACTTCGCCTCGTGGCCGAGGCTGCCGCAGGCGCTCAGGGTGGTGGCGGCCAGCAGGACGGCGGTCGTGGTGGCGGCCAGGCGGGCGTGGTGCACGGCGTTCCTTCCCCGAGAGGGTGGGCCCGGTGGGCGGGGTCCGAATGTCTCACACGGGAGGGGGCCGGGAGCCGATCCGCGCCGGACGTGACGAAGGCCCCCCTCGTGCGAGGGGGGCCTTCGATCGGCGGAGGATGGGGGATTTGAACCCCCGAGGGTTTTATCCCAACACGATTTCCAATCGTGCGCACTAGGCCGCTATGCGAATCCTCCGCCGGAGATGGTACACGTCGGTGAAGCGGGAGTGAAATCCCGGTGTCGCGGCGCGTCGTCCGGCACGGCCCCGTGGCGGGGCAGCCCCGGGCTGTGGGCCACCGGGTCGGGTTGCCGGAGGGTGTCGCGTAGACTGTGCAGCGGCCTCCCACGCGGTGGTACCTCTCCGAACTCCCCCAGGGCAGGAATGCAGCAAGGGTAGGAGAGCTCTTCCAGGTGCGTGGGAGGTCCTTTGCGTCCCGGGGGTGCGTGCGCCGGCAGGGGTGCGGGCCTGTGGTCGGCGGTGGCCTCACTGTCACCGGTCGCGGCTAGGGTCTGGGGCGTGAGCACCGCCCTGTACCGCCGCTACCGCCCGCAGACCTTCGCCGAGGTGGTGGGTCAGGAGCACGTGACCGTCCCGCTGCAGCGGGCCCTGGCCACCGGGCGGGTCAACCACGCCTACCTGTTCTCCGGTCCGCGCGGCTGCGGCAAGACGACGAGCGCCCGCATCCTGGCGCGCTGCCTCAACTGCGAGAAGGGCCCCACGGACACCCCCTGCGGCGAGTGCCGGTCCTGTCGTGACCTGGCCACCGGCGGCGCGGGCTCGGTGGACGTCATCGAGATCGACGCGGCGAGCCACGGTGGCGTGGACGACGCCCGCGACCTGCGTGAGAAGGCGTCCTTCGGGCCGGCGAACTCGCGCTACAAGGTCTACATCATCGACGAGGCGCACATGGTGACCTCGGCGGGCTTCAACGCGCTGCTCAAGATCGTGGAGGAGCCGCCGGAGCACGTGCTCTTCATCTTCGCCACCACGGAGCCGGAGAAGGTCATCGGCACCATCCGGTCGCGCACGCACCACTACCCCTTCCGGCTGGTGCCGCCCACCGTGCTGCAGGAGTACCTGGGCGAGGTGTGCGGGCGCGAGGGCATCGCCGTGGAGCCGGGGGTGCTCTCGTACGTGGTGCGCGCCGGCGGGGGGTCGGTGCGTGACTCGATGTCGGTGCTCGACCAGCTCATCGCCGGGTCCGGGGACGAGGGCATCACCCTGGCCGGCACCACGGCGCTGCTGGGCTTCACCGACACCGAGCTGCTGGACGGGGTGGTGGACGCCTACGCCGCCGGCGACGGGGCGTCGCTGTTCACCACCGTGGAGCGGGTGGTGGGCTCCGGGCAGGACCCGCGCCGTTTCGTGGAGGACCTCTCCGAGCGGATGCGTGACCTCATCCTCGTGGACGCCGTGCCCACCGGCACCGAGGCGGTGCTGCCCGGGGTGCCGGACGACCAGCTGGAGCGGCTGCGCCAGCAGGCCAGCGGGTTGGGGGCGGCCGAGCTCTCGCGGGCCTCGGACGTGCTCTTCCGCGGCCTGGCGGAGATGACGGGGGCGACCTCGCCGCGGCTGCAGCTGGAGATCATCATGGCGCGGCTGCTGCTGCCGCGGGCCGCGGGCGAGGGCGGGTTCGCCGCGCGGCTGGAGAAGGTGGAGCGGTGGATGGCCTTCCGAGGCGACGCGGCGCCGGTTCAGCAGACCTCGCAGCAGGGTGCCCCGGCCCAGGGGGCACCGGTGCAGGGGGCACCGGCCCAGGGGGCACCGGCCCAGGGGGCACCGGCCCAGGGGGCACCGGTGCAACGAGTCGTCGCTTCTGGGGGTCAGGAGCGTCCGTCGACCCCGACGAGCGACGACTCAACGGTGGGGGCGTCGGCGGCACAGGAGCCGGCGGCAGCGAGAGGCGACGCCCCCGGTGTCGCCCCGGTGCCGGTGGAGACGCTGCGCCACGAGTGGCCGCAGGTGCTGGACCGCCTCAAGGGCATCAGTCGCGTGACCTGGGCGATGGTGTCGCAGTCCATGCAGGTGGCCGAGCTGAGCGCCGAGGGCCTCACGCTGAGCACCGAGGTGCCGCCGATCGCCGAGCGCTTCAACCGCGGCGACAACGCCCAGCGCGTGGCGGCGGCCGTGCAGGAGGCGCTCGGGTTCACCCCGCGGGTCCGCTGCGTGGTCGGCGGCCGGGGTGCTGCGGGTGGTCCCGGTGCCGCCGGTGGCCCGGGCGCCGGTGCCCCCGGCCCGATGGGGGGACCTGCCGCTCCGTCCGCGCCGTCCGTGGCGGCCCAGGTGGCCCCCGGCGGCGGGGGTGGCTTCACCGGCGGTCCGGCGGGTCGATCCGGCGGTGCCGCGGGGCCGGTGGGTTCCCCCGAGTGGGGGCAGCGCAGCGACGCCGCCCCGGACTGGGCCACGGCGGACGCCCCGGCCCCGCAGGTGGCCCCCTCGGCACCCGGTGGCGGGCCCACCGCATCGGGCAGTGGCGGGCCGGGCAACCAGGCCGGGCCCCCGGCATCGAGGGAGGGCGGTGCGCCGACGCCCCCCGGGCCGGTGGGTGGCGACGAGCCCCCGCCCGAGGACGAGCCGCCGCCGGAGGACGACTTCACGCCCGACCTGGACGACGAGACCGTGGAGTCCGTGGGCGTCATCGGCACGGCCGCCATCGAGAAGATCCTCGGTGGAACCGTGATCGAGGAACACACGGACCAGGCATAGGGTTCGGCCTGTGTACGAAGGCGCGGTCCAGGACCTGATCGACGAGCTCAACCGCCTCCCCGGGGTGGGTCCCAAGAGTGCCCAGCGCATCGCCTTCCACGTGCTGGCCGCCGACCCCGAGGACGTGCAGCGGCTGGCCACGGCCCTGCAGGTGGTCAAGGAGAAGGTGCGCTTCTGCGCCACGTGCGGCAACGTCGCCGAGGCCGAGGAGTGCCGCATCTGCCTGGACCCGCAGCGCGACGGCACGGCCATCTGCGTGGTGGAGGAGCCGCGGGACGTGCAGGCCATCGAGCGCACGCGCGAGTTCCGGGGCCGGTACCACGTGCTCGGCGGGGCCATCAGCCCGCTGGACGGCATCGGCCCGGACGACCTGCGCATCGCCCAGCTCATGCAGAGGCTGGGGGACGGCGAGGTGACCGAGGTGATCATCGCCACGGACCCCAACATGGAGGGCGAGGCGACGGCCACGTACATCTCGCGCCTGCTGCAGGTGCTGGACGTCAAGGTGAGCCGCCTGGCCTCCGGACTGCCGGTGGGCGGCGACCTGGAGTACGCCGACGAGGTGACCCTGGGGCGTGCCTTCGAGGGGCGACGGGTGGTCGCCCGGCCCGGGGGGTCGGCGTGAGCTCCACCCGGCTGGTGGTGGCGCAGCCGCCGGCCAGCAAGCCCTCGCGCCGGTTTCCCAGCGCCCCCGATGCCGACGAGCTGCGCTCGGGCTGGCGCGGCGCGCTGCGGTTGGCGGCGCTCGGGCTGGCGCCGCTGCTGGTGCTGGCGGGGCTGGTGGTGCTCATCGTCAACGTCTTCGGCCCCGTGGACGCCTACGAGGCGTGCGCCAGCCTGCGCGGGCAGTCCGTGGAGGCGGCCGAGCCGCTGCGTGTGGAGCGCACGCTGCTGCCCGTCTCGCTGACCTGCGACTTCGCGGACGGCACGAGCCAGACCATCACCGACCCGGCCGACACCGCCTGGCCGGTGGGGCTCATGCTGGGCGGGCTGGCGCTCACCGTGGTGGGGTTGGCGGCGCCGGTCCCGGCGGGTCACGTGCGGCGGCTGGTGGAGGATTCTGAACTCACCCCGCACATGATGTAGGATGCCGGGGTTGCCCGATGAGGGCGGCAGGCCTTCGGGGTGTGGCGCAGCTTGGTAGCGCGCCTCGTTCGGGACGAGGAGGTCGCAGGTTCAAATCCTGTCACCCCGACCACACGAAATCGGCTCTGGCCAGCGGAATCCGCGGCCGGGGCCGATTCGTTCTTGCCCGGTCTGCCATGGTCGGGCCATGACGGGGCCTCCCGGCGGGCTGGAACAGTGCCCGCCAGGAGGCACCCGGCTCAGGGGTGGACGCGCAGGTCGTGGGTGGGCGTGATGCCGCTGGCCGGCACGAGGTCGGCCTCCTCGAGGGCCTTCCGGAGGGACTCGGCCGCATCGATGTTGAGTGGGCTGCTCGTCCACGCCACGTAGGGCAGGGCGACGATGCGCCCCTGCTTCACCGCGGGCAAGTCCTTGGTGGCGGGGTTGGTGCGCAGGGTGCGGACCTTGTCGGCGACGCTCTCCCCGGGGTAGTCGACGATCGCGATGTAGTCCGGCTTGCCGGCCGCGACCTTCTCCCACGAGATGGCCGTCCAGGTGTCCTTGACGTCCTCGGCCAGGTTGGTGGCCCCGGCGGCCTCGATGATGCCCTGGGGTCCGCCGTACACGCCGCTGGAGAAGGGGGCGTCGGTGCCGCTGTCGAAGAGGAACACCACCGGCTTCCGCTGCGCCTGGGGGGCCTTGCGGAGCTTGGCCAGACGGGTGTCGATGTCCGCCTGGACCTCCTTCGCCCGGTCCTCGTGGCCGGTCACCGTGCCGATGTTGGTCAGGTCGGCGGCCAACGCCTTCCAGGGGTCCATCTCGCCGCGCTCCTCCTTGTCGGGGGAACGGCGACAGCTCTCGGTGAGCACGTAGGGCGCGATGCCGCGCTGGGCGAGGTCGTCGGGCATCAGGTTGCGCCCCTCGCCGAAGCCGTAGTTGTAGCCGGCGAACACCATGTCGGGCCGCTGGGCGAGGATGGGCTCGAGGCCGATGCCGACCTCACCGAGCTCCTTGAGCCCGGCGACCTCCTCCGCCCCGTAGACCTCCTCGAGGACCGCCTTGTCCTTCTCCAGGCCGGTCACCGCCACGATCTGGTCGGCCGCCCCGACCGCCAGGGTGGTGGCGATCATGTTGGAGTCGTTGACGAGCATGCGTTGGACCGGGGACGGGAAGGTGACCTCCTGGCCGCAGTTGGTCACGGTCACCGTCTCGGACGAGGCCGAGGACGCGCCGGCGCCGGAATCCGCGCCGGACGGGCCGGAGCAGCCGGCGGCGCCGAGGCCGATGACGGCGACGAGCGCCGCCGTGGTGAGCGTGCGGGTGGTCATGCTTCCTCCTGGTGGGGCTGCGGGGTCCGGGGCAGGCAGGTGAAGTGCTCGCTGCCGGTCTCCGGGTCGGTGAAGGTGACGAAGCGGACGGAGAACACATCGGCCACGCGCGGGTCGGCGAACACCTCGGCGGGGGTGCCGCTGGTGAGGACGCGGCCGGCATCGAGGACGACCACCTGGTCGCTGTACTGGGCGGCCAGGCCGAGGTCGTGGACGGCCATCACCGTGGTGCGGCCCGACCCGCGGACGAGGGTGAGCAGGTGGTGCTGCTGGGCGACGTCGAGGTGGTTGGTGGGCTCGTCGAGCAGCAGGATCGGTGTCTGCTGCACCAGCCCGCGGGCCAACAGGGCCCGGCGGCTCTCCCCGCCGGAGACGTCGCTGCAGGGCCGGTCGGCCATGCCGGTGAGCCCGACCTGGTCGAGGGCCTCCAGCACGGCCCGGCGCTCGTCGGCATCGCCCATCTCCCACGGCCTGGCCAGCGGGGTGCGGCCCATGGCGATCATCTCCCCGAGCAGCAGGTCCTCCGGCGGCGCCTCGTCCTGGGCGACCAGGGCCAGGCGCCGGGCGCGCTCGCGGGGCCGGATGCGGTCGACCGTCCGGTCGCCGAGCCAGACCTGCCCTGCCGGGGCGGGGCGGATGCCGGCGATGGTGCGCAGCAGGGTGGACTTGCCCGACCCGTTGACGCCGACCAGCGACGTGACGGTGCCGGAGGGCACCTCGAAGGTGACGTCCTGCAGGACCGTGGTCCGCCCGACCGCGGCGCTCAAGCCGTCGGTTCGCAGCCGCATCAGTCGGCTCCGTTGTAGCGGTAGTGGCGGCGACCGACGAGCACGAGGAACACCGGTGCTCCCACGATGCCGGTGACCACCGACAGCGGGATCTCCTGGGGGCGGACGCTGACCCGGGCGGCCATGTCGACCCACACCAGGAAGACGGCGCCGCTCAGGGCGGCCACGGGGACGACGGCCCGATGGCGGGCGCCGACCACCATGCGGACCAGGTGGGGTACGACGAGCCCGACGAACCCGATGCCGCCGGAGACGGCCACGAGCACCCCGACCAGCGCGGCGAGGCCGACGAACAGGGCCACTCGCAGGCCCTTGACCGGGATCCCGAGGGAGGCGGCGAGGTCGGGGCCGGCGGACAGCGCGTCGAGCCAGCGGGAGAAGGCCACCATCACCAGCACGGCGACCACGGTCGTGACCGTGGCGGGCAGCAGCACCTGCCAGCTCGCACCGCTGACGCTTCCCAGCAGCCAGAAGAGCACCGACTGGGCCGCCCTCGGGTCACCGGAACGGAAGACCAGGAAGCTGGAGACGGCGCTGAACGCCGACGACAGCACCACCCCGGTGAGCACGAGCCGCAGCGGCGTCAGGCCGCCCTGCAGCATCGCGACCCCGAACACCAGGGCTGCGGCGGCCAGGGCGCCCAGCAGCGCCCCGCCGGAGAGGGCCCAGACGCCCAGTCCGGACAGGGCGCCGGTGGTGATGACGGCCGTCGCCCCCACCCCGGCGCCCGAGGAGACGCCCAGCAGGTAGGGATCGGCCAGCGGGTTGCGCACCAGGGTCTGCATCCCGGCCCCGGCCACGGCCAGCCCCGCGCCGGCGACGGCGGCGAGCAGGGTGCGCGGGGCGCGCAGGTCCCACACGATGGCGTCCCAGGTCGGGTCGGCGGGCTGGCCACCCAGGTGCGCCTGAACGACGCTCCACACGGTGGCCACGGGCAGGGAGACGGCGCCCACTGCGAGCGAGGCGAGCATGCTGGCCAGCAGCACCAGGGTGAGCAGGACCATCAGGACCGCGGTGGGCGGCCGGGATCGGGCAGCATCAGGCAAGGGAGTGACCCACATCTCTCATCGGGGCCCAAGTCGCGAGGCCCGCGGACGGTGAACAGCGTCGGCAGGTCTTCGGACTCGGGCTCCCACGCGAGGACGCCTTCCCGGCCTGTGGCCAGTGGCACTGTGTCCCCGCGCACAGCCCATACCGCTGCGCGTCAGTCCCGGCCTCTCACCGGGTTCCCTCGCACCCCGACCGGGGTGCAACCGACCGGCACACTCTAGCCCCCGTTCCCCCGCGACGGGCAGGGCATGAGCCGGTGACCGCACCGGACCGGACGGGGTCCGGGCGGCCTGCGCGCCCTCGGCTGGGGACCCTCATTCCCCGGGGGAGCCCTCCCAGCAAAGGCAGAAGGGGTGCCCGGCCGGGTCGGCGTACACGCGGAAGCCGCCGCGGCCGTTGGGGTCCACGTCCTGGGTCTGCAGCAGCGTCGCGCCGAGCTCCAAGGCCTTGGCGTGCGCGGCCTCGAGGTCGGACGGGTAGAGGTCCAGGTGCACCTGTTGCGGCTGCCCGTCGGGCCACTGCGGGGGCACGTGGTCCGGGGCGAGCTGCACGCAGAACTCCCAGTCCCCGTCGATCAGCACGCGGTGCCAGTCGTCGTCCTGGCGTTCCACGGTGCCGTCCAGCAGGCCGGCCCAGAAGGTGGACACGGCCTCGAGGTCGGCGGCGTCCAGCACGATGATTCTGCGCGTCATCTCCATGCCCACCACGCTCCCAGCCGGCCCGTCGCCCCACAAGGCCCGGGCACGCGTGAGGCCCGCCCCGCCGGGGCGGGCCTCACGGCATCGAGTGCGGGGGTGCCGCGGGTGGGATGGGATCAGGCGTTCTTGATGGCCGACACCTCGAACTCCAGCTCCACCTTCTCGGAGACCAGCACGCCACCGGTCTCCAGGGCGGCGTTGAAGGTCAGGCCGAAGTCGCTGCGGTTGATGCTGGTGCGGCCCTCGAAGCCGATGCGCTCGTTGCCGAAGGGGTCGGTGGCGGCGCCCTCGAAGTCGAAGTCGACGGTCACGGGGCGGGTGGTGCCCTTGATGGTGAGGTCGCCGGTGACGCGCAGGGTGTCGGCGTCGGTGGCGGTCACCTGGGTGGAGCGGAAGGTGAGGGTGGGGAACTCGTCGGCGCCGAAGAAGTCCCCGGCCTTGAGGTGCTGGTCGCGGTCGGCGTTGCGGGTGTCGATGCTGGCCACCTGGGCGGTCAGATCGATGGAGGTGTCGGCGAGGTCGGCGCCGGTGGTGGCGGTGCCCTCGAAGTCGTTGAAGCTGCCGCGCACCTTGGTGACCATGGCGTGGCGGGTCACGAAGCCGATGCGCGAGTGGGTCGGGTCGATGGTGTACGTACCGGTGAGCTGCTCGAGCGTGGTCATGGTGACTCCTCCATTGATAGGTGATCTGTCACCAACATAAGCGTGACGCATCACCGTGTCAACTGGTGGTGGTGCGCTCCGCCCTCAGACGGTGGGCTGGTCCCCCTCGAACAGGCCTGCGTGCAGGGCGCGCAGGGCGTCGTCGCGCTCGTCGGCGCGGATGACCACCGAGAGGTTGATCTCGTTGGACCCCTGGCTGATCATCTCGATGTTGGCCACCGGTGCCAGGCTGGCGAACACCCGTGCCGCCAGCCCGCGCGTGGCCCGCAGCCGGTCGCCCACCACGGCCACGATGACGCGGTCGCGCGCCACCTCCACGGTGGCGAACCCGCCGATCTCCCGCACCACCGCATCGAGGTCGACCTCGCCCTCCACGGTCACCGAGACGCTCACCTCGGCGGTGGAGATGAGCCCCACCACCACGCCGTGGCGGCCGAACACGTCGAACAGCCGCTGCATGAACCCGGCGTGCTCCAGCATCCGCGGGGAGGTGATGTTGAGCAGCGTCACCGGCCCCCGCGCCGCGATGGCGGTGGCGGACTGCGTGCCCACCTCGCCGGGGCGGATGGTGGTGAAGTCGCCCTCGGGGCGCTGGGTGTGGCGCACCGTCACCATCGCGCCCGCCTCCATGGCCGGCGCGATGGTGGCCGGGTGGAGCACGTTGGCGCCGAACGCGGCGAGCTCCGCGGCCTCGGCGGCTGACACCTCCGGCACCGAGTGCGCGGCCGGCACGACGCGCGGGTCGCACGTGAGCAGCCCCTCCACGTCGGTCCAGATCTGCACCTCCTCGGCGCCGAGCGCGGCCCCCAGCAGGGAGGCCGAGTAGTCGCTGCCACCGCGGCCCAGCGTGGTGGTGGTGCCGTGCGCGTCGCTGCCGATGAAACCCTGCGTCACCGCCGCGCCGGCCTCCTCCAGGGCCGGAACGGCCCGGCGCTGCACCGAGCGGGCGATGGCCTCGGTGTCCGGGCGGGCCGCGCCGTGGCGCGAGTCGGTGTGCACCAGCTGGCGGGCGTCCAGCAGCGGCACGCCCAGGTGGTCCGAGAGCAGACGGGTGGAGAGGCGCTCGCCGGTGGAGAGGATGGCGTCGCGGCTGCGCGGGGAGAGCTCGGCGAGGATCGCCACCGCCCGCAGCAGGCTGTCCAGGTCGCCGAACAGTGCGTCGAAGGCCGACTCCAGCTCCGGGGAGACGCCGCCCAGCAGCTCGTGCGCGATGGCCTCGTGCGCGCGCCGCACCTGCGCGCTGAGCCCCAGCGCCTCCTCGGTGCGGCCGGCCTCCGCCGCCTCCGCGGCCGCCACGAGCGCGTTGGTGGTCTTGCCCGTGGCCGAGAGCACCACCAGCGGGCGGCGCGGCATCGCGGCGGTCACCAGCTCACCCACCTGGGCGAGGTGCGCGGCATCGGCGACGGAGGAACCGCCGAACTTCATGACGAGGGACATCGGGGCTCCAGGCGGGGCGGTCCGGGCGTACCCGGAGGGGGTCAGGGCAGGAAGATGTCGGGCTGCAGCGTGTCGGGCGAGCCACCGTAGACGCTCAGGTCGGTGACGCCCGCCTCGGCCAGCACCTCGTCGTCCACGAGGAACTGGCCGGTCCGCTCGCGGGCGTCGCGCACCAGCACGGCGTGCGCGGCATCGCCCATGATGCGCGGGTCGCGGGCGCGGGCCATGGCGGCCTCACCGCCCAGCACGTTGCGGATGGCCGCCGTGGCGATGATGGTGCGCGGCCACAGGCTGTTCACCGCGATGCCGGCCTCCCGCAGCTCCTCGGCCAGGCCGAGCGTCACCATGCTCATGCCGTACTTGCTGATGGTGTACGCCGTGTGCGGGCCGAACCACTTCGGGTCCATGGTCAGCGGCGGCGACATGGTGAGCACGTGCGGGTTGTCCGAGCGCTCCAGGTGCTCGATGGCGGCGCTGGTGAGCAGGTAGGTGCCGCGGGTGTTGACCTCCTGCATGAGGTCGTACTTCTTCATGGGCAGCTCGCGGGCCGGCGAGACGTCCACGGCGCTGGCGTTGTTGACCACCACGTCGATGCCCCCGAAGCGCTCCACGGTGGCGGCCACGGCCTCGCGGACGGACTCCTCGGAGCGCACGTCGCCCACCACGGCCAGGGCCTGCCCGCCGGCGGCCTCGATCTGCTCGGCGGCGGTGTGGATGGTGCCCTCCAGCGCCGGGTGGGGCGTGTCGGTCTTGGCCAGCAGCGCCACGTTGGCGCCGCCCTGGGCGGCCCGCAGGGCGATGGCCAGGCCGATGCCGCGGCTCCCGCCGGACATGAGGATGGTGCGGCCGTTCAGGGTTCCGGTCATGGGGGCCTCCGGGGTGAGGTCGGGTCGTCGGGTCGGGGCAGGTGCGTCGTCGGGTCGGGCGGCGTGGGGCTCAGTCCGCGGACGGCGAGGAGGAGCCCCGCGGCACGAGGGTGAGCAGCGTCGCCTCCGGGCGGCAGGCGAACCGGTAGGGCGCCATCGGGGAGTGACCCAGACCCGCCGAGACGTGCATCCACGCGGCGTCGTCCGGGGCGGCCGCCGACGGGCGCGAGCCGGCCCCGGGCCACCAGCGGGAGACGCCCTTGACACGCCCGGGGTCCAGGTCGCAGTTGGTGGTCAGCGCCCCGATGCCGGGCAGGCACACCTGCCCGCCGTGGGTGTGGCCGGCGATCACCAGCCCGGCGCCGTCGGCCACCATCGCGTCCAGCACCCGCTGGTAGGGGGCGTGGGTGACGCCGATGGTGAGGTCCGCGTCGCGGGCGGCCGGCCCGGCCACGCTGGCGTAGTCGTCCAGCTCCAGGTGCGGGTCGTCCACGCCCACGAACTCCAGGCGCACCCCCTCCACCTCGATGCGGTGGCGGCGGTGCGTGAGGTCCACCCAGCCGCGCTCCTCGAAGCCGGCCACGAGCTCCCGCCAGGGCATGTCACGCTGGGTGCGCCCGCCGTAGCGGCTCCGGCCCTGGGTGACGTACTTCAGTGGGTCCACCGGGCGGGGGGAGAAGTAGTCATTGGATCCGCGCACGAACACCCCGGGCGTGGCCAGCAGGTCGTCGAAGGTGGCCATCACCCACGGCACCGCGGCCGTGGACGACATGTTGTCGCCGGTGTTCACCACGAGGTCCGGCTCCAGGGCGGCCAGGTCGTGCACCCACTGCATGCGGCGCCGCTGGCCGGGCACCAGGTGCAGGTCGCTGACGTGCAGCACCCGCAGCGGCAGCGCCCCCTCGGGCAGCACCGGCACCGTGAAGCGGCGCAGGGTGTACAGGTGGCGCTCCACGAAGTGGCCCCAGGCCACGCACGCGGCCCCGGCGCCGGCCACGGCGGCCGCCCCCAGCGCGGCGCCGCGTCCCACCCCGGCGAGCGCCCCGGGGCGGGGTTCGCGGTCGCGCAGGCGGGTCAGCAGGCGTCGGGTGTCCACGGCGCCATCATCGCACCGGGGAGGGTGGCGGCCCCGGCCGGTGGGATGATCTGCCCATGAGCGACCTCAAGCAGCAGATCACCGCCGACCTCACCACTGCCATGAAGGCCCGCGACAAGGTGACCTCCTCCACCCTGCGCATGGTGCGCACCGCCATCCAGAACGCCGAGGTGGCCGGCAGCGAGGCCAAGGAGCTGACCGACGAGGAGGTGCTGGCCGTCATCACCAAGGAGGGCAAGAAGCGCCGCGACGCCATCGCCGAGTACGAGAAGGCCGGCCGCCCGGAGCTGGCCGAGTCCGAGAAGGCCGAGCTCGAGGTCATCGAGGGCTACCTGCCGAAGCAGCTCTCCGACGAGGAGCTCGAGGCGCTGGTGGCCGAGGCCGTCGCCGAGGCCGGCGTCACCGAGACGTCCCAGATGGGTCAGGCCATGAAGGCCGCGCAGGCCAAGGTCGCCGGCCGCGCCGAGGGCGGCCGCGTGGCCGCCGCGGTGAAGAAGCACCTGGGCTGAGCCCCGGCCCGCGACGGGCCACCTCGCGCAGGGAGGGCGGGCACCCCGATGGGGTGCCCCCCCTCCCTGCGTGTGCCGGGGGCGACCGGTCAGTTCTCGCCGGTGTTCCCGTCGGCCACCGAGCCCTGCGTGCCGTCGCCCTGGGCCTCCAGCTCCTTGCGGATCTGGTCCGGGCTCGGCTGCTCGGCGTCGGTCCGCGGCGTGAGCTTCACGAACTGGGCCGTGTCCTGCTGGGAGCCGTTGGTGGTCTCGATGCTCTCGATGGTGGCGTCACCCGGGGCCCACGGCTTGGTGTTGAGCGCCAGGATGCCGGCCTTGCGCAGTTCCTCACGGGCCTCCAGCACGGTCTTGTCGCTGACGTCCGGCACGTCCACCAGGTGGCCCTTCGTCAGCTCGGCCGGCGGGGTCGGGAACTGCTCCACCGGCATGTCGCGGTGGGCGAAGTCCATGATCGACCGGAAGGTGGGCGCGGCCAGGCTGGAGCCGTACAGCCAGCCCGGGTAGGCCCGGCCACCCAGCTCGATGTCGCGCAGGTTGCCCAGACTGTCGGGCGTGCCGACCCACACCGAGGCCGCGAGCTGCGGGGTGTAGCCGGTGTACCAGGTCTCGTCCGAGCCGTCGGCCGTGCCGGTCTTGCCGGCCGACACGCGGCCCCCGGAGAGGCGGGCGCGGGAGGCGCCACCGGAGGTGGTCTCGGGCACCGAGCGGAACACGTCGGTCACCGCCGCGGCCTCACCCTCCTCGAGCACGCGCTCGCAGTGCTCGGCGTCCAGCTCCACCTCGCGGCCCTCGAAGTCGGTGATCTTCTCCACCGGGTAGGGATCGCAGCGCATGCCGCCGGAGGCCAGGGTGGCGAACGAGTTGGCCACCGTCAGCGGGCTGGCCTCGTCGGCGCCCAGGGCCACCGAGCCGGGCTTGGTGGAGAAGGGCACGTACTGGCCCTGGTCGTCCAGCTGGGAGCGGTGCAGGCCCATCTGCGTCATCGTGTCGCGCACGCGGCAGGGGTTCAGGGCGGTGGTCAGCTCGGAGTACGCGGTGTTCACGGACTCCTCGGTGGCCTCCTTGAACGGGATCGCGTCGCGGAAGCTGCCGTGGTCGTTCTGCACGGCCCACAGCTCGCCGTCCTTGACCTCAGCGCAGGGGTCGAACTCCTGCGGACGGAACACGGCCTTGGGCACGGTGCGCTCCTCGCCGCGGGAGTTGAGCGCGGTGAGGTCCACCGTCTCGCGCAGGCCGATCCTGCCGTCCACCGGGAAGCCGTCGCGCACTGCCGTGATGGCCGAGTAGAGCTTGGCCGTGGAACCGATGGCGAAGCCTCCGCTGGAGGTGAACGGCCGGTCCACCGCGTAGCCGACCGCGGTCTCGCCCTTGCCGCTGTTCAGGCCGTAGGGCCGGTTCTGCGCGATGGCGCGCACCTTGCCGGTGCCGGGCTCCACCACGGCGGCCGCGGCGGCCACGGCGTCGTCGTTCTTGGCCGGCACCTTGTCGCGCAGCTCGCGGGCGGCGTGGTCCAGCAGCTTGCTGTCGAAGGTGGTGCGGATGGTCAGGCCGCCACGGTCCAGCCGGGTGCGGCGGTCGTTCTCGGACTCGCCCAGCGCGGGCTGGCGCAGCAGCCACTCCACCACGTAGGTGCACACGAAGGGGTACTCGCTGGTGGCGCACGACCGGCGGGTGTAGGAGACCTTCAGGCCGAGGTCGCTCTTGCGGGCCTCCTCGTACTGCTCGTCGGTGATCTGCCCCAGCTGGTGCATCTTGAACAGCACCACGTCGCGGCGGTCGCGGGCCTTCTCCGGGTGGCGCACCGGGTCGCTGGACCCGGGGGCCTTCACGATGCCGGCGAGCGTGGCCGCCTGGGCGATCGTGAGTTCCTTGGCCGGCACGCTGAAGTAGTGCTGCGCGGCGGCCTCCACCCCGTAGGCGCGGTCGCCGTAGTAGACGAGGTTGAGGTAGTCGGTGAGGATCTCGTCCTTGCTGTGGGTCTTCTCCAGCGAGACGGCGTACTTGATCTCGCGCAGCTTGCGGGCGTAGCCCGCGGCGCCGTTCTGGGTGGTGGCGCGGCGGGCGGCCTCGAGGTCGCCGTCGCGCAGGGCGCGGTCCTGCAGGGAGACCTTCACGTACTGCTGGGTGAGCGTCGACCCGCCCTGGGTGCCCCCGCCCCCGAAGTTGTTGAACAGGGCGCGGCCGATGCCGGTGAGGTCGGCGCCGTTGTGGTCGAAGAAGCGCTCGTCCTCGATGGCCACCTGCGCCTTCTTCATCCACGGCGAGATGTCCTTGGAGCCCACGACCACCCGGTTCTCGCCGAAGGGGGCGGCGATCTGCTTGCCGTCGGCGGTGAGGATGCGGGTCTGCTGGGTCACGCCGTCGTCGCCGAAGTCACTCGGCAGCTCGTCGAAGTAGGTCGTGCCAGCCTGCGTGGCACGGCCCACCCCGATGGTGACGGGGACCAGCAGCACGGCCGCCAGCAGGCCCGCCAGCAGGCAGGCCACGACGAACGCCGACAGCGCGAGGAACGGGGAGGTGCGCCGGGGGGAGGGCTGGGACATGCGCCCAAGGGTACTTTCCGCATCCGCTATAGGCTCCGATCCATGCGCACATGGGAGTACGCCACCGTTCCGTTGATCGTCCACGCGACCAAGCAGATCCTCGACCAGTGGGGCGAGGACGGCTGGGAGCTCGTCACCGTGATCCCGGGGCCCGAGGGCTCCAACCCGGTGGCCTACCTGAAGCGCGAGAAGAGCGCCTGATGGGGGCCGTCGAGCAGCGCCTGGCCGAGGCCGGCGTCGAGCTGCCGCCGGCACCCCAGCCGGTGGCCGTGTACGTGCCCGCCACGGAGCACGCCGGGCTGGTCTACACCTCCGGCCAGCTGCCGGTGGTCGACGGCACCCTGGCCGGCACCGGCGTGGTGGGCGAGGGTGACGGCGACGTGACGCCTGAGCGCGCCGCCGAGCTGGCCCGCATCTGCGCCGTCAACGCGCTGGCCGCCGCCAAGTCCGTGGTGGGCGACCTGGACCGCATCGAGCGCGTGGTCAAGGTGGTGGGCTTCGTGGCCAGCCAGCCCGGCTTCACCGGCCAGCCGGCCGTGGTCAACGGGGCGAGCGAGCTCATGGGCACCGCCTTCGGCGAGGCCGGCGAGCACGCCCGCTCGGCCGTGGGCGTGGCGGCGCTGCCGCTCGGCGCGCCCGTCGAGGTCGAGGTCGTCCTGGCCGTCCGGTCCTGAGGGCCCGCGTGACCACCCCGCACCGCGACTTCCCGATGCCGCCGGCCCTCGTGCCGGCGGTGCGTGCCTGGCTGGACACCCCGGAGGCGGACCGCCCCGCCCCGGTGGCGCCCCGCGCCGCGGCCACCGTGATGGTGGTGCGCGACGGCGCACAGGGCGTCGAGGTGTTCATGCAGACGCGCGCGGCCTCGATGGCCTTCGCGCCGGGCATGATGGTCTTCCCCGGAGGCGGGGTGGACCCGCGCGACGAGGTCACCGACGCCGCCTGGTCGGGGCCCACGCCGCAGGAGTGGTCGGCCCGCATGCCCGGCACCACGCCGGCATCGGCGCAGCAGCTGGTGCTGGCCGCCGCGCGCGAGGTGTTCGAGGAGACCGGCGTGCTGTTGGCCGCCCACCCCGACGGACGTCCCGTGAGCGAGGCCGAGGCGAGTGCCCCGGCCGCCGTGGAGGGACGCCGCCGCGTGGAGGCCCGCGAGGTGGCGTTCAGCGACCTGCTGACCGAGCTCGGGCTGACTGTGCGCACCGAGTGCCTCAGCGTCCGGGACCACTGGACCACCCCCGAGTGCGAGCCGCGCCGCTACGACACGTGGTTCTTCGCCGCCCGCATCCCCGAGGGGCAGGAGCCCGACGACGGCACGAGCGAGGCCGTGTCGGCCAGCTGGGAGCGTCCTGCAGCGGTGCTGGAGCGCGCTGCCGGTGACGCGGGGCTGATGCTGCCGCCCACCATCGCCGCGCTGGAGGACCTGCGGGCTGCGGGCAGTGCCGCCGAGGTGCTGGCCGGCCGCCACGAGGTGCCCGAGGTGATGCCCTGGCCCGAGGAGGTGCCGGTGGGGCCGGACGCCCCCGACGGTCTGGTCATGCGCACCCCCTGGAGGCGGTGAGCGTGCGCTCCTCCACGAGCCACCTGCCCGACGGGTCCGACTGGACCGGCGGCCCGGTGGGCGAGCGCGCCACCTGCCTGCTGTGCCCCAACCCCTCGCCGATGACGCTGGACGGCACCAACACCTGGCTGCTGGCCGAGCCCGGCAGCGACGAGGTGGTCGTGGTGGACCCCGGCCCGGAGCACCCCGAGCACCTGCGCGCCGTGGTGGACGCGGTGGAGGCCCGGGGCGCGCGCGTGGCGCTCACCCTGCTCACCCACGGGCACAGCGACCACGCCGAGGGGGCCGACACCTTCCACCGCCTCACCGGGGCGCCCGTGCGGCGTGCCGTGGTGCGGGGCGGGGAGGACGACCTCGTGGCCGGCGACCACCTCAGCGTGGGCGGGCTCGACCTGGTGGTGGTGCCCACGCCCGGCCACACCGCGGACTCCGTCTCGTTCGTGCTGCCGGCCGAGAACCACCTGCTCACCGGTGACACCGTGCTGGGCCGCGGGTCCACCGTGGTGGCCCACCCGGACGGCGACCTGGAGGCCTACCTGGGGTCGCTGGAGCGCATCGAGCGGCTCACGGCATCGGGCGAGGTGACCTCGCTGCTGCCGGGGCACGGCCCGTCCGTGGCCGACGCCGCCGGGGTGGTGGGCTGGTACCAGCAGCACCGGCGGGAGCGCCTGGAGCAGGTCGCCGCCGCGGCGGGGCGGGTGCAGCCGGGGCCGGGGGAGGACCTGGCCGACGCGGTGGTGCGCACCGTGTACGCCGACGTGCCGCGCGAGGTGTGGCCGGCGGCCCGCCTCACGGTGCTGGCGCAGCTGGAGTACCTGCGCGCCCACGCCTGAGCGGCGCACCCTGCTGCACCCCATGACCCCCTGCGCCCGGGACGGGCACAGGGGGTCATGGGGTGGGGGGGTCAGCGGGCGCGCTTGCGCAGGCGCTCCACCTCGAGCAGGCGCACGGCGCGTGCCTCCAGGCGCAGCCACCCGCGGGAGGCGAAGTCCGCCAGGGCCTTGTTGACGGTCTCGCGGCTGGCGCCGACCAGCTGGGCCAGCTCCTCCTGGGTGAGCTCGTGCTGCACCAGCATGCCGGACCCGTCCTCGGTGCCGAAGCGCTCGGCGAGGTCGAGCAGGGCCTTGGCCACGCGGCCGGGCACGTCGGTGAACACCAGGTCGGCCACGGAGTCGTTGGTGCGGCGCAGGCGGTGGGCCAGGGCGCCGAGCATGGCCACCGAGGCACCGCTGTTCTGCTCCAGGAAGAGGCCCAGGTGGGCGTGGGCCAGGGAGAGCACCTCGGTCTCGCTCACGGTGATGGCCGATGCGGTGCGGGGACCCGGGTCGAAGAAGCTGATCTCGCCGATGATCTCGCCCGGGCCGAGCACGGCCAGCAGGTTCTCGCGGCCGTCGTGGCTGGTACGGGAGAGCTTGATCTTGCCGGAGGTGACGACGTAGAGCTTGTCGCCCGGGTCGCCCTCGGTGAAGATGACCTGCCCCCGCTTGAAGGTGCCGCGCTCGGTGAGCTCGAGCAGGGCGGAGGCGGCGGCCTCGTCCAGGCCGGAGAACAGGGGCGAACGGGTCACGATGTCGAGGTCCACGCCTGCAGTGTGCCACGCCACAGAGCCGAACCCGCGGATCGGGGCGGGAGGGGGCGGCCTATCGTGGGGCCGGTGAGTGCGCCCGCGGCCGACCCGCTCCCCGACGAGACCGACCTGGCCCGCACGCGACGTGCCCGCCGCATGTACCGGGTGCTCGCCGCGCGCCACCCGGACGCCGAGTGCGAGCTGGACTTTCGCAATCCCTTCGAGCTGCTCGTGGCCACCGTCATGTCGGCCCAGACCACGGACGTGGCCGTCAACGCCGTCACCCCCGGGCTCTTCGCCCGCTACCCCGATGCCGTGGCGCTGGCCGCCGCCGACCCCGCCGAGGTGGAGCAGCTCATCCGCCGCACCGGCTTCTACCGGGCCAAGACGCGCTCGGTCATCGGGCTGGCGCAGGCGCTCGTGGAGCGCTACGACGGCGAGGTGCCCGGCCGGCTGCGCGATCTGGTGACCCTGCCGGGCGTGGGGCGCAAGACCGCCAACGTGGTGCTGGGCAACGCCTTCGACACCCCCGGCCTCACGGTGGACACGCACTTCGGCCGGCTCGTGCGGCGCATGGGCTGGACCGCGCTGGAGGACCCGGTGAAGGTGGAGCACGCCGTCGCCGAGCTGTTCCCCCGCCGCGACTGGACCGACCTCTCGCACACCCTGATCTTCCACGGTCGGCGCGTCTGCCACTCCCGCCGGCCCGCCTGCGGCGCCTGCCCCGTGGCCCGCTGGTGCCCCTCCTCCGAGACCGGCGTGACCACGCCCCGGCAGGCGTGGGGGATGGTCAAGGGCGTGGTGCCGGTGGAGTTCCTGCCCGAGGACGAGGCCGTGCTCCCGCCCCGGGCGCGCGGCCTGGAGCCGGTGGACGGACGGGTGGTGCTGTGAGCCCGTCGGAGGCCGATCGCTCCTGGGTGTTCGACGAGCCCGCCGCGGGCGACCCGCTGCAGGTGCCGCGCTGGCTCGCCGGCCTGCAGGCCCGCGTCGACGCCGCGCCGATGGAGCGCCTCGCCCGCCCGCTGGCCACGCCGCCGGCGCAGGGGGTGCCTGCTCGCCGTGACGCGGCCGTCCTCGTGCTCGTGGGGCCCGAGGGGGTGGTGCTCACCCGCCGTGGGTCGAGTCTGGCGCACCACGCCGGCCAGGCGTCCTTCCCCGGTGGCGGGGTGGACGCCGGTGAGACCGCAGAGCAGGCCGCCCTCCGCGAGGGGACCGAGGAGGTGTGCCTCGACCCCGCATCGGTGCAGATGGTGGCCCGCCTGCCGCGGTTGCCCGTGGCGCCCAGCTTCCGCCCGGTGACCCCGGTGGTGGGTTGGTGGGAGCGGCCGCACGCCCTGTCCGTGGGCAGCGAACTGGAGGTCGCCAGCATCCACGTGGTGCCGCTGGGCCACCTGGTGGACCCGGCGCGGCGCTTCACCGCCCGACTACCCGGGGTGGGGCGCACGACGCCGGGTTTCGACGTGGACGGACTGTTCGTCTGGGGGTACACGGGGTGGCTGCTCTCCACCGTGCTGCGCCTCGGTGGGCTCGACCGGCCGTGGGACCCGCGCGACGTCCGCGACGTGCCGGACGGCTACCGCTGAGGGAGCCGGGCCGTCCCCGGACGCGGCGACGGCGGCCACCCCCGGTGGGGTGACCGCCGTCGCGGTGCGTCGCAGTCCCGGCGGGACGTCAGGAGCGCGGCGTGGTGGTGTTGGGGTCGGCCGCGGCCTTGAGCGTCTTCTGGGTGCGGTCGGCGGCCTTGATGGCGCGCTCCGGCTTGCCCTTGATCTTCTTCATCTGCGAAAGGCCGAACAGGGCGCCGATGCCGGCGAAGACGAAGAGCACGGCGGCCACGATGAGGAAGGCGGCCCAGTGCGGCAGCACCAGGGCCAGCGCCAGGGCGGCGGCGATGAGCAGGATGCCGAAGCCGTAGGCGGCGAGCACGGCGGCGATGCCGAAGCCGGCGCCGGTCTTGATGCCCTTCTGGACGTCCTGGTTGATCTCGGCCTTGGCCAGGGCGATCTCGTCGCGGACCAGGGACTGGGCGTTGGCGGCGGCGTCGCTGACGATCTGGCCGAGGGACCGCTCGTTCGCGCGCTCGGTCACGGACGCGGAGGTGCGGCCGGTGGTGGAAACGTTGGTCTTGGAGGCCGGGATGGCCATGACTACTCCCGTCGTCGGTTCTGCGGCAATGCTAGTGAGTCTTCTCCCGATTGTGCGCCCCGCCGTGCCGGGGCGCCAGTCCACACCCCGCACAGTGCCGCGTCTCACGCCGGGACCGGTCCCTACGCTGTGCGCATGGTCCAGCCCCCCACGTCGTCCTCCGCCCACCCCCTGCTGCGCGTGGCGGAGCTGTCCGGCGTGCGGGAGGCGGCCGACGCGGCGCGCGACGCCTGCACCGCCCTGCGCTGGCACGAGGCGCTGCGCCGGCGCTCCGCCGAGTGCGCCACCGAGGCGCGGGTGCACGGGGCGTGGGCGTCGGCATCGTTGGAGGGGGCCGAGCTGCCCGTGGACTGGGTGCGCGAGGCGATGGTGGGGGCGCGCGCCTGGTCGCCGGCGCCCGACCCGGTGGAGGCGGTGGTGCGGGGCGCGGTGCGGGCCACCGAGGAGGCGGTGCACCTGGAGGGGTTGGTGGGTTCCTCGCCGAGCCAGGTGCTGGCGCGCCTGCACACCGCCGCGGCCCGGGGGCTGGTGGCCGACGACCAGCTGGGGCGTCCCCGCGCCGAGGGGGAGCAGGTGCGGGAGCTCACGGAGATGGGTCCGGCGCCGGACGTGCGGCAGGTGCAGCAGCGGCTGGCTGGGCTGCGCGAGGTGCTCACCGCGCCCCCCGAGGTGCCGGCGGTGGTGGTGGCGGCCGTGGCCCACGCCGAGGTGCTGGCGGTGCGTCCCTTCGTGCGTGGCAACGGCGTGGTGGCGCGGGCGGTGCAACGGGCCGTGGTGCGTTCCCGCGGGCTCGACCCGATGGGGGTGGCGGTGGTCGAGGCGGGGCACCGCCCGGGCGGCGGGGTGGAGTACCTGGGGGCCGCTGCGGCCTACGCCACGGGGACCCCGGAGGGCGTGGCACTGTGGGTGCGGCACGTGTGTGACGCAGTCGTCGGCGGGGCGCGGGCGGGGGAGCGGATCTGCGACGCGGTGCGGGTCGGGCGGCTCCCGGGGGTGTGACGGGGGCCGGGTGGTCCGGTTCCGTCTTGCATTTCGCCCCGAGCGGGGTGCATCATGGTTGCAACGCGCTCCCTTCGGGTTGAGCGCGCGGCGCACCTGCCTTTCCCCCCCAGGGCATGGCGCGCCAGAAGGCCCCAGCTGCCCCCCCGGCTGGGGCCTTCGCTTTGCCCGGGGGATCTCCCGTTCTCCACAGGCCCGGGGGTGTTCTGCCGACGGGCTCGGGGGCTGGTCCACAGGAGTGCCGTCGAGGCCCGGCGCGGGGGTGCTGGCCGGCGCGATCGTTCTGGCCATGACGACACACGTGATCGGGATCGGCGGGGCCACCGGCGGGCTGGGGGCCTCCACCCTCACCGCTGCCGTGGCGCTGCGCGCGGCCTCGGCGGGACTGCGCACCGTGGCCGTGGACACCTCCCGCTGGGGCACGGCGCTGGCCATCGCCCTCGGCATGGAGTCCGCGCCCGGCCTGCACTGGGACGACCTGGTGCGCAGCGACGGGGCGTTGCCCGGCGAGGAGCTCGTGGGCGCCCTGCCTAGGGCGCACGGCGTGGCCCTGCTGGCGCGCGACGGCATCGGGTCCGGGGTGTGGACCGACCTGCCCCGCCACGTGGTGCACCACGCGCGCCGGGCGGTGGCCGGCGTCGCTGACCTCGTGCTGGTGGACCTGCCGCCGGTGGGGTCCGGGGAGTTCCTCGGGTGGGCCAGCTGGTGCCACGGCGTGTGGGTGCTCGTGGGGTCGAGCCCCACCACGGTGGCCGTCGCGCCGGCCCTGCGCGGCACGCTGGGCGCCCTGCCCGGGGACGCGTCCCTGCTGGTGCGTGGCACGGACCGCCCCGGCGGGGCCTTGGTGCCCGCGGTGGAGGACCTCACGGGGCTGCCGGTGCAGGGCGTGCTGGCCGACGACCCGACCGTGGGGCGGTGCGAGCGGGAGGGGCGGCCCGTCGGGGCGTTCGACGGGCCGGTGCGCGAGGCGGCCGACACCCTGCTGCTCGGTGCGGTGGAGGGTGTGTCGTGAGCGCTCCGTCGAGCATCCGTGAGCAGATCTCCCGCGGGCGGGCTCCCAGCGAGCGCACCGTCGGTGAGGTGGCCGGGGCGCAGCGGCTGCGTCTGGGGGACCGAGGAGTGCGCGAGCGGTCCCAGCGGTTGGGCCGCAGCGTGCTGGGGGCCGGGCCGTTGGAGCCCGTGCTGGCCGAGCCCGGGGTGACCGACGTACTGGTCAACGGCACTGACGGGGTCTGGGTGGACCGCGGCCGGGGCCTGGAGCGCGACGCCACACCGATGGGCTCGGCCGAGGACCTGCGCCAGCTGGCGGTGCGCCTGGCCGGCCTGGCCGGGCGGCGCCTGGACGACACCGCACCATGCGTGGACGGGCTACTGCCCGGGTTATCTAGGGTGGTCCACCGGACGTCTCTCATGTGACTGCTACGTCTCGGAGGGGGAGCGACTTGCCATGGGTGACGAGTTATCTGGGGCATGTTCGTCGACGGGACTGGATGGCGAAGGACTGCTGCCGCTGTAGCGAGAAGTAAGTCTGTAACGCTCCATCGCTGACTGGCGCCACAGCTGCAGCCCTCATCGCTGGCGCATGGCCAATCGCAACCAGCCAGCGTTCTCACGGTTGATCGTGGCCCCGATCCGCACAGTTGGATGAGACGCGCGATGTCGAACTAGAGGGTGCCTCGCCTGGGTAGAGGATTCACCTCATTTTCTCGGAGAGTGTCACGGCCGACCGTTGTCTGCAATAGGGGTGCTGCGCTGGGGCAACCCAGAGGTGGCGACGCCGCCTGTTCGGGCCTCGGCACGGGGACGGGCCTAAGCGCTGTCAGGAAGCAGTCGTCGAGTGCTGGACCCCTGTGGCCAGAAGAGCCGCGCTGGGTCAAACTCTACCCCCATAGGACAGAATTGAAGCAACATTAGGAAAGGCGTTGGGAGAGACCATGCAGATGCTGACTGGCCACTTCATGGGCAGGTCCGAGGCGCTGCGCCTGATACAGCCGCACCTGGGAGCTATCGCGGCCATCGGGCTGGCGGCGGACGAGGCCGCCCACGAGTTCTGTCGGTGGGCTGTGCCCAGCGACCAGAAGGCTGATGTCGTGCCCAAAATGCTCGGCAACATGCGCACCGTCATGTGGACGAACGGGATGGGGATGTGGGCACGGTCGCAGCCAGGCCTGTACGTCCACGCTCCGTATCGGTGGGTCGAGCTGCTGGTGCACGGGCGGATTCACCTGCGCCTGGAGGCGGACCCGAACGAGCCTCGGTCGGAGCGCCGCAGGAAGTTCCGGGCGCAGCTGCCTGACGAGTCCCTCCCGCCGCAGCTCTTGGACGGTCAGCCCCTGTCTGTGGAGCTCGTGCCGCACTACTCCGAGGTCACCGGCCGCTTGAGGGACTGCACGCTGCGAGCCCCGCTGAGCTCGGATGAAGTGTGGGATCCCTATTGGTTCTCTTTGGGGGAGGCGCGGCGGCAACTGGATTCGTGGCGCCGGCGTGATGCTGCTCGGGTGCCGTGGCTGGACATGATGACCCTGCTAGGTCAGCTCGCAGAGCTGTTCCCGATGCTGGACCAGGTGCCGGCTGGAGCGTCGCCCCAGCGCGCGGCGGCCCTGCGGCCCGCTGCCTACACGGCCCCGCCCCGTCCGACCTTCGGCACCAACCTGTCGCGGGGCACTCAGCGGGACGCGCAGAGCGAGTAAAAAATTTCCGGTCGGCGGAGAGCCGGACGAGTTCCGAGAGAGGAGCGAGAGTAGGATCAGAGCATGAGTACGACGCAGGGCTACGTGGCCGAAATCCCCGGGCTCCTGGTGCCTGAGCAGGTAGCCGTCCACGGGACGGTCAAGCTGGTCCGGGAGTGGCGAGGCATACTCAGCAAGGACCTTGCCGAACTCATGGGCGTCTCCCCCGGTTACATCTCGAAGATCGAGTCCGGGCGAGCCCAACTCATGGGGCCGAAGCTGGAGGCTGCCGCCAGTGCGCTGGAGGTCAGCCCCGAGCTGCTGTGCCGGCCGGTCCCAGTGGAGCCCACCGAGGGCACCCACTTTCGCAGCCAGTCCAGGACCCCGCAGTGGCAACGGAACAAGGTGCGGGCCCAGGCGAACATGGTCGCGTTCATGCTCAACAAGGTCGTCGCTGAGGTGGGGGTGGAGTTCCCCCGGAACCTGCCGTCCCACGACGTGGACCGACTGTCCGGCGGCGCCGTGGAAGCAGCGCAGCTCGTGCGCAGCGCCTGGCGCATCGGCGACCACGTCATGGACCTGGCAGCCGAGCTGGAGAGCGCCGGGGTGTTCATCCTGGAGATGACCGCGGGGATGGATGCCATCGATGCGATCACGGTGCGAACCCCGGGGCCCGTCAGGGCAGTGGTCCTGCTGCGACCAGACGTCCCCGAGGACCGCAAACGTCACTCCTTGGCACACGAGCTGGGGCACCTGGTGATGGACCTGGACTCCCCGCACGGCGGGATCAAGGAGGTCGAACAACGGGCCGACCTGTTCGCCGGGGAGTTCCTCGCACCCTATGAAGAGCTCCACGACGTGCTGCGGGGCATCACCCCCAGCCAGCTGCAACACGTGCAGGCACTCAGCACCTACTGGGGCGTGAGCATCCCATCCCTGATCAAGCGAGCCCACCTCCACGGGGACCTGACCGACCAGCAGTACCGCTACTGGTTCAAGGTGCTCAACGCGCGCAACCTGATACGAGGCCCACGCGACTGCAGCTTCCCCATCCAGCCCCGCGCGGCGCACGACGCCTTGAACTCCATCCGCGTCGAATTCGGGTACAGCGCTGCCGAACTGAAGGCTCTGACCGATGTCGCCCTGTCGGACTGGTCCCACTCGATGGGCAGCGCCTGGCCCTTCCGGCCGACCCGACCGAAGCTGCACCTGGTGACCACCGGCGACCCCGCCAGCACTCCTGACGCACAGTTCGGGTGACTGACCGATGTGCCCCGTAGGTCAGCAGCCGTGGCGACCAACGCCCACCCCTGACCATGCGTGGCAGTCGGTCTACCCCCACAATCGGAGTCACAACTCCACCGATCAGGACGCTAGCGCTGGCGGCCACGCCCGCCGGCACATCCGCGGCGACGATGGACGGCGGGTCTTGGCCCGGGTGCGTTTCAAGACCGCCGGTGGTCGCCGAGTCTATGCCTACTTGGTCTGGCACGAGCGAGGTCGACGCCGAGAGCTGTACCTAGGGGAGGCCAGCAGCACCCGGAGCCGGGAGGAGAGCCTGCGGCATGCTTGGCAGCAGGTCCATGCGCACGATCTGGGGTCCGTCGCGGGCCGCGACCATTGGACTGCTCGAGAGCCGAAGGCCGGCCGGTGAGCAAGGTCGAGACCGCCGCCCGGGTCCTGACGGCGCGACTACCCGACGGGTCGAAGACGCACACGGTCGTGGATCCCCAGGGGCTGCCCGTGACCCCGGTCGAGGAGTACCTGAACTTTCTGCGTCAGGACCGGGCGTCGCCGCACACCGTCCAGGCCTACGCCCGAGGTCTGGCTGCGTGGTTCACGCTGCTGGGGGATGGCCAGTGGGATTGGACGGATTTCCCGACTTTCCTGTTCGGGACCTTCCTGACCTACCTGCGAACCGGGGACCTGCCCTCAGTAGCGCGTATCGGTCCGCCTGGCGTGTGGTTGTCCGAGGCCAGCGTCGCCCAGCGCAGCGCCGCCGTCCTGGCCTTCTACACGTGGCAGGCCTCCGCCAACGGACACCAGACGGCGCTCAGCCGCCTGTACAGCTCCGGTCGGCCACGACGCGCTCCCTACGTGCGGGCCCTGGCCGGCGTGACCGACCACAGCAAGGCATCGCAGGGGGGCCGGCCGATCTACCGTTCCAGGAGGCCGCACCGGGGCCGTCCCCCGGTACTCACCCCGGAGCAGATCAACACGATCGTCGGCGACTGCGTGCCCCGCAACAGCACCCCAGAAGCGCGCCTGTCGGCCGCGCGGGACAAGTTCCTGTTCGCCCTGCTGCCCGAGACCGCCTTGCGGCTGGGGGAGGCCCTGTCGCTACGGCACTGCGACTTCCACGTCGGCGCTGGTGACACCCCAAGGGTGGACGTGGTACCCCGCCAAGACCACCCTCACGGGTGCCGCAGCAAGAGCGACCGGTTCCGCCAGATCTACATCAGCGACGAACTCGAGGCCGCCTACAGCGCCTACGTGTGGGAACTGATCGACGCCGGCATCGACCTGGCCATCCCGGAGGTCGACCAGCACTGGGTCTTCGTCAACGTCGCCCGCGAGCCCCTGTGGGCACCGATGGCTCCGGGCACGGTGTACGACCGCGTGGCAGCCATCAAGCGGCGCCACCCGGACCTTCCCCAGGACTGGGGGCCGCACTGGATGCGCCATACCCACGCCACGGCCCTGCTCCTGGCAGGAGTGCCACCGCACGTGGTCATGCGCCGCCTGGGCCACGCGGACTACCAGACCACCTTGGAGATGTACGGCTGGGTCACCGAAGACGCCGAACTGCGCAACCTCAGCGAATGGAAGACCTTCACTGCCGGGTGGAAGGAGCTGAACGCATGAACCCACACGACCGCTGGGCACAAGCAGACCCCACCGTCCCTGCAGCGCCTGTCAGTGCGTGGGAAGCGCAACGTTCCAGGGTCCCTGAGGCGTGGGCGGACCCGGTGTACGTGATCGATGCCCCGCCGTACTGCGAGGTCTTCGTGCGGCAAGGCACCTACCGGGCCGGCAAGTCCTACGACCTCGGGCCGGACCACGGGTACCCCAGGTTGCGCCAGGAGGTGGCCTGGTGGGTGTGGACCTGCTGGGACGAAGGTCTGATGAAGATCCCCGTGTGGGTCCTTCGCTGGTGGTCAGAGGCCATTACCGCCCTGGCCGGAAGCTCGACTCTCCAGGGTCCGGCAGCGAGGTTCAGCTGCTCCCAGATCCACCACGCCCTGGTCGTCCGGGAAGCGATCAAGCAGTTCTACGCCCGCAACGGCAAGATGCCGGCCCCCGGCAGCGTGCGCAATCTCGAAGGCCTTGCCCGCCACATCCACCTCATGGTCTCCGTGCGCTGCGGAACCCGCCAATGGTGGGAACACGACGTGTGGGACCTGCGCGTCGATGACCGCATCCCCCGTCGTCCGCACGAACCCAGTGGATACAAGACCATCGACCTCGGGGCCGTCGAGCCCGCGTGGCTCCGAGAGGGTATGCGCTACTGGCTGCGCCAGAACCTCACCACCCAGATGTACCGCTGGACCACCGCCGTGGGACACGCCCGCCAACTGAGCACGTACTTCGGCCCGTGGCTCACACACACCGGCCGAGACCTCACGGCCGGACCGGTGATCGCCACCGAGACCGGACAGCTGCGGCTGGCGTTCCTGGAATTCCTGTCCTGGCTGCAGGACCCATCCGCGCCGGGTCGCAAGGGCCCCATCGCCTCGAACCAGGTCCACACTGCACAGTCCCGGATCCAAGCCTTCTACCGCTTCATGCTCGACCACGCCGACGAAGCAGCAGCCGCGACAGGCGAATCGCGGTGGACCGGCCTGACCGAGGCCCACGCCCGATTGTGGTCGCCTGAGTACACCCGCTCCCGCAGGTCACGCCGGCGAGACGCGCGCCCTGAGCAGTGGATCTCGGCAGAGGACCTCGCAACCATGGTCAGCGTGATCGACATCCTCGCCTCTCCCACCGACCAAAGCATCACCGTCACCCCACCAGGCCGCGACCCGATCACCGCCAGCGGCCTTGGGGATCCCTCGGCCGCCCGTGCCTGGCTCCTGCAGGCCATGACCGGCCGCAGGGTCTCGGAGATCCTCATGCTCGACTTCGACCCCCTGGTGACGATCCCCGGAGTGGACGCCGACCAGGCCAAGGACGAGGACTTCATTGCCCGGCTGCGCTACCAGCAGACCAAGGTCGACGGGGTCGACCCGCACATCCTGGTCGACAAGGCCGCCGTCACCCTCATCCGCGACCAGCAGGCCTGGGTGCGTGAACGCCTCGGACGAGAGGTCGAACCGGCCTATCTGTTCCCAGAGCTGCGACGAAACTTCAAGGGGCTACGCCACCGCCCCTACCCGTCGCACAAGCACGCCCTGGAACGCCTTGACGAGGCCGTGGGGCTCCTCGACCACGACGGTGCACCGTTGCGGTTCACCCAGACCCACCGGTTGCGCCACACCCGGGCCACCGAACTGCTGAACGCCGGCGTGCCCGTGCACGTGGTCCAGCGCTACCTCGGCCACAAGTCCCCGGAGATGACGATGGCCTACGCCGCGACGCTCGCCCAGACCGCCGAGAGCGAGTTCCTCAAGGCACGCCGCGCGGGCAGCTTCGGTACCCCGCTCACCCTGGACGCCCAGGACCTCTACGAGATCAGTGAACTGTCTGGCCGCACCGACCGGATCCTGCCCAACGGGACCTGTCTGTTGCCCCCCACCAGACGTTGCGACAAGGGAAACGCCTGTCTGACCTGCGGCCACTTCGCCACCGACACCAGCCACCTGCCCGAGCTCCGCCGCCAGCACCGCCAGACACTCGAACTGATCGACCTCCGGCAGGAAGCCTTCACGCAACGGCACGGCACCCCGATGCCCGAGAACAACGTCTGGCTCGAGCAGCGCCACCGTGAGATTCGCTCCCTCGAGGCCATCTTCGACGCCCTCGAGGACACCACCGAAACCGTGACCGGTGCCGGAACCACGGCACGCACCAATCCCTACACCGACGAGCCGGCATGAACGCCACTCCCTTGGTGAAGTACCAGGCACGGCGCAGCCAGCAGACCCACGACCGTGCCGTCCAAGCCCTCCAGGAGCTCGTCAAGAAGCGTCAGCCCGTGACGTTCTCCAGCGTGGCCCTCGCAGCAGGCGTCTCCCGCGGATACCTCTACCGCAACCGCGAGCTGGCCAAACTCATCTGCGCCGAGCGTGACCGCAAACCGCCGCTCCAAGCCGTCAAGGCACAGGCGTGTGGATCGGTGGAGGCCACCCTGCGGGCACACATCCGACGCCTCGAGGCGACCCATGAAAAAGAAATCCGGGCACTGCGTGAAGAGAACGAGGATCTACGACGTCAACTGCAAAATGCCCTGGGAGAGCTTCTTGCAAAAAAGTGACTATGCTCATGGCCTCCGCGCACGTGCCTGACCACCAACCTGCCTGTGGAAGAGACCCACGAAGCGGTCCCTCGCCTTGGCATTGACTAACGTCCCTCGACCAGTCTTCGGCTCGCCCCGCACCCTGCGGGACGAGCCGAAGACTGTGTCCAACCACTTCAGCAGGGTGGAAGATCACCCGCTGAAGGAAGTCCCTTCACGGCGGGCCGGCCCTGGTCTCAGTACTGAACCGTAGTCCCCGTGGGAAGAAACCTGAGGGCAGAGTAGACGGACCATCCTCCCGGCTTGTCTCCGATAATTTCGCCACCGTGGTGCACACCCAGGGGAACGTTCTGCGAGAGGGTGAACCAAGGGCCCCCGCTGTCACCCAGGTACTGGGTGGCCTGGACTCGCACGAAGGATGCATTGCAGGTTCGGCCGTTGCATGCGTCCCAGAGCGGCTTGTACTGAGTCGTGTCGACGTACCCGTAGCTGAATCCTGTCGTCTTTCCTAGGTGGCCGACGATATTCCCCTTCATTGCCGCGCCGGGCCGAGACTGAGGGACGCTGAAATTCGAGCGGCCATTGTAGTATCGGGGCTTGGTAAAATCGTCAGAGGGGATGCGAATCGCCTGCATGTCGGCGTTGGGTCCCCACTGCTTGCTCATGGGGACACCTGTTCCGGTGTAATGCCCACCGCCAATATAACCAGGTCGGTTCGAGATGCCGTACTTGCTGCAATGGGCTGCAGTGAGAAGCCCCTCGGCGCCGTTATGCTTCACTGTGAATGCGGCGGTGCAGGTGCTGAGGTTAACGCCACCAAGGATTGCATCGCCGGGGTGATCGCTGGCTGGCCCCGCGTCCTCAGATTCCCTGATGACAACATCCAGATCGGGAAGGCCAGGCCATTCCATCAGAATCCGTTCGACCTCGGCCCTCGCTGAGGTGTTGGTCGAAGCCGCCGTGCCCAGAATGGTGTCGGAGTCCTTCAGGTCCACGAGGATGCTCTTTGTTTCCGGGTCCACTCCCACGCCGAGGACCTTCTGCCCGTTGATTTCTTGGGGGATTAAGCCGTCGTTAAGGGCCGCGGTAGCCTTTGGCCCCACAGACTCGGCGTTAGATGTGGATACGTTAATCCCCTTCCCCTTTACGCGGTCAAGCACCTCCGTGAGAGAATCGACCCGCTGCCCCCGCACGTTGAATGTCACATTTCCGGAGGCGTCATGTGTCATCCACGTGTCAAACTCGGAAAGGTCATTCTGGAAGGGTTCCAGGGTTCGCATCAACACATCCTGCTGATGGGCAACTTCCTCGAGTGCGTTGGGAGAGAGGGAGTCCACTGCCTGCCCCTGCGCCGTATCCTGGCTGGTGAAAACCGCGCTGGCCGTTGCCGGTGCGACTGCGGCGGCAGTGGCGGCAGTGACGGCAAGGGAGGCGGTGGTGGCGAGTATAAGTCTGGCGACCATCTACGATTCTCCGTGTGTGCGTGTGAGTGTGTGTGCACTCCGAGGCTAGGCCGCCTAGGGGAGCATGGATGGAATTTGGGTTAACATTCAGTGAATTCTCCGTACGGTGGTCTTTGTGGGACGTTTGGGGCATACAGGGACTGCCTCGGTCGACCTTGCGCTGCACTCGGTGGGTGTGCGCTAGCTTCCCCCACCGTGCTGCTCTGTTGAGGCATGAGCCGCGTTCCAGGCCCAGACAGCTATCAGGTCGTGTCGCCCGGGGCCCCTGAAGGCACTCGGCTGTGCTGCGCTCTGTAGTGGGCAAAGTAGTCTGGCAGCGGCCCGCGCAGGGTGGAGGTCATGCTGGAACTGAGGATGAGGAGAGGACGTGCGTGTCAGGGCGATCCACGATGGTGACCGTCTGACCTTGCGGTTCACGCCCAAGGGCAAGGAGCCGCGGAAGTCCGGCGGCACTCTGGCGCGGAACAAGGCCGTCTTTCATCCGGTGCCGGAGTCTGCGATCCACCCGGACGTGATCGCTTTGGTGTCCTTGATGTGCATGCGCCCATGGCTCAACGGGCGGTTAGACATGGATCGGCCCGTGTCCCAGGTATTCGCAGCGGCCGTCCTCATGGGCGAGGGCGTTGAGGTGGGGCCAGTGGACCCGGCCCTGGAACCCCGCATCCGAGCCGAGGGCGGGCCTGTCGCGTTGGCCTATAGCGGGGGCGTGGACTGCACCGCAGCCTTGGAGGTGCTGGGACCGGAGACTAGATGCTACTACCAGCAGCGGCACCGTTTCGATGACAAACCCCTGGAGGGGACGTTCGACACCTCTGCTGCTCTGGCGGCTGTGGAGCATATCCGTGGGCTGGGTGTACGGGCCCGGGTCGTGCAAACGGACCTGGAGCTCCTCAGGGACCCGGTGGGTTTCCCTCACGATCTGGCGAACATCGCACCGGCCCTGTTGTGGAGCGACGAGGATGGGACCTCCGCGGTCTGCTGGGGGACCGTTTTGACCTCCGCGACTCTCTTGGGCGCCAAGGCTTATCGCCCCTACGAGGATAGTGCCTTCGTTGCCGGCTTCGGCCCCGCCTTCCAGGCCGTGGGGATGCCCGTAGCCAACGTGATCGCGGGAGTGTCCGAGGAGGGGACCCACATCATCACTGAGAAGTCGGCCTATGGACGAGCGGCAGCCTCCTGCCAGCACGGCTTGCCCGGACGACCCTGCATGCAGTGCTGGAAGTGTGGACGCAAGACGCTGTCGATCTGGGGGCTTGCAGATCGGTGGCCCAGCGGCCGGGAGATCGATCATTTCCTGCAGCAGCCGCAGATCGCGCGCAACCTTCGACGCCGCCCCATTCGTGTCGAGGTGGCGTTGGCCTGGGCCGCTGGCGTGTATGCCCGGTCTTCCACTGCCGATGGAGAGTCGAAGGTGATGCAGGCGCTCCACCACCTGACCCAGGGGGCCGACGCCTCACCCCTAACCTCTGTCTTCCTCCCGGCGATGGATCCGCTTCCCGACCGTCTGCGTGACAGGGCAGTTGAGTCTGTGACGCGATACCTGCCACTGATGTCGCCGGAGGAGGAACAGTGGGTCCGAGAATGGACTATCGAACAACACGGTGACCCGGCAACCCGTGATGCGGCATGGCAGGAGCTGGATCAGGCGCTCGACCCGGAGGTGAATCCGACGGGCATCTCCATGTCCGCCCCGCTGCTACTTGCTCCCCCTGTAGGTCCTAAGCCGAGCACCGAAGACATGTCGGCAGCCAGCGAGCCCCCGGAATCGTTGCCCCCCCGGTTCACGCGGCTCTTGGCCTGGCCGAAGCGTGGGTACAAGAAGAGCGACGGAGTCTGAGGGGCTCTCGGTCTCACCTAGACGAGGACGAAGCGGCGACCTGGAACACCGAGTCGGCTTCGCAGTCGTTCGTGGCGTCCTCACCGGGGTTCCCGCCGCCCAGCTCGATCTCGTCGCCCTCGCCGTAGTGGGTGCCTTGGTAGGTCAGGCCGTCGTCCTCCCAGACGACCTCACCGCTCGGGAACACCGGAACGGTCGTGCCCTGGTGCTCGCCCTCTACGACCCAGCATCCTTCCTGCTGCGTCAGGGTCCCCTTAAGCTGCGCGGCCATCCCGCCAGGCCCCTTGGCCTCGTACTCCTGCGCCGGGTTCTCCGACGTTGAAGCACTCGGAGGGGTCGAGGACCCCTCGTCTGAGGGCTCGTCGCTATCGCCGTTGCTAGTGCACGCAGCCAACGCCAAGAGCGTCACTCCAGTGGCTGTGCATCCCCGAACTGAGGGCCAGAGTTTCGTGTTCCTCTTCATGATGGTGAGACTAGGGCGCACGCCTCGATGAGTCGAGAGGGGGACTGCGGCCTCCTGAGCGGCCAGCGGGATCCAAACGTGGGTGTGACTTCGTAACCGTCTCCGTCAGGGCGCCGTAACCTTGCCTCCACAAAGGGCAGAGGCAGTCTCTACGCACCGCGGATCCTCGCAATATCGGGACTTGCAGAACTCTCGCCGGTCGGTCGTGGGTGGTGCTTTTGCGTCGCCTGCGGTCCAGTGGTCTCGATTTCCGAGAATGCTCGTGCGGTTCCTGGAAGAGTCCGGCAGACCGTCGAGGCGGTTGGAACGAGGCCCTTGCCTGAAGGGTGTGCCTAGGTGTGTCTTCAGGGTGAGGTGCATTCGATCTGCAACTGATGCCTGAGGCAGCGCTAGGTGAAGCTCTGCTTGTCGCTCTCATCCACAGCGAGTTCGCTGCGCTTGGAAGAGGCCACGATCGTGACGTGTCGTCGTAGGGAGAGGCCGCGACCTGCAGGCTCTGATCGATCAGCTCCCTAGATAAAGTCGTGGCATCCGGCTGCACGCGGTGCTGCCCCCGCTGGTGGACGGGGCGGCGCACCTCTCGTTGCGTGTTCCCCGGGAGGTGGTGCCCAGCGTCGAGGAGATGCTGCGGCTGGGGACGCTCGACGAGCTCGGAGCCCGGGTGGTGCGCGACCTCGTGGCCCGACGGCTGGCGTTCGTGGTCTCCGGCGGGACCGGCAGCGGCAAGACGACGCTGCTGGCCACCCTGCTCAGCCTGGTGGACCCCGCCGACCGCATCCTCGTGGTCGAGGACGTCCGGGAACTGGCGGTGCAGCACCCGCACGTGGTGCGCATGCAGTCCCGCTCGGCCAACGTTGAGGGGCGCGGCGCCATCGACATGACGCACCTGGTCAAGCAGTCCCTGCGCATGCGACCCGACCGGGTGGTGGTGGGTGAGGTGCGCGGTCCGGAGATGCGCGAGCTGCTCGCGGCGCTCAACACCGGGCACGAGGGTGGGTGCGGCACGGTGCACGCCAACGCCATCGAGGACGTGGTGGCGCGCTTCGAGGCCCTGGGTGCCCTGGCGGACATGACGCCGCAGGCGGTGCACGCCCAGCTGGGCAGCGCACTGGACTGCGTGCTGCACGTGCGGCGGCTCCCCGAGCGGCGGGTGCTGGCCCAGGTGGGGGTGCTCGTGACCGGTGACGACGGCCGGGTGCGCTGCCTGCCGGCGATGGACTTCCGCGACGGGGCGCTGCGGCCCGCGGCCGCCTGGGAGCGCCTCGAGGCCCTGCTGGGGTGGTCGTCGTGACCGGGGTGCTGGTGGCGTTGCTGGTGCTGGGCGCCGGGGTCCTGTGGCCGGTGCGGGCCCGCCACGAGGTGGTCCTGGGCCTCAGCGATCTGGCTGGGCGCCGGGAGCGGGCCGCGCGGCAGCAGGCCACGGTGGCCTCGGTGCGTGGGCTGCTTGCGGTGGACCCGGTGGCGGCCACCGGCACCGGGGTGCGGGGACTGCTCGGGCGGGCACGGGCCCGGTTCGGCACGGTGCGGGTGACCGACGACGCCGTGCTCCGGCTGCTCGACGGGCTGTCCAGCGCGCTCTCGGCGGGCCTGCCCCCGCACGCGGCGCTGGAGGTCGTCGCCTCCGCGGGGCCGCAGGTGCCCTGGCTGGACCCGGTGCGCCGTGCCGCTGCGGCGGGCTCGCAGCTGGGGCCGGCGTGGAAGGAGCTGGCCACGCAGCACGAGAGTCCGGCCCTGCGGCACGTGGCCAGCGCGTGGGCGCTCTCGGAACGCTCCGGTGCGGCCCTCGCCCCGGCGGTGGCCACGGCAGCCGACACGGTGCGGCGCAGCCGGGAGAGCCGGCAGACGGCGCAGGCGGCGGCCTCGGGCGCGATGGCCTCCATGTACATGCTCTCGCTGCTGCCCCTGGTGGGCCTGGCCGGCTCCTCGGTGCTCGGCTGGTCGCCCCGGGAGCTGTACCTCGAGCAGCCGCTCGGCCTGGCCAGCGCGGTGCTGGGAGTGGTGCTGCTGGTGGTCGGGTGGGCCGTCTCGCGTCGGCTGGTGCGCCGCGCCCTGCGTGGGCAGGTGGTCCGGTGAACCCCGCGGTGCTGCTCGTCGCCCTGCTGTCCGCGAGCGCGGTGGCCCTCTGGTGGCCGACGTCTCCCGCCGCGGACGGTGGCGAGGGCGGGCGGCGTCGGGAACGCAGCGGTCGGCGGCTGTTCGGCCTTCTGCCCGCCCGGCGGGAGGAGCCGGTGGCCGACGTCGACGACCTGGCCGCGGTGCTCGACATGCTCGCGCTGGCCCTGGACTCCGGGTGCGCCGTCACCGACGCCCTGGAGGTGGTGGCCGACGAGGTCCGCGAACCGCTCGCCGGCCAGCTGCGGCAGGTGGTGGCCGCGCGGCGGTGGGGTGTCACGGGCGCCCTTGCCTGGGAGGGCCTCCCGGCGCCGTGGACCCCGGTCGCGCAGGCGCTCACGCTCGCGCACCTGGCGGGCGCCCCACCGGCCGACACGGTGCGCCGGGCCGCGGTGGACCTCCGCCGCGACCGCGCTGCTGCCCTCGAGCGGGCTGCGGCCCGTCTCCCGGTGCTCCTGGTGGTCCCACTGGGCACCGTCTTCATGCCTGCCTTCGTCCTCATCGCGGTGGTGCCGCTGGTGGTGGCGATGGCGACACAGACCCTGGGTCAGGCCTGACCCGGTGGAAAGGGGGGCCCACCACAGGGGTGGGTCCACAACAGAAAGGGAAGTCCCATGCAGAACAAGATCCAGCGCTTCGTCCAGCCCCGCATCGAGGGCATGCGCGCCGCGAACGAGAAGGGCATGGCGGTGGCCGAGTACGCCATCGGCATCTTCGTCATCGCCGCCGTGGTGCTGCTGGGCATGAACATGATGAAGGACCTGGTGCCCACGCTCATGGGGGAGGTCATCAAGGCCGCCTTCGACGCTTTCAAGTGATGACCCGGCACCGTCGAGGTCTCCGCCCGGTGGGCGCGGGTCGCCCCCGTGACGGCGAGGGAGGCTTCACCTCGGTGGAGCTGGCCATGGCCATGCCGGTGGTGGTGCTGGTGCTGGGCATGGCGTTGACCGCGATGGTGCTGGTGGTGGACCTGCTGCAGGTCACGGACGCGGCCCGGGTGGGTGCCCGGGCCGCGTCCCGTGGCGACTCCCGCATCGAGGTGCGGCACCAGGTGGAGCGCCTCGCCCCCCAGGGGGCCACGGTGCACCAGCGGCGCACCGGCAGGTCGGTCACCGTCACGGTCAAGGCCCGGGCACGCGGTCCGGCCGAGTGGTTCCCCGGGCTCCACCCGGAGTCCTCGGCCACCGCGCTCATGGAACCGGGTGTGCGATGAGCACACCCACCCCGGCGGGCCGCAGGACCGGCTCGCCGGGTCGCCGGCGCTGGACCGCCACCCGGTGGTGGCGGGACGGCGAACGGGGCTCGGGCTCGATGGTGGCCCTGCTGGTCGGTGTGGCGGTGCTCGCCCTGCTGGCCGCGGGGGTCACCGCCGGGCAGACGTGGAGGGCGGCCTCCCGGGCCCGCACGGCCGCCGACCTGGCGGCCCTCGCGGGCTCGGGGGCCACCTCGCCCACGGCCCTGCTGCCGGTGCCCCCGTGCGTGGCCGCCGCCGAGGTGGCCACGCGCAACGGGGCCCAGCTGGTGGGCTGTCGGGTGAAGGACTTCGACGTCACCGTCGTGGTGCGGGTGGACTCCGGGACGCCCTTCGGGGCGGCCACGGTCACGGCCACCGCCGGCCCCCGTCCGCAGGACGGGCCCCGGAAGCGTCGGGGGCGTCCGCCCGCCCCGTCACCACCACCCCTCCCGCCGACCCCTCCCCGGGGACGGTGAGGCTGGGAACGCGCCGTGGGCGCCCCCTGGCTGGGGGCGCCCACGGCGCAGGGCTGCGATGGTGGGGCTCAGGCGTCGCGGCGCGGGGAGGTCGTGTCCCCGCCGTCCAGGCGCTCTCCGGAGCGCAGCGGGCGCTCCTCCTGGTACTCCCCGTAGGGCACCTCGGTCTCGGGGGCGCGGTGGTCGCGGCGGGTCGTGCCGTGCTCGCGGAGGGTGCGTGCCTCGCGGGCGTCGCGCTCCAACACCTTGTGCTCCTTCCGGTGGCGCGCGTTCCGGCGGGCCCCGGCCGTCATGAGCCACAGGCCCAGGCCGATGGCGAGGAGCGAGACCATGCCGCTGAGGAACAGGGTGAGCGCCGGCATCGTGGTGCTGACGTTGAACGCCTCCAGCGTGGTGGAGCCGTCCGCGCCGGTCACCACGTAGAGGATGAACAGCACGGCAACGAGCAGGATCAGCAGGCCGATGAGGAGCATGGAGCCGCCTTCGAGGAGGGTGGGGGACGATGCGCGCTCAGGCTACTGCGCCGACCACTGCCCGGTGAGGAGTCGCAGCACGGCCACCGCCCCGGCCTTGGACAGCGGCTCGTTGTTGTTGCCGCACTTGGGCGACTGCACGCAGCCCGGGCACCCGGCCTTGCAGGGGCAGCCCTCCACCGCGGCCAGCGTGACCTCCACCCACGGGCGGCGCGCCGCGAAGCCCCGGTCGGCGAAGCCGGCCCCACCCGGGTGCGCGTCGTGCACCATCACCGTGGGCAGGCCCGTGTCCGGGTGCAGCACGGTGGAGACCCCGCCGACGTCCCACCGGTCGCAGGTGGCCACCAGGCCCAGCATCCCGATGAGGGCGTGCTCGGCAGCGTGCAGGGCGCCGGCCAGCTCCAGGTCGTCCACGCCCGCCGCCTCGAGCACCTCGGGGGTGAGGGTGAACCACACCGAGCGGGTCGGCATCGTGCGTTCGGGCAGGTCCAGCGGGTGCTGCCCGAGCACCTCACCGCTGGGCAGCATCCGGCGGAAGGCCGTCACCCGGGTGCGCACCAAGACGTCGCCCACGCACCAGGTGACCCCCTCGGCGGGGGCTTCGTCGCGCACGGCGGTGACGTCGAAGGCCTCCTCGGTGACCGCCCGGGTGGTCCACCCCGGGTCGCCGACGGCCACCGTGGCCACGCCCTCCTCGAGGTCCAGGTCGGTCACCACGTGCGTCACACCGGCGTGCAGGTAGACCGCGCCGGTGTGCACCGTGGAGTCCGCCCGCCCCGCGTCGATGGTGCCCAGCACCCGCCCGGTGCGCCCCTCCACCAGCTGCAGCGTCCCGGCCATGCCGCGCAGGTCCACCAGGTCGTGCGGGCGCTGCGACCCCGCCCAGTACCAGCCGGTCGGCCGCTGCCGCAGCATGCCGGCGCGCACCAACGACTCGCGCACCGTGGCCGTGCCCGGCCCGAACCACAGGGAGTCGGCCTCGGTCAACGGGATCTCCGCCGCGGCGCAGGCCAGGTGCTCGGCCAGCACCCGCGGGTTGGTGGGGTCCACCACCGTGGCCTCCACGCCGCTGTCGAAGATCGCCTCCGGGTGGTGCACCAGGTAGCCGTCCAGCGGGTTGTCGCCGGCCACCAGCACGGCCAGCGCCGGCTGCCCGGAGCGCCCCGCCCGGCCGGCCTGCTGCCAGAAGCTCGCCCGCCGCCCGGGCCACCCGGCCATCACCACCGCGTCGAGGCCGGAGACGTCGATGCCCAGCTCCAGGGCGGTGGTCGCGGCCACGGCCCGCAGCCCACCCTCGCGCAGGCGCCGTTCGATGCCGCGGCGCTCCTCGGGCAGGTACCCGCCGCGGTAGGCCGCCACGGCGTCACCGAGGTGACCGGCTCCGGCGAACCCGAGCTGGTCCGCGACGGCCCGGGCGGCCACCTCGGCACCGACGCGCGAGGTGGTGAACGTGAGCACCTGGCGCCCCCCGGCCACGAGGCGTGCCGTCGTGCGCGCGGCCTCGGTGAGGGTGGACGGGCGCTCGCCGCCGTCGGCCGCATCGGGCTGGGGGTCCCACAGGGCGTAGGTCATGGGGCCGCGCGGGGAGCCGTCCTCGGTGACGGACTGCACCGGCGCGTCGAGCAGGCGGCTGGCGTGCTCGGCCGGGTCGGCCACGGTGGCCGAGGCGAGCAGCACCGTGGGCTCGGCGCCGTAGCGCCGGGCGATGCGCAGCAACCGGCGCAGCACGAGGGCCACGTGGGCGCCCGGCACACCGCGGTGGGTGTGGCACTCGTCCACCACCACGTAGCGCAGGCGGCGCAGGAAGGCCCGCCACCGCTCGTGGCCGGGCAGCAGCGAGTGGTGCAGCAGGTCGGGATTGCTCAGTACGTAGGTGGCGTGCTGGCGGGCCCAGGTGCGGGCGTCGGGCGGGGTGTCGCCGTCCACCACCGCGGGGCGCACACCGGGCACCATCCACGCCTCCACGGCGGCCAGCTGGTCCTGGGCCAGGGCCTTGGTGGGGGCCAGGTAGAGGGCGTTGGCGCCGCGGCCGGTCACGTGGTGGGAGCCGTCGGCCAGCGCCGAGAGCACCGGCAGCAGGTAGGCCAGCGACTTGCCCGATGCGGTGCCGGTGGCCACCACGGCGTGGCGTCCGGCGTGGGCGTGCTCGGCGAACTCGGCCTGGTGGCTCCACAGCTGCTCGATGCCGGCACCTCGCAGCGCCGCCTCGACCTGCGGGTTGAGCCACTCCGGCAGGGGTGCGGTCACCGCATCGCGGGCGGGACGGGTCTCGGTGTGCACCAGCCGGTCGGCCAGTCCACCGGCGGTGAGCAGCCGCACCCAGTCCGCCGGGTCCGGCGCGGGCCCGCCCTCCACGGGGGCGGTGGCGTCAGCGGGCATGGGGCCATTCTCACGCAGGAGGTCCGGGCTCTGGTGGGCGGCGTGCGTGCGTCCGTGGCAGGGGGTGGCCCCGACCACGGGGCCACGCCGGCGGCCGGGTCGCTCGGTTAGCGTCGCCGTCCGAGGCCGGGCCACGCGGGCCCGGCGGACGGGAGAGAGATGGACCTCGGGATCTGGATCGTGCTGCTGTTGTTGCTGCTGCTGGTGGTCATCGCCGTGGTGGTGCTCTACAACGCCCTCGTGCGGGCCCGCAACGCCATGCGCCAGGCCAGGCACGGCATCGAGGTGGCCCTGACCCAGCGCCACGACCTGCTCACCAAGCAGATGCAGGTGGTGCCCGCCGCGGTGCAGGCCGAGACCGCCTTCCAGGAGCGCGTGCTCGAGATGCGCCGCGCCCAGCCGGTCGAGCAGATGTCGGTGCCGCAGCTGGAGGAGGCCGACCGGGCCATGGACCGCGCCCAGTCGGCGGTGAACGTCACCGCCGAGGCGTACCCGGAGTTCCGCGCCAACGCCTCGTTCGTGGAGCTGCAGAAGTCGGCTGCCTACACCGAGGAGCAGCTCAGCGCCGCCCGCCGCAGCTACAACGCCGCGGTGGCGCGCCTGGACGACCGGCGCGAGGTGTTCCCGTCCAACCTCGTGGCGGCCGTGTTCGGCTTCGGCACCGAGCCGATGTTCCGCGCGAGCGAGACCGAGCGTGCCGACGTGGACCTCTCAGGCCTGGCCGACCTGACCGGTGGGGACGCGGGCCGGGCCCGGCCCGCGTCGCTCTCCTGACCCACCCACCGACCCACCTGAGGGAGGAGCACCGTGCGCCAACCCGACCCCGCCACCGTCGTCGACACCGCCGGGGTGGACCCCGAGGCCTTCCGGGAGGAGCGTGACCGCCTCGGCCGGTCGACCGCGCTGGTCAAGCGGTGGCTGCCCCTGGTGATGGTCCCGGTGATCGTGGTGCACCTGCTGGGGATGCTCGGCGTGGTGCCCATGAGCACCTCGGTGCCCCTCTTCATCGCGGCCGTGGTGGTCGTGGCGGGTGCGGCGTTCCTGTTCAACGCGGTCCGGTCCCGCCGGGCACGGCCGTTCCGTGAGCGGGCCGATGCCGAGCTGGTGCAGCCGGTGCTGTCCTCCTGGGCGAGCGAGGTGGACCGCCTCCACGGCACCACCGGGGGCCACCTCCAGCTCGGGGCGGCCGACGAGCGGCTGCTCCGCGACGCCGGCATCGTGGACACCGGCGACTCCGTGCACTGCGGCGAGTCGGTCACCGGCGTGGTGGCCGGCAGGTCGCTCGCCGTGTGCGAGTACCGCATCACCGAGCAGCAGGGGTCGGGGGAGGACCGCGAGACCGTGCAGATCTTCCGGGGTCTCGTGGCCTGGCTGCCGCTGGCCCGCGCGGTCCGCGGCGAGGTGCGGGTCTCACCGCACTCGCGGGCGGGCTTCACCGGGGGCAGTCGCCTCCTCGGGGGCCGGGGCCTGGCGATGGAGAACCCCGCGTTCTCCGACTGGTTCCGCGTGGAGGCCACCGACCCCCAGCAGGCCTACTACCTGCTCACACCCACGGTGCAGCAGCACCTGGCGGCTCTGGCCCACCGCCACCAGGGTGACCTCGCCCTCCGGGCGGTGGACGGCCAGCTTTTCCTGGCGCTGGACCTGCAGCGCGACCTGTTCGACCTGGACCTGGGCTCCCGGGCCGAGGTGCGCCAGGACCTGGAGCGCATCGCCGGCGAGCTCAACGACGTGCTGCAGGTGGCGGGCGTGGCCGGCGCGTGGCCGGAGGAGGTGGCCGGTGGCCATGGCGCCCAGGAGGCGGCATCCGTCGGCTCCGCGCAGCCGATGACGGTCGCATCGGGCCTGTCGACCGAGCCGGAGGCCGTGGCGCCGCGTCGCCGTGGCGGGCTCTCCCGGCTGGGGGCCCTCCTCCCGGTGGTGCTCTTCGCCGGGTGGGTCTTCTTCGTCTCCAGCGGGCGCGTGCCGGTCTTCAGCGACGAGGGCGGGTTCCCCCTGGGGCCCAAGGTCCTCATCGTGGTGGCCGGCGGGCTGGTCGTCCTACAGCTCGTCCGACAGGCGCTGAGCTCGCGCCGCTGAGGGGGACCGGCCGCCTCAGACGACGACGCCCCCGGCGCGGACGGCCTCCAGGAGGCGCTCGCCGAGCAGACCGACGCCCACGGCGATCATGGCGATCCCGGCCAGCCGGGTGGTGGCCTGGGCGGCACCGGGGCGGGAACCCAGCACGCGCCCCGCGGCCGAGCCGAGGGCGAGGTAGAACACCCCGCTGATGACCACGTGCACCAGGCCCAGGGCGGCCAGCTGTGCGGGGAGCGACCAGGACTGTGCCGGGTTGGTGAACTGGGGGAGGATCGACAGGAACAGCAGCATGGCCTTGGGGGTTGAGGCCGCTCACGGCCATGCCGCGCGAGATGTAGCCGAGGGGGCCGGTGGCCATCACCTGCCCCTCCGGTCCTGCGGGGCCCGTCGTGCTGCGCAGCGTGCGCACGCCGAGCAGGACGAGGTACCCGGCCCCGCCGACCGTGAGGGCCACCAGTGCGAGCGGGGCCTCGGCGAGCAGCGGGCCCACCCCCACGGCCACGACGGCGGTGATCAGCACGTAGCCGAGCGCGAGGCCGCCCACGGCGGGGGCCACCACGCGGTCCCGCAGCGAGGCGCTGAGGACGTACGCCCAGTCCGGGCCGGGCACCGCGATGAGGGTGAGCGCGATCGCCGCGAACCCCATGACCAGTCCCAGTTCCACGCCGTCCTCCTCCACGAGCCCCGTCCGGCGGCGGATCCCGGCCGGCGAGCGGGACGATAGGTGAGAAACGGCAGAATGTGCTGCCCGAATCGGCTGTGCGTTCGGTTGTCCGTAGAAGAATCAGCAACCATGGACGCACTTGACCGCAAGATCCTTGCCGAACTGCAGGTGGATGGACGACTGAGTGTCACCGAGCTCGGTCAGCGCGTGGGCCTCACGGTCTCCCCGACCCACCGCCGGCTGAAGGACCTGGAGGCCTGCGGGGCCATCACCGGGTACCGGGCGAGCGTCGACCCGCGGGCGCTGGGGCTGGGCTTCGAGGCCCTGGTGTTCGTGACCATGGGGCAGGAGGACCGGGCCACCCTGCTGGCCTTCGAGGAGGCGGTGGCCGGCATCCCCACGGTGCTGCAGGCGCAGCGCCTCTTCGGTGACCCCGACTACCTGCTGCGCGTCCGCACGGAGGACCTCGACGCCTACGCGCGCCTGCAGGACGACGTGCTCTCCTCGCTGCCCGGGGTGCAGCGCCTCACCTCGACCCTGGTGCTCAAGACCTTCGTGGCCGACCGGCCGTACCCCACCGACCTGGGCCGGTGAGGCACCCCACCACGGGTCCACGCACGCGGCCGGTCGCTCGGGGTGGCTGGTGACCCGCGGCCTCAGGCCATGAGGCGCGCGGCCCCATTGAGGGCCAGCACCACGCCGATGATGCCCACCACCCAGGCCATCTCGGTGCCGGCCCGGCGGTCGAGCCAGCTGCCGATGCGCCCGAGCGGGCCGTCGGCCCGGCGACCGAGGGCCGTGCGTGCCGCCACCAGCAGCAGGCCGGGTGCCACCATCACCAGGCAGTAGGCGGCAAGGGTTCCCAGTCGGCCGACGGTGGGAAGGTCCGAGCCGAGCAGCATCCCGAGGGCGCCCAGGTAGGGCAGCATCGAGGCGGCCTCCACGAGCCCGGCGGCCAGGGCGATCCCCGCGACGGTGCGCGCCCCGGCATCGGGTCCGAGGGCGTGGCGCATCCACTCCTTGCTGCGGCGGGCGCGCTCGGCCCACGGGCCCGGGAGGGCGACGGTGCCGTCGAGCACGTAGCTGAGGCCCACCAGGGCGATGCCGCCGGCCACCCACGTGGCGGGGTGCCGGGTCCAGTCGGGCCAGCCGCCGAGGCTCGCGAGGGCCTGCTGGCCGCCGAGCAGGAGGGCCACGCCGAGCAGCCAGTAGAAGACGGCCATCACTGCCAGGTGGGCCACGACGCGGCCGCCGGCGCGGGGGTGGGCGAGCAGGGCGATCACGGGCAGCACGAGGGTGCCGAAGCTGGTGCTGTCGAGCAGGGCGAGCCCAGCGAGGGCCAGGTGGCTGCCGGCGTCCATCATCACTCCTTGGAAGTACAGGTGTGTTGCCATGCAGTCTGGGGTGGGGTCCGTGGCGTTGTCAACACACCTGTGTTGTTTCCGTGGCATGATGGGGCCATGCCCCGCCTCGCCGACCACGCCGCCCGCCGCGCCGCCCTGGCCGACGCCGTGTACGCGCTGGTCGCCCGCGAGGGGCTGCACGCCGCCTCGGTGCGCGCCGTCGCCGCGGAGGTGGGCTGGTCGCCCGGCGCGGTGCGGC
Source organism: Kytococcus schroeteri (assembly GCF_042433515.1). Classification (NCBI taxonomy): domain Bacteria; kingdom Bacillati; phylum Actinomycetota; class Actinomycetes; order Micrococcales; family Kytococcaceae; genus Kytococcus; species Kytococcus schroeteri. The sequence goes on along the minus strand of NZ_JBHLVH010000011.1, from coordinate 11,281 downwards.
ACTACTTCTCCGCCCAGCACGAGCTGCTGGCATTCGTCATGGCCGAGATGGGCGACCGCATCGGCGCACGGGTGGTGCAGCTGCGTGCCGAGCAGGGGCCCGGGCCCGAGCGCGCGCGGGCCACCCTCGAGCAGCTGCTCCCGCTGGACGACGAGCGGCGCCGCGAGGTGGCCACCTACCTGGAGTTCGTGGCGGGCGGGCGCACCGACGAGCGGTTGGCGCCGGCGGCCACCGACGCCTGGCGCGGCGAGCGGTGGATGGTGCGCCTGGCCCTGGCCGACGTGCTCGACCTGCCCGCCCCGCCCGACCCTGACACCGCCCTGCCCGCCACCGCCGAGGTGGAGGTGCCGGGCGTGCACGCGGTGGTCGACGGCCTCACGATTGCCGGCTTTCTGGTGCCGGGCGAGGTGGACGCCGCCGTGCAGCGCGACGTGCTGGCCCGCGCGCTGGAGGGAGTCGCCGCGCGGGCCGGTGCGTGAGGTGTCCCGTGGGACCATGGGGCGTGTGACCGCATCGAGCCAGAGCGCCCCGCTGACCGTCGTCTTCCTCCACGCCCACCCCGACGACGAGGCCTCCCAGACCTCCGGCACCATGCGCCTCCTGGCCGATGCCGGGCACCGCGTGGTGGTGGTCTACGGCACCAACGGCGACCACGGGGTGGCCCCCGGCGACCTGGCCCCCGGCGAGACCGTGGTGGACCGGCGCCGCGCCGAGGCCGAGGCGTCCGCGGAGGTGACCGGTGCGCAGGCCGTGCACTGGCTGGGCTACACCGACTCGGGCATGACCGGGTGGGAGCAGAACGCGCACGAGACCTCCTTCCACAGCGCCGACCCGGCCGTAGCGGCCCAGAAGCTGGCCGCGGTGCTCGACGCGGAGGACGCCGACGTGCTGGTGACCTACGACTGGCACGGCGGCTACGGCCACCCCGACCACGTGAAGGCCCACCGGGTGGCGCACCTGGCGGCCGACGCCGCCGAGCGCCGCCCGCGCCTGCTGGAGAGCACCATGAACCGCGACCGCATGCGGGCCGGTGCCGAGCGCGCCAAGGCGCTGGGGCTGGAGGCGATGGACCCCGACGCCCCGGCGGACGACGGCAACCCGTTCGGCGAGCCGGAGGCGTTCATCCACTGGGAGGTCGACGTGACCGACCAGCTGCCGGTGAAGCGCGCCGCGCTGGAGTGCCACGCCAGCCAGACCAACGACGTGGGGTTCATGCTGGCGCTGCCCGAGGAGGCGTTCGCGGCGTGGTTCGGCACGGAGTTCTACATCGAGCCCGGGCGGGAGCCGGGCATGGTGGCCGCGCGCTGGTGGGAGTGAGCCGTCCGGCTCAGGGGGGACGGCGACGTCCGGTGCGGTGAGCCCGACGCCGGGCGTCACAGATGTGGGCGTTCGGTGACGAGGAGGTCCGCTGCCGGAGGGAGGCGTTGGGTCCCGCGTGCCCGGATGCGACGCAGGAGCTCCTGCCGGGCAGGGTGCTCGGAGACCCTTCCCGACTCACCCACGAGGTAGTCGTTGAGGGATAGGCCCCGAGTCGTGGCCCTCGCGATGAGGGTCTGTCTCAGCTGCTCGGGGACGCCGTGGAGCCGGATGGCGGGCATGCCAGTCACGGGTTCTCGGTGTGCGGGGCGTCGCTGGGCATGGCACTTATCATGCTCTGGCGCCGGATCCTGTTCCAGCGTGCGCGGTGTCGCATGCCGCCGTTGGTCACAACTCTCCCAAGATGCGCCTGAAGGGGTTGTCGGGTGTGGCAGGAGGGAGCAGGGTCTGTGCACATCCTCTCCCGTGCTTCACGAGGGCGCCGGCCCCGGCCGGGGGGGGGAAGGAAAATGCCATGAGGACCTTCATCGGGGTTACTACTGCCACCGCTGTGGTTGTTGCGGGCTTGGTGCCTGGCACTGCCTCTGCTGCGCACGTGCCCAGCGATGAGAAGCCCACGGGCTGTCCCACGACCTATGAGGTCGACACCTTCAACTTTCGGCCGGTCTGGAAGCCGGGCCCCGGAGAGCGTGTCAAGGGCCTGCCGGGGCAGACGATCACCATCACCGTGCACAAGGGAGATGCCGTCACCACGGGCCACAGCACATCGTCCGGCTCGAGCGCCGGTATCAACGCCCAGGTGCTGGCCTACGAGGCCAACCGGTCCCATGGGAGCGACATCGCTGTCGAGATGGTCAACCAGACCACGTTCTCGGTGTCCGACACCGTGCCCCGTGGCGTGAGGGGCGGCTGGATGCAGTGGGGGTCCTGGGGGCAGAAGTACTCCTGGCGCCGCATGGTCCAGGGCGGGGACTGCACGTGGCGGACCACCGGCTCCGGTACGGCCCACAGCCCGGTGCGTGACGAGGTGGGGGTGAACAGGTCGTGGAAGTGAAGCGGGTCGCGACGGCCGGTCTCGCGGCAAGTGCTCTCCTCGTGGCTGCTGCGTGTACTCAGGGGGATTCCCGGGAGGCTGCGAAGCAGGGTCAGGCACCCACCTCCAGCCAGGTGCCACCTTCGGCCGAGCAGCGTCCCTCGGAGACGGCTGGCGCCCGATCCCCTGGGCGAAGTTCGTCCGAGGGGACCAGCCAGCCGCCCTCCACGACTCCGGGCGAGCAGGTCCGCCCCCGCCAGCTCGAGGCCCTGGTTCGTGAGGATGCGGAGCAGTCGTCGTCCGTGGTGTCGGTCGGACGGTCCTTCTCCGGGGCAGGGCCACGCACGATCCATCTCGAGAACGGGGACGGGGTGCAGATCGACTGCGTCGGTACGGGACGGATGGTGCTCCGTTCCGGTGGACGGGAGGTCGGTGCGATGCAGTGCGCGGACGAACTGGTCACGGCGCCGCGCACGGGGTACGGCATCTCCGGGCAGGAGTTCGAGGGTCGGCCAACGGTGTCGGTGCAGGTCGCCGAGGGAACCGTCTGGGCCCTCGTCGTGACCACGTCGTCCTGACCGAGGTGGTGGCAGGCGGCCGGGCTGGCACGATGGCCGCGTGAGCACCCCCGCGCAGAGCCCCGCCGCCCGCCGCCAGCCCGTCCCGCCGCCGCGCCTGGTGGCCGAGGACGGCACGGACCCGGCCCCGCAGCTCGCCGCGCTGCGCGCCGACCTGGGGGCGGCCGGCTACACCATCGAGGGCATCCGGGCGTGCCTCGGCGAGGTGGCCAGCGACGCCCTGGAGCGCGAGCAGCCCCTGCCGGCCGACCTCGCCACCCGCGGCCGCCGCGAGCCCGTCGCCCTGCTCACCCGCCTGCTCGGCCTGGGTCTGCCGCTCACCCCCGAGGAGGTCGACCTCGCCCTGCCCACCCTGGGCCTGGAGGGCGCCCTGGCTCTGGGTGTGCTGCGCACCGAGGGCGATGCGGTGCTGCCCGCCGTCGACCTGCGCCCGCACGCCACCGAGCGCCACGCCTGGTGGGTGGCCTCGGACCTGCCCGAGATGCTCACCGGCGGCGGCCCCCTGCCGACCGACCACGTGCTCGGCATCGGCGGGGCCAGCGCCACCCTGGCCAGCTGGACGCCGCGCCCGCAGGTGGCCCGCGCCCTGGACCTGGGCACCGGGTGCGGCGTGCAGGCCCTGCTGCTGGGCCCCCATGCCGAGCAGGTGGTGGCCACCGACATCTCCGAACGGGCCCTGGCGTTCGCGCGGTTCACCTGTGCGCTCAACGAGGTGGATCTCGACCTGCGCCTCGGGTCGCTCACCGAGCCCGTGGCCGACGAGCAGTTCGACCTGGTGGTGAGCAACCCGCCGTTCGTGATCACCCCGCGTACTGATGGTGTGCCGGTCTACGAGTACCGCGACGGCGGCGGCGAGGGCGACGGCATCACCACCGGGTTGATCGGCGACGTGGCCGCTCGCCTGGCGCCCGGCGGCATCGCCACGATGCTGGGCAACTGGGAGGTGCGCGAGGGGCAGGGCTGGCGCGACCGGCTGCGCCCCGTGCTCGAGGCGGCAGGTGTGGATGCGTGGGTGGTGCTGCGCGAGGTGCAGGACCCGGCCCAGTACGCCGAGACCTGGGCGCGCGACGGCGGCCACACGCCGGGTACGGAGGAGTACGAGGCGATGTACACCGCGTGGCTGGAGGACTTCGCGGCGCGCGGCACGGAGGAGATCGGGTTCGGCGTCATCGTGCTGCACCGGCCCGAGACCGACCGCGCGCCCTGGATCGACCTCACCGAGGCGCGCGGCACCACCGGCCCGGCGATGGGGGAGGTGGTGCTGGCCGGCGTGCGCGCCCGCACCTGGCTGGCCGAGCACACGCGCGACGAGCTGCTGGACGCGCACTGGCAGTACGCGCCGGACGTGACCGTGGAGCACCACTTCGCCCACCCCGGCGACCCGGACCCGCAGGTGGTGCTCATCCGCCAGGGCAGCGGGCTACGGCGGGCGTTCCAGGTCTCCTCCGAGGTGGCCGGCCTGGTGGGGGTGTGCGACGGCGACCTCACGCTGCGGCAGGGCATCGCCGGCATCGCGGTACTCACGGACGCCGATGCCGGGCTGCTCACCGAGCAGGTGGCCCCGGTGATCCGCGACATGGTGGCCGACGGGCTGCTCGTCCTCGCCTGAGAGGGCTGTGCCCGACCTGACCGCGTGCCCTTGTGGCGGCGGTGCGGTCACTCCGGGGCGGTGAGTTCCTGGGCCTGTTTCTCGGTGATGTCGAGCTCCGGGATGGGGGCGCCGTCCTGGGTGGCGATGTTCTTCGGGGCGCCGGATCCGACATCCCAGATGCCCTCGTCGAAGGTGATCACGTACTCGTCATCAACCTCCTGCGGGCCCTGGAAGTCTTGCAGCGCCAGAAGGTAGGGCTTGCCCCGCTCCATGAGGCGCGGCATGTTCTCCGGGGCCGGATTGCCGAAGTCCGTTTGGCGCACGTGGATGGTCGTGCCCCGGAGGGTGGGGTCGGAGCTGCGCTGGACCCTCATCTCGGCGCGGACGAAGTCGACACCGTTGACGGACAGGTCCTCGGTGGAGGTCACCGTGGCCTGCACGACGGCGTCCGACTCCGTGAGCAGGTCGGCGAGGCTCTCCGCGGAATCGACCTTGCTGACCGCGACGTTTCCCTCTCCACTGGAGGCGGGTGGGGACGTCTCGGCCGCCATGCCGCCGGACTCCTGTGCGTCGTTGCACCCAGCCAGGGACAGAGCGATGGCGGTGGCAGCAGCGACGGCCGTCCAAGGACGTGTGTCAGTAGAGCGCATTGATACCCCTCCGGTCGTCGGTGGTGAGCTTCACGAGGCCGCAGGCGGAGCGCTTTGCTGTGTTGTCGACCATGATGACGCACCCAGTCTCGTGATCGAGCCCGACGGTGTGGCCGATCTCGTGGGCCGCCAAGGCCTGCTTCTTGGTGTTCGAGGAGGACCGGGTGTGGTCCCGGTTCGTGTAGGCCACCGCAGAGGTGGTGCAGTTGAACCACTTCGCGTACCCGTCCCACGAGGTGGTCCCATAGTTCTTTGTATAGAGATTGACCGTCGTCTCGATGCCTGCTCGGGCGGGTTGGAAGTCCACGTCGGTGGAGGCCACGTCCACGAGCGCCGAACGCCATGCTTGCTCGTCGGCCGAACTCACAGAATCCACGTGCCAGCGGTAGTCGGTGCGAAAAGAACAGCCTGTGTGTTCGTAGGCGGAGGCGGAATTGGTGGTGGGGGGCGGTGTCACACTCACGCTGCCCGCAGCGACGGCAACTGCGAGCATGCCTCTCATGCCTCTCATGCCTCTGGAATGAACCGCGTCTCGCGAGTGAAACACGTCACACGGAGTAGCGCAAGGGTGTGGTGGGGTTCGACCAGGCGTCCGCGTCCAGTCGAGTGGTCACCTCAGCCCGAGGGGGGCGGGGTGCTGCCCGGGGCCACAGATGACCGTCTTCAGTCCGGAGGTCCGCCGTTTGGGCCGGATCTCCGGACCGCAGCCGGTCGTGTGCGCCAGTGGCCGGCGCGCGGGTCGACCTCGTGCAGCAGGGTGCGGTGCATCCGCAGGATGGCGGCGGCGTCCGGGACGTCCTCGGTGTCGGTGGCCTGCACCAGCGCTGTGGTGTTGTGTGCGATCTCCGTGGCGTTGCGCCGCGAGGTGTCGCCCACCTCGGCCGAGAGGATCGCCTACGTGTTGGCGGTCAGGTGCTGAATGCGGGACGACGCGGCGACCTCGTAGGCGTCCCGGCCCTCGCGCGTGGTGCCCCTGGGCCGGTCCCGGGCCTGCGACTACTACCCGCGGTCGTGGGCTACGGTGGCCGCCGTCGACCCCGGCGCCGCAGAGCGCTGACGATTCCAGCGCACGCCCGGTCGGCAGAAGGAGTCGCATGTCCCCGGCAGCCAAGGGCAGCAAGCTCGTCATCGTCGAGTCGCCCACCAAGGTCAAGTCCATCGGCCAGTACCTGGGAGACGAGTACCGCGTGGAGGCCAGTGTCGGTCACATCCGCGACCTGCCGACGCCCAGCGAGCTCCCCGCGGACATGAAGAAGGGCCCCTACGGAAAGTTCGCCGTGGACGTGGACAACGGCTTCGACCCCTACTACGTGGTGGATGCCGACAAGAAGAAGAAGGTCACCGAGCTGCGCAAGGCCCTCAAGGAGGCCGACGAGCTCTACCTGGCCACCGATGAGGACCGCGAGGGCGAGGCCATCGCCTGGCACCTGCTGCAGGCGCTCAAACCCAAGGTGCCGGTCAAGCGCATGGTCTTCCACGAGATCACCAAGGACGCGATCCAGGCCGCGGTGAACAACACCCGCGACCTCGACGACCGCATGGTGGACGCCCAGGAGTCGCGCCGCATCCTCGACCGTCTCTACGGCTACGAGGTCTCCCCGGTGCTCTGGCGCAAGGTCAAGCAGGGCCTCTCCGCCGGCCGCGTGCAGTCCGTGGCCACCCGTCTGGTGGTGGAGCGCGAGCGCGCCCGCATGGCCTTCAAGGTCGCCGCCTACTGGGACGTCGAGGCCGATCTCGCGCCGGCCGGCGACCGCACCTTCACCGCCCGCCTCACCAGCCTCGACGGCACCCGCGTGGCCACCGGCCGGGACTTCACCGATGCCGGTCAGCTCAAGTCCGGCGCCCAGGTGACCCACCTGCGCCAGGCCGATGCCGAGGCCGTCGCCGCCGGCATCGAGGCGGCGGAGGTCACCGTCTCCGACGTCAGCGAGAAGCCGTACACCCGCAGGCCCGCGGCGCCGTTCATCACCTCCACGCTGCAGCAGGAGGCCAGCCGCAAGCTGCGCCTGGGCTCCAAGGACGCCATGCGCGTGGCGCAGCGCCTGTACGAGAACGGCTACATCACCTACATGCGTACCGACTCGACCACGCTGTCGCAGTCGGCCATCACCGCCGCCCGCCAGCAGGCCCGCGACCTGTACGGTGCCGAGTACGTGCCGGACTCCCCGCGCGTGTACGGCAAGAAGGCCAAGGGCGCGCAGGAGGCCCACGAGGCCATCCGCCCGGCCGGTGACACCTTCCGCACCCCGGCCCAGGTGGCCGGCGAGCTGCGCGGCAGCGAGTACGCCATGTACGAGCTCATCTGGAAGCGCACGGTCGCCTCGCAGATGGCCGACGCCAAGGGCTCCACGGCCACCGTGCGCATCGCCGCGCCGCTGGCCGGAGTGCAGGTGGGCGGCGAGGCCGTGCAGGCCGCCGAGCTCACCGCATCGGGCACGGTCATCACCTTCCGGGGCTTCCTCGCGGCCTACGAGGAGGGCCGCGACGCCGAGCGCTACGGCGCCACCCCCGCCGAGGGGGGCAAGGGCAAGGAGTCGCGCCTGCCGCAGCTCTCGGCCGGGCAGGCGCTGCAGGCCTCCCGCGTGGAGGCGCTGGGCCACGAGACCTCTCCGCCGCCGCGCTACACCGAGGCCACGCTGGTGAAGGCGCTGGAGGAGAAGGGCATCGGCCGCCCGTCCACCTACGCCGCGACGGTCGGCACCATCCAGGACCGCGGCTACGTGCGCACGCAGGGCAGCGCGCTGGTGCCCACCTGGCTGGCGTTCGCCGTGACCACCCTGCTGGAGAAGCACTTCCCCACCCTGGTGGACTACGACTTCACCGCCTCGATGGAGGAGGGGCTGGACCGCATCGCCGCCGGGGAGGAGGACCGCGTGGCGTGGCTGCAGCGGTTCTACTTCGGTGACGAGGCCACGCAGGCCGCCGGGCTGCGCGCGTTGGTGGAGGACTTGGGCGAGATCGACGCCAAGGGTGTGTCCACCATCGACATCGGCGACGGCATCGTCGTGCGCGTGGGCCGCTACGGCCCGTACGTCGAGGAGGTCGCACCGGCCGGCACCGACCCGGCCACCGGTGAGGTGCCCGAGGGGGCCGAGGTCGTGTCCCGGGCCCGCTCCGGATCCGCTGCCGACGGCGAGGAGGCCAAGCCGCTGCGCGCGAGCATCCCCGACGACATCGCGCCGGACGAGCTGACGCCCGAGATGGCGCGGCAGTACCTCTCGGAGGCGGCCTCCGACGGGCGGGTGCTCGGGCAGGACCCGGAGACGGGTCGCGACGTGGTGGCCAAGACGGGCCGCTACGGCCCGTACGTGTCCGAGGTGTTCACCGACGAGGACGTGGCGCGCTTCGAGGCCGAGGGCAAGAAGACCACCGGCCGTGGCAAGGACCTGGTGAAGCCGCGGACCGGCTCGCTGCTGACCTCCATGGACGTGCGGACGGTGACGCTCGAGGACGCCCTGAGGATCCTCTCGCTGCCGCGGGTGGTGGGCGCGGACCCGGAGTCCGGCGCCGAGATCACCGCGCAGAACGGGCGCTACGGGCCGTACCTCAAGAAGGGCACGGACTCGCGCTCGCTGGCCAGCGAGGAGCAGATCTTCACCGTCACCCTCGAGGAGGCGCTGAGGATCTACGCCGAGCCCAAGCGGCGCGGGCGCTCGGCGGCCAACCCGCCGCTCGCGGAGTTCGCCGAGGACCCGGTCTCGGGCAAGAAGGTCGTCATCAAGGACGGGCGCTTCGGGCCCTACATCACCGACAGCGAGACGAACGTGACCGTGCCGCGCTCCATGCGGCCGGAGGACGTCTCGGAGCTGCAGGCCTTCGAGCTGCTCGCGCAGAAGCGTGCCGAGGGGCCGAAGAAGAAGCCGGTGCGCAAGGCGGCGTCCAAGTCGTCCGGGAAGTCGACCGCGCGCAAGAAGCCGGCCTCCACCACCACCCGCACCGTGAAGGCAGGCACCCGCAAGAAGTCCTGACCGGCCGGGCGGGCTCCCTGCCCGCATCCGCCCCGCTAGTCCGGCTTCCCACACGGGAAGGCTCGCCGGGCACGGGAAAGGTGCTGGCCGCACGGGAAATTTCCTGTGCAGCCGGCACCTTTCCCGTGCGGCGGGCGGTTTCCCGTGCCGCCCCGCGCCCCGCCGCCGGGACGGGTGGCCTGCCGCCACCTCCGGACTGACCCTCGCCGGTCCACACTTGACCCTGACGCGACGTGAGGCGGTGCAGTGGTGGCCATGACCGATTCCGACGACCTGACGGTCGGCCAGGTGGCCGAGCACCTCGGCGTGACGGTGCGCACCCTGCACCACTACGACCAGGTGGGCCTCGCCGGTGCCTCGCACCGGTCGTGGTCCGGCTACCGGCTGTACACGGCCGATGACGTGGCCCGCCTCGAGCGGGTCGTGTTCCTGCGGCGCCTGGGCCTCTCCCTGGAGGAGATCGCGCAGGTGGCCGACGGGGGCGGCGTCGCCGACCGGCTGCGGGAGCGTCGCGAGGCGGTCATCCGACAGGTCGAGCAGCTGACCGGGTTGCTCGACGCCATCGACACGGCACTGGAGGCCGAGATGAACACCCACCCGCAGGAGACCGAGAACCACGGCTACCGCATCAGCCGGGCCGAGCAGCGCGAGATCTTCGGCGACTCCTTCGCCGACAACCTGGACGACTACCAGGCCGAGTCCGAGCGGCGCTGGGGCGACAGCCCGCAGTGGGCCGAGTCCCAGCAGCGCACGCGGCGCTACGAGAAGGCCGACTGGGAGGCCATCAAGACCGAGGCCGATCAGCTGCTGGCCGACCTCGCCTCGGTGATGCGGGCCGGTGAGCCCGCCACCTCGCAGCGCGCCATGGGCGCCGCCGAGGCCCACCGCCAGCACATCACGCGCTGGTTCTACGAGTGCACCCCGCAGATTCACCGCGGCCTGGGCGAGCTGTACGTCAGCGACCCGCGCTTCCGGCAGACCTACGAGGACGTGGCCGAGGGCTTGGCGGCGTACGCCAGGGACGCGCACACCGCCAACGCCGACCGGCTGGAGGCGTGAGCCTCAGGCCTGCGCCAGCGCCTGCTCGAGGTCGGCGATGATCGCCGCCGACGACTCCAGCCCCACCGACAGCCGCAGCACGTCCGCGGCGGGGCGGGCGTCCGGCGGCACCGGGCGGTGGGTGAGGGCCGCGGGGTGCTGCACCAGGGTGTCCACCCCGCCCAGGCTCACCGCGTGCACGATCATGCGGCAGGCCTGCGCCGTGGCCGAGGCGGCGTCGTACCCGCCGGCCAGACGGAAGGCGAGCATCGAGCCGGGGCCGCGCATCTGCCGGGCCACCAGCTCGGCATCGGCACCGGTGGCCAGGCCCGGGTAGAGCACCTCGGCCACCTGGGGCTGCCCGGCCAGCCACGCGGCCACCTCCTGCGCGGTGCGGGTCGCCGCCTCCACACGCACCGGCAGCGTCTGCAGCCCGCGGTGCGCCGTGTAGGCCACCTGCGGGGCCAGCAGCCCGCCGGTCACTGCGCGCACCTGGCGCAGGCGGACCGCCCACTCGGACGTGCACGCCACGGCTCCGCCCAGCAGGTCGCCGTGGCCGCCGATGGCCTTGGTGAGCGAGTGCAGCACCAGGGTCACGCCGTGGTCGGCGGGGTTCTGCAGCACCGGGGTGGCAAAGGTGTTGTCCACCAGCACCGGCACGTCGCCGGCGGCGGCCACCACGGCCTGCAGGTCCACCAGGTCGAGCGTGGGGTTGCCGGGCGTCTCGCAGATCACCAGCCCGGTGCGGTCGGTGACGGCCTCGGCCACCTCGTGCGGCTCGGCCCAGGTCACCTCGGTGCCCAGCAGGCCGGTGCCCAGGACGTGGTCGGTGCCGCCGTAGAGCGGCCGCACGGCCACCACGTGGGGCGTGCCAGCGGCCACGCAGGCCAGCAGCGAGGCGCTCACCGCGGCCATGCCCGAGGCGAAGGCGACCGCCTCGTCGGTGTGCTCCAGCTCCGCCAGGGCGTCCTCGAACCGGGCGACGGTGGGGTTCCACAGGCGCTGGTAGACCAGAGAGTGCCCCTCGCCCGGGCGCCCGCCGCCGGCGAGCTGCTCGTAGGCCTCGCCGCCGTGCTCCACGTCGGGCAGCGGGGAGGTGCTCGAGA
>NZ_JBHLVH010000010.1:90476-94944 GCF_042433515.1 Kytococcus schroeteri | reverse complement strand
ACTCTCGCAACAGGAGGCCTTCACCTGTCAGCGAGTCACGCAACAACGTCCCTGGACATCACATCTAGGCCGTGCCGCCGGCGCCCCTCAGGCCCCGGCGAAGCGCCGCCGCTGCTCGGCGAGCCGCTCCAACAGCACCCGCTGCTCGTGGAGCTCCCGGGCCTCCCAGGTGCGCGTCGGCCGCGTGCCCAGCGGACCGCTGCGGTGGTGCGCCCGGTCCAGGCGTGCGCGGACGTGGGCCAGCCGGGTGGCGGTGCGCTGGAAGTCCTTCATCGCCCGCCGGCCCTGGCCGCCGGCGCGCTCCCCGGCCCAGGCCACCGCCCGCCCCCGCTCGGACGGGTCGCCCACCATCCGGGCCTCGAAGGAGGTCACCTGCCGGTGGTCCACGTAGGGCTGCAGGTGGGTGGCGATGGTGCGCAGCTCGCGGCGGCGCAGCCAGAGGACGAAGACGAGGAAGGCCACGAACACCGGCACCTCGAAGAACAGGTAGACGAGGACCCACCCCGCCGGGAAGACGATGGCGAGGTTCCAGATGCCGTGCAGCAGCACCGCCGCGCACCAGCCGAAGACCGGCCACGCGATACGCCAGCCCTCCTCCCGGGAGAGCACGGCGCGCCCCACGGCCGCGCCGGTGCAAGCGGTGAAGAGCGGGTGCGCGAAGGGGCTCACCAGACCACGCACCACGAAGGTGGCCGTGAGCCCGGCCGTGCCCTCCTCGGCCACCGCGGTGGCGAAGTAGACGATGTTCTCCATGAACGCGAAGCCGGCTGCGACCACCCCGGCATAGACGATGCCGTCGAGCACGCCGTCGATGGCCCGCGGCCGGAACCACAGCAGACCCAGCAGGAACAGGCCCTTGAGCGACTCCTCGGCCAGCGGCGCCACCACCACGGCCGTCACCGCGTCGGCCGACAGGGCCAACAGCGAGGCCACCGCGTAGCCGATCTCGTTGACCACCAGGGCGAACCCGGTGGCCACCACGGCCCCCCACCCGAGGGCCAGCAGGAGCAGCCACGTGGGCTCGCGCTCGAAGGAGTCCAGCCACAGGAACACCGGCACCACGATGCACAGCGGCACGGCGGCCAGCAGCACCATGAGCGGCAGCGCCACCTCGCCGAACTGCAGACCGAGGGTGAGCGCCATGACCAGCGCCCCGATGCCGAAGAGCACCACCAGCACACTCCCCAGCGCGATGGTGGCGGGCCAGTCACGGGCAGGGGGCTGGGTGTACGGCGTGTACGGCATGGGCACAGGCTAGGCGGCCCGCCGGGAGCCCCTCGCTACGCTGGACGGGTGACCACTGACGCGACCTCCCCCGCCCCCACCGGCCCCGCGGCCGGCGCCGCCGAGCGCCCCAACCCGTCGGGCAACCACCGTTCCCTCACCGACCGCATCGTGTGGGTGGACTGCGAGATGACGGGCCTGGAGCGCCACGACGTGCTGGTGGAGATCGCCGCCCTGGTCACCGACTTCGAGCTCAACGTGCTCGGGGAGGGCGTGCAGGTGGTCATCCGACCCGAGGACCTCGGCGTGCTCGAGGAGCTCAACCCCGTGGTGCGCAGGATGCACACCGACAGCGGCCTGCTGGAGGAGATCGAACACGGTGTCTCCGCCGCCGAGGCCGAGCGGCTGGTCATGGAGTACGTGCGCACCTGGGTGCCCGAGGCGGGCAAGGCCCCGTTGGCCGGCAACTCCATCGCCACCGACCGCCGCTTCATCGCCGCCGAGATGCCCGAGCTGGACGCCTTCCTGCACTACCGCCTCATCGACGTGTCGTCGATCAAGGAGCTCTCGCGCCGGTGGTACCCGCGGGCCTGGTTCAACGCCCCGGAGAAGGCCGGCGGCCACCGCGCCCTGGCCGACATCCGCGAGTCGATCGCCGAGCTGGCCTACTACCGGGAGGCCGTCTTCGTGGCCGCCCCCGGGCCCTCCACCGACGAGGCCCGGGAGGTGGCCGCGCGCCACGCCCTCGGCTCGTGAACCCCGGCCCGGTGCGCCGTGGAGGACGCCACGGGGCCTCGGTGCACGAGCACTGCCCAACAGGGGTTAGGATGTTCCCCGCTGTCCGGCGCTGCGGTGCCGGAATCACGCGATGGTGGGCGTAGCTCAGCTGGTAGAGCACCGCGTTGTGGTCGCGGTGGTCGCGGGTTCAAGTCCCGTCGCTCACCCCATCGGGAAGGCCCGGGATCCTCAGGATCCCGGGCCTTCCTCGTGCACCGGCGCGACCTGGCCACCCCACTCCCCCGGCACGACGAGGGCCCGCCCTCCCGGTGCGGGACGGCGGGCCCTCGTGGGCGGGCTCGCTCAGCGGATGTGCGCGAGGCGGTACTCGCGCGAGTCCTCGATGAGGGCGTCGTACTTCTTCTCGGCCTTGGCGATGGCCTTCTCGGACCGCACCGGCAGGTCGAACTCGTCCTCCACCTGCGCGCCGTCGGCGAGGTTGCGCACCCGGATCACCGCGGCGTCCACCTCGGCGCCGAGCAGGACCACCGTGTTGGTGAGCCAGAGCCACAGCAGGAAGATGATCACACCGGCCATGGCGCCGTAGGTGGCGTCGTAGTTGCCGGCGAAGGCGATGTACAGGCCGAAGGCCGCGGTGGCCAGCACCCACACCACGAAGGCCAGGACGGCACCGGGCGTGAGCAGGCGGTTGGGGAGCTTGACGTTGGGGGTGGCCCAGAAGAGCAGGCGGATGAGCAGGATGACCACCAGGGCCGCCACCGGCCACTTGGCCCAGTTCCAGACCGTGATGGCGGTGTCGCCCAGGCCCACGCGGCCCAGGACGGCCTCGGCCAGGGGGCCGGTGAGCACGAACGACAGGCCGATGGCCACGATGCCGAGCAGCACCACGGCGGTGAGGCCCACCATCAGCGGGCGCACCACGTAGAACGGGCGGCCCTCCTTGACCTCGTAGATCGAGTTCATGGTGCGGCTGAAGGCGTTGACGTAGTTGGAGGCCGACCACAGGGCACCCAGCAGACCGACGACGAGGCCCAGGCCCGCCCCAGCGGTCTTCTGCTGCTCGCTGATGAAGGTCTCCAGGAAGCTGGTGGCGTTCTCCGGGGCGCCCACCTGCTCGGCGATGCCGATGAACTCCTGCGTGGTCGTCTCGCCCTGGCCGAACACACCGAGCAGGGAGACCAGCGCGATGAGGGCCGGGAAGATCGAGAGCACCGCGTAGTAGGTCAGACCGGCGGCCAGGTCGGTGCACTTGTCCTCGCCGAAGGAGTGCAGCGCCCGGCGCCCCACGAGCTTCCAGCCGTCGCCACCGAGGTCCTTGCTGCGGGTCTCCGGCTCGTGGCTGCCCAGCGGGGTGTTGAGCTCCTCGCCGCCGCGGCGGTCGGCCGCGTTGCCGTGCCCGCGGGTGTCGGCCCGCCCCTCCTCGCCGGCGGTGCGCACGGCGTGGCTGGCTCCGGCGGGGGCGGCCTGCGGCTCGTCGCCGGTGGCCGTCGAGGCCTCGGGGCGGGAGGTCCGTCCCTCCCCGCCCCGCTCACCCGCAGGGTCGTCCTGCGTCCAGTCGGCCACCTGCTCACGGCGACGGGCCGCGCGGTCACGGGCCACCTGCTCCTCCAGCTCGTGCGCCGGCCGGGAGGTGGTCCAGAGGTCGTCTTCGGAAGGGCTCATGCGGGTCCTCGGGGAAGTGTGCGGTCACGGTGCCCTCCCATCCTGCCCCGCCGGGCGCCCGCGTGCAGGCCGCAGCGCCGGTCAGGGGGCCATGAACTGCGCCACTCCCCTCCGCAGACTCCGCACCACCATGCTGATTTTGCGTTTCACGGGAGGTGTGTGTAATGTACTCCTCCGTTGCGCCAATAGCTCAATTGGCAGAGCAGCTGACTCTTAATCAGCGGGTTCGGGGTTCGAGTCCCTGTTGGCGCACCACTTCACGAGAGCCCCGGTTCACGCCGGGGCTCTCGTGCGCCCACCGTCTTTTCGGCATCGCCGGAATGAGGAACCCGCAGCCGTCGCATCGTGTGACGTGACCCGGAATCCCTTGCCACGCGTCGATCCGACTGTGAGGATGGGCACCAGGTGATCCGGCACTGTCGGCGATCGGCCCCACAGGACGGCCCCCACGGTCCGTGCTCGGTCCCGCACCCGGACGATTCGGCGACACGCACCCTCACACGGTGTTCTCGAAAGGTTGGACATGGACTGGCGAAGCAAGGCGGCCTGTCTCGACGAGGACCCGGAACTGTTCTTCCCCATCGGGAACACGGGCCCGGCCATCGAGCAGATCGAGAAGGCCAAGAAGGTGTGCGCACGCTGCGAGGTGACCGAGACCTGCCTGCAGTGGGCCCTCGAGACCGGTCAGGACGCCGGCGTCTGGGGTGGGCTCTCCGAGGACGAGCGCCGCGCCCTGAAGCGCCGCAACGCCCGCGCCCGCCGCGCCAGCTGACGCCCCTCCGGGCGGCCGACCGGGAACCACTCCCCCCGCCGCCCCTCCCGAACACAGCGGAACGCCCGCCAC
>NZ_JBHLVH010000010.1:0-90443 GCF_042433515.1 Kytococcus schroeteri | reverse complement strand
GGCGGGCGTTCCGCTGTGTGATGCGTCCGTCAGGCGCTGGCGCCCAGGTGGACCACCGAGCGCAGGGTGCGCACGGCCACGTTGAGCGGGGCCACGCCCGGCTCGTCGATGGCGCGCACGTCCTGCAGCATCGCCTCGGTGCGCTCGATGGTGTGCGCGTTGCGCTCCGCCCAGGCCGACACCCGCTCCTCGGGGGTGCCGTCGGGCTGACCGGCCGTGATGACCCGGACGAGGTCGCGGTGCACGCCGTAGAGGTCGTCGCGCAGCGCGCCGCGGGCCAGGGAGCCCCACCGGTCGTCCTGCGGCAGGGCGGCCACCTCGTTGAGCAGGCGGTCGAAGCCGAACTGCTCGCTGGCCACGAAGTAGACGCGGGTGAGGTCCTCCACGTCGCCGCCGTTCTCATCGGCCAGGGTCACCACGTCCAGCAGCGAGTAGACGTCCAGCAGGGCCGCGGTGGTGCCGGCGAGCTCCTCCGGAACGCCCTGCTCCACCAGGCGGTCGCGGAAGGCCGCGTAGCGGGCGGCCTCCTCGCCCTTGAGCATCTCGGGCACCTTGGGACCGACGGCCGCCACCGACGCGCGGAACCGCTCGATCTCGGCGCCGATGTCCATGGAGGCCGGGCGCGAGCTGACGAACCAGCGCATGGCGCGGTCCAGCAGGCGGCGGAACTCCAGGTACATGGCGGTCTGGGCCTCGGTGGGCACCTTGTTGTCCAGCGCCTCCACCTGCTCCACGAAGCCCTTGAGGTCGAAGACCTCGCGCGCCACCACGTAGGCACGGGCGACGTGGTCGGGCTGGGCACCGGTCTCCTCGAGGGCTCGGAAGGCGAACGTGATGCCGCCGCGGTTCACCATCGAGTTGACCACCGAGTTGACGATGATCTCGCGGCGCAGCGGGTGCTCCAGCAGCTGGTCGGCGTAGTGCTCCTTCATCGGCGCCGGCAGGTAGTCCAGCAGCGTGGAGGTGAACCACTCCTCGTCGGGCAGCGAGCTGTCCAGCAGGGCGTCCTTGAGGTGCAGCTTGGCGTAGGCCACCAACACGGAGAACTCCGGCGAGGTGAGGCCCTGCCCGGCCTCGATGCGGCGCGCCATCTCCTTGGTGGAGGGCAGGAACTCCAGCTGGCGGTCCAGGCCGGCGTTCTGCTCCAGGAACTTCATGAGGCGCTGGTGCACCGGGGCCATGGAGTCCTGACGGGCGCGAGCGTTGCCCAGCAGCACGTTCTGCTCGTAGTTGTCCCGCAGCACGATGCGGGCCACCTCGTCAGTCATGGACTCGAGGAAGGCGTTGCGCTCCTCCAGACCCAGGTCGCCGCGGCGCACCAGCTCGTTGAGCGGGATCTTGATGTTGACCTCCTGGTCGGAGGAGGCCACACCGGCGGAGTTGTCGATGGCGTCGGTGTTGATGCGCACCCCGTGCTGGGCCGCCTCGATGCGTCCCAGCTGTGTGGCGCCGAGGTTGCCGCCCTCGCCCACGACCTTGGCGCGCAGCTCCGAACCGTTGACGCGCAGCGCGTCGTTGGCGCGGTCGCCCACCTCGAGGTCGGTCTCGGCGGTGGCCTTGACGTAGGTGCCCACGCCGCCGTTCCAGATGAGGTCGACCGGCGCCTTGAGCAGGGCGCTGATGAGCTCGTTGGGGGTGAGCTGGTCCACGCCCTCGTCCAGCCCCAGGGCCTCCCGCATCTGGGGGCTCACCGGCACGCTCTTGGCCGAGCGCTCGAAGACGCCGCCGCCCTCGCTGATGAGCTCGGGGTCGAAGTCCATCCACGTGGTGCCGGGCGTCTCGAAGAGGCGCTTGCGCTCGGCGAAGGTGGCCGCGGCGTCCGGGGTCGGGTCCACGAAGACGTGCAGGTGGTTGAAGGCACCCACGAGGCGGATGTGCTCGGAGCGGAGCATGCCGTTGCCGAACACGTCACCACCCATGTCGCCGATGCCCACCACCGTGAAGTCCTCGGTCTGGGTGTCGTGGCCCATCTCGCGGAAGTGGCGCTTGACCGACTCCCAGGCACCGCGGGCCGTGATGCCCATGGCCTTGTGGTCGTAGCCGGCGGAGCCACCGGAGGCGAAGGCGTCACCCAGCCAGAAGCCGTAGGCCTCGGAGACCGAGTTGGCCAGGTCGGAGAAGGCCGCGGTGCCCTTGTCGGCGGCGACCACGAGGTAGGTGTCGTCCTCGTCGTGGCGCACCACGTCGCGGGCCGGCACGACCTCGCCCTCGACGAGGTTGTCGGTCACGTCGAGCATGCCGGAGATGAAGCGCGTGTAGGCACGCTTGCCCTCCTCCACCCAGGCGCCGCGGTCGACGGCCGGGTCCGGCAGCTGCTTGGCGAAGAAGCCGCCCTTGGAGCCGGTGGGCACGATGACGGCGTTCTTCACCATCTGCGCCTTGACCAGGCCGAGCACCTCGGTGCGGAAGTCCTCCCGGCGGTCCGACCAGCGCAGGCCACCACGGGCCACCGTGCCGAAGCGCAGGTGCACGCCCTCGACGGACGGTCCGTAGACCCAGATCTCGAACATCGGGCGCGGCTGCGGCAGCAGCTCGATGTCGCGCGGGCTCAGCTTGAGCGAGACGAACGGCTTGGGCTCGCCCTCGGCGTCGGCGACGTAGAAGTTGGTGCGCAGGGTGCCGCGCAGCACCTCCACCAGCCCGCGGATGATGCGGTCGTGGTCGAGCGAGGCCACGTCGTCCAGCAGGCGGCCGAGCTCGGTGAGCGACTCCTCGGAGACCTCGCGGCGCTCCTCGACGCTCCCCTCGCGGGCGGGGTCGAAGCGGGCCTCGAAGGCCTCCACGAAGGCGCGGGCCACCTTCGGGTTGGCCGTCATCGCGCCCTCGATGTAGGGCAGCGAGAAGTGCGAGCCGGCCTGGCGCAGGTACCGGGCGTAGGTGCGCAGGATGACCACCTGGCGCCAGGAGAGGCCGGCGGTGAGGCTCAGGGCGTTGAGCAGGTCGGACTCCGCGGCACCGCTCCAGGTGGCGCTGAAGGTCTCCTCGAAGCGCTGGGCCACGGCCTCGGCGTCGCCCTCGGCGCCCTCCCACAACTCGGCCGACGCGGCCCGCAGGCCGAAGTCGTAGATGCGGGTGGCGGCAGCGTCGTCGCGCAGGTGGTAGGGGCGCTCGTCGATGACCTCGAGGCCGAAGTCGGTGAAGACCGGCAGCAGGTCCGACAGGGTGGCCGGGCCGCTGCGGTACACCTTGAGGCGTCGGTCGGTGTCGGCGGCCTCGGAGGACTCGTCACGGTAGAGGTGCACCGCCACGTCGTCCTCGCCCAGGCCCTCCAGGCGCCCGAGGTCGGCCAGCGCCACCTCGGGGGCGAAGTCCTCCTTGTAGGACTGCGGCAGGGCGGCCAGACGGTGCAGCAGGCCCCCGTCGTCGATGCCGTTGGTCTCGCTGATGTGGGTGACCTTCTCGTCCCAGGTCTGGGTGGCCTCCAGCAAGTCTCGCTCCAGGGTCTCGGTGTCGATGTCGCCGAAGTCCTGCCCGGAGGGCAGGCGCACGACGAAGCGCAGGCGCGCCATGGCCTCGCCGGTCACCGTGGCGGTGAAGTCGACGAGCTCGGTGTCGAAGTAGGTGCGCAGGGCGTCGGTCATGGCCGAGCGCACCTGGGTGTTGTAGCGGTCGCGCGGCACGTACACCAGCAGGGTGACGTAGCGGCCGAACTCGTCGCGGCGCAGGATGACCGACGGGCGACGGCTCGAGCGGATCCACAGGACCTCGTGTGCGATGGCGTCGAGCTCCCCGGCGGACGCCTGGAAGACGTCGTCGCGGGGCAGGTTCTCCAGGACGGCCAGCAGGTCCTTGCCCGAGTGGCTGGTGCTGCCGAAGCCGGAGCGCTCCATGATCGCCTCGGCCTTGTCGCGCACCACCGGGATGTCGCGCACCGACGCGGAGTAGGCCGAGGAGGTGAGCAGGCCCAGGATGCGGATCTCGCCCACCACGGTGCCGGCCTCGTCGAAGGTGCGCACGCCCACGTAGTCCAGGTGGGCGTCGCGGTGCACGGTGGCGCGGCTGTTGGCCTTGGTGACGGTCACCGGGCGGGGCTCGCGCGCGGTCTCGCGGGCCTCGGGGCGCATCGTGGTGACGTCGTGCGAGAGCGCACGGTCGCCGCGCAGGATGCCCAGGCCGGAGCCCGGCTCCGCACGCAGGCCGAGCTCGCCGTCGACCTCGGCGAGCGCGTACTCGCGGATGCCCAGCAGGGTGAAGTGGTCGTCGGCCAGCCAGCTGAGCAGCTCGGCGGCCTGCGTGGCCTCGGCCGGGTCCACGGTCGCCGGCGGGGCGGAGCGGAACGACTCGGCCAGGCGCTCGAGCTCGGCCCGCATCGGCGTCCAGTCCTCCACCGCCACGCGCACGTCCTCCAGGACGCGCTGCAGGTTCTCGGCGATGGCGTCCACGTCGGCCGAGGCGGTGGCCGGGCGCACGGTGATGTTCATCCACGACTCCACGACCTCGCCGTCGGCGAGCTCGTGCTCCGGGGTCCAGACCTGCATGGCCTCGAGCACGCCCTCGGCGGAGCGGCGCACCACCAGCTGCGGGTGGAGCACACCCATGACGTCCCAGCCCAGGCGGTGCAGCTCGTGGATGACGGAGTCCACCAGGAAGGGACGGTCGCCCGTCACCACCTGCACGCCGAGGTTCTCCGGGAGGTGGCGCAACACCACCACGTCCTCGCCGTCGGCGCGGCGGTGCGCGGCCTCGAGGTGCTGGGTGGGGATGTCGACGAGCTCGTCCACCGAGCGGCTCGCGACGTCCGCGTCGTAGACGCGCTTCCAGTAGTGGTCCAGCACGTCACCGGTGAGGAGGCCGTCCGCCTGCTCGGCCCGGGTCCGCGCCTCGGCGACGCGTTCCTCGCGGGCCCGTGCGGACTGCTTCGACTGCTTCTCGGCCGCCGAAGCCCCTCCCCGGGGCGACATGTCGGACTGGCTGGTCATGGGTGAATCATCCTCGTTCCGTGACGTGACCTGGAACCGGCACTCCGCGGTCCCGGGATGACTCTAGTCCCGGGCCCCGGGCCTGTGCACAGGCCCCGACGCCGGCGCGCCCGACTGCCCTAGCCTCCCCCCATGGTCGTTCCCACGCCGCCCCCTGCCGGCCCCTCCGAAGCCTCGCCGAGCGCCCTCGCGGCCCCCCACCGGACCGCCCCCTCGGCGCGGGTCGCGGACCTCGCCGGCGCCCTGCTCGAGGTGCACCCCTGGGTGGGCAGCCCGTCGGCTCAGGCCGCTCTCGACGACGCCCTGCTGGCGGTGTGCGAGCAGCTGCTCGGGCCGCCCA
Organism: Kytococcus schroeteri; assembly: GCF_042433515.1. Classification (NCBI taxonomy): domain Bacteria; kingdom Bacillati; phylum Actinomycetota; class Actinomycetes; order Micrococcales; family Kytococcaceae; genus Kytococcus; species Kytococcus schroeteri. Next base: position 85,184 of record NZ_JBHLVH010000010.1, on the reverse strand, counting down.
CGGACCCCGGCGCCGCTCCCCCGGCGTGGGTGGTCGGCGACCACGGGCGCGCCGACCTCGCCTCGGTGCGTGCCACCGCGGCCCGGCTGGTGCGTACCGCCCACGGGCTTCAGGGGGCCGGCGAGCACCCGGCGGGGGCCGCCGCCTGCCTCGACCTGGCGGGCGCCCTGCACGCCTTCGCCGAGGACCTCGTGGAGGTCTCGCTGCGGCACCGGGCCGCGAGCCCGCGGGGTGACGGACCGGTCGCGCAGCCGATCGGCGCCCTGCGTGCGGCCAAGCAGCTCACCACGTCGTGCCGGCGCGTCACCGAGGCGCTCACCGGGGCACCCACCGACTAGCGTGGGCGCACCCGACCCAGGAGGACCCCCGTGAGGATCGACCACCGTTTCACCCTGCCCGCCGACGTCGACCGCGTGATGGCCATGGTGGCCGACCCCGAGTACGTGGCCGACAAGATCCGCCGCACCGGCGCCCTGGAGCACACCGTGGACGTCTCCACCGACGGCCCCGGGCCCGTCATCCGCACCACGCGCACCATGGCCACCGACCGCCTGCCGCAGGCCGCCCGTCGCCTCGTGGGCAACGGCGTGACCCTCACCGAGGAGCAGGTGTGGGACGCCCCGGCCGCCGACGGGACGCGCACCGGCCGCCTCGTGGTCACCGCCGCCGGGGCCCCGGCCCGCCTCGAGGCCGACCTGCGCCTGGAGCCCAGGGGCGAGCAGACCGACTTCGTGACCACCGGGGAGTTCACCGTGAAGGTGCCCTTCCTCGGCGGCCAGATCGAGAAGCAGGCAGAGCCGTACGTCGGCAAGGTCATCGGCATGGAGGAGCGCGCCTCCAAGGACTGGCTCGCCACCCACTGAGGCCGTCCCTGCGCCGGCGCCCGCCGCACGGGCCCCGCGCACGACGAAGGCCCCCCGGTCTCCCGGGGGGGCCTTCGTGGTCACGGACGCTCGTCCGCCGAGGGGGCTCAGCCCTGGTAGGGGTAGGCCTCGGAGGTCGGGGCGTCGAAGGTCTCCTTGATGGAACGGGCGGAGACCCAACGCAGCAGGTTCAGCTTGGAACCGGCCTTGTCGTTGGTGCCGGACGCACCGGAACCACCGAAGGGCTGCTGGCCGACGACGGCGCCGGTGGGCTTGTCGTTGACGTAGTAGTTGCCGGCCGCGAAACGCAGGGCCTTGGAGGCCTGCTCCAGGGCGTAGCGGTCCGTGGACAGCACCGCGCCGGTGAGGGCGTAGTCGGTGGTGTTGGCCACCAGCTCGAGGGTGTCCTCGAAGGCGTCGTCCTCGTAGACGTACACGGCCAGGATCGGGCCGAAGTACTCGGTGGTCATCATCTCGTGCTTCGGGTCCTCGACCACGACGACGGTCGGGCGGACGAAGTAGCCCACCGAGTCGTCGTAGGTGCCACCGGCCACGATCTCCACGGAGGAGTCGGACTGCGCGGCGTCGAGCGCCTTCTTGTGCTTGGCGAACGCGCGGTCGTCGATGACGGCGCCCATGAAGTTGGAGAAGTCGGTGACGTCACCCATCGGCAGGGCGTCGGTGCGGCGCGCCACCTCGTCCTTGATCTCGGCCCACATCGACTTCGGGATGTAGGCGCGGGAGGCGGCGGAGCACTTCTGGCCCTGGTACTCGAAGGCACCACGCAGAAGGGCGGTGATGACCTTGGCGGAGTCGGCGCTCGGGTGGGCCAGGACGAAGTCCTTGCCGCCGGTCTCGCCGACGATGCGCGGGTACTGGCGGTAGGTGTCGATGTTGTCACCGATCTGCTTCCACAGCGCCTTGAAGGTGGCGGTGGAACCGGTGAAGTGCAGGCCGGCGAAGTCCGGGTCGGCCAGGACGACCTCGGAGATGGCCGGGCCGGTGCCGTGCACCAGGTTGATGACACCGGCGGGCATGCCGGCCTCCTCCAGCAGCTCCATGACGAGCTGGGCGGAGCGGGCCTGGGTGATGGACGGCTTCCACACCACGGTGTTGCCCATGAGCGCCGGGGCGGTGGGCAGGTTGCCGGCGATGGCGGTGAAGTTGAACGGCGTCACGGCGTAGACGAAGCCGTCCAGCGGGCGCCAGTCGGTGCGGTTCCAGGAGCCGTTCGGGCTGACCGGCGGCTGCTCCTCGAGGATCTCGCGGGCGAACTGCACGTTGAAGCGCCAGAAGTCGGCCATCTCGCAGGCGGACTCGATCTCGGCCTGGTGCGGGGTCTTGGACTGGCCGAGCATGGTGGCGGCGTTCATGCGGGCGCGCCACGGGCCGGTGAGCAGGTCGGCGGCCCTGAGCAGGATGGCGGCGCGCTCGTCGAAGGGCAGGGCCTGCCACGCGGGGGCGGCGGCCTTGGCGGCCTCGACGGCCTTCTTGGCGTCCTCGGCGGTGCCGTCGTGCAGGGTGCCGAGCACCTTGGCGTGGGCGTGCGGCTGCACGACCTTGATCTCCTCGCCGGAGCCGGTGACGCGCTCACCGCCGATGACGTGCGGCAGGTCGACCGGGTTGCTCGCGATCTCGGCGAGGGCGACCTCGAGCTCGGCGCGCTCCGGGCTGCCGGGGGCGTAGTCCTTGACCGGCTCGTTGTAGGCCTGGGGCGGCAGCGTCACGGCATCCATGTGTTCTCCTTCGGAGGGATGGGGGTCTTCGTTCCACGGGGGTGAACGTCGGGCGCCCCCGCGGTGTTCCGCACGGGGCATCGATCCCATGGTGTCACGCGCCACCTCCCGCGGGAGGCCGCGGGGAGTGCGACGCAGGTCACCCCAGGAGGCGACGCACCTCGTCGACCTCGGCGGCGTCGTACCAGGAGAGCTCCCACGGCGCCTCGGCGGTCATCCGCCCCTGCGAGACCACGTCGTCGCCGAGGTGGAAGGCCGCGACGTCCGCCAGCCGCGCCTCGACCTCGCTGCCCGGCCCGGTGGCCCCGGCCAGGTCGGCGGCGAGGACCACCACCGGCCAACCCCGCTCGGCGGCGTCGTCGGCCGCCGCGTCCATGCCGTCCTCGGCGTCCTCCTCCGCGGGCTCCACACCGGGCTGGCCCACCGTGCGCCAGCCGGCGGCGGGCACCAGTGCTCCCCCCTCGGCGAGGGTGGCGAGCTCGGCGGCGGTGACGGCGGCGAAGGCGCGGATGCGTGGGGTGCGGCTCATGGCGTCATCGTGGCACGCGCTCGGAGACCAGCTCCGCCAGGCGGCCCAGCTGCCGACCCAGGGCGCTGCGCGGGGCCAGCCACGAGACCGGCTCCCCGGCCAGCAGGGCCCGGTCGGCGACGGACCGGTCCTCCGGCAGCACGAGGTCGACGCCCCGCGCCAGGTGCTGCTCGGCGGTGGTGCGCAGCTCGGCCTCCCGGGCGGCCGAACGACGTGCCCGGTTGAGCACGAGCACCTGCGGGGTACCGCTCGCCACGGCGTCCAGGGCGTCCACACCGCGGACCAGCCGCTGGAGGGCCACCGCGTCGGCCCCACCCACGACCACCAGAAGGTCGGCCTCCTCGATGACCGTGAGCGCCAGCGCGTTGCGCCGGGGTGCCCGCGTGTCGTAGGAGAGCACCTCGTCGTCCTCGAGGCTCGATGCCAGGTCGACCACCGTGACATCGGCCAGGAGCCGCCCGGCGTCCAGCACGGCCCGGGCCGCGGACACACGGACCTCGGGCCAGCGGTCCGCCCGGCCGATGCCGGTGAGCACCCTCAGGCGGGGCCGCAGCTCGCGGGCCACTCCGGCCAGGGCGTGCAGGTCGAGCCGCCCCTCGTCGGCGGCGCGGGCCGCGGCCACGAGACCCGAGGCGTCGTCGAGCAGGGCGAGGTGCTGGCCCAGCCCGGGGGCGTGGGTGTCGCCGTCCACGAGGAGGACCTCGTGGTCCGTCCCGAGCCGGGCGGCGAGCTCCAGGGCGACCGTCGTGCGCCCCGGAGCCCCGGGCGGCCCCCAGACGGCCACCACCGCGCCCCGTCGCTCGATCCCGGAACCCGGTGGGGCACCCTCCCCCGCGGCGGCGTGCTCCGGCTCGGGCTGTTCCTCCCCGCCCTCGGTCGGCGCGGCCGCGGCACGGGCGCGCACGAGGACGTCCGCCCACTCCTCCACCGTCGCGGTCCACGCGGCCGACACCGACACCCCCCACTGGGCCAGCCGACGCTGGGCCGCCTCGTCGTGCGGCGCGTGCACCCCCACCACCACGACCTCCACGGACCGCAGGGCGTCCACGCACTCACGGTCCATGTCGCGCAGCCCCGCGGACACCACGGCGACGGTGCCGGTGCCGGCCTCGGCCACGCCGAGGAGGTCGGCCACGTCCACGCAGCGGCGCACCACCCGGGCACCGGGCACCTGGCTCAGGACGGCCGCCAGCGGCGGGTCCCACTGCGGCTCGACGGCCAGCAGCACGTCCTCGCTCACGAGTCCTCCCCGGCCACCGGCGACCCCGCCACCGGTACGGCGGTGAGCTCCGCACGGCCTGCCGTGGTGCGCAGCACCTCCTCCACCTCCCGGGTGGGGACGAGGAAGTCCACCGGCACCGCCTGGTTGCCCCCGGCGAGCCGGGTGTCCGGAGCGTGGACCCGGGCCACCTCCGCCCCCGCCAGGGCGCGGCGTGGCTTCGGGCGCTCGCTCCTCCCGGACTCCGGGGCCGGCGTGGCCCAGAGGTCCACCCGGGTCCCGGGGGCCAGCATCGCGGCGCTGCCCGGCGAGACGGCCAGGGAGACGCGGCGCAGGTCGAGCGCGCCGGCGGACCCCACGCCCTCGGCGGGCACGAACTCCCCCGCCCGCACCGGGTGGAGGAGCACCTGACCACCCTCCACCGGGTGGTCCCCGGTGAGGTAGACGCCTTCCGGGGAGGCACCGTCGACCGCGCGCAGGTCCGCGGCGGTCAGCTGGTGCCCGGTGGGCAGGTCGCGGGTAGCCACCCAGTGGCGCGGACCGTCGTCCTGCCCCAGCAGGGAGGCACCGGTGAGCGTGGCCGTGAGGACCAGGGCCGTCCCCACGAGCAGCCGCGCGTCAGTCCACCGCGGCCTGCGCAGCCGTTGTGCCGCGGGACTGCGTGGCGCCGTCGCCCCCGTCTCCTCCTGGGACACCGGCCTGCTGCTGCCGAACACCCTCACCACCGACCTCTCCTGTTGTGAACGGACTCCGCCGCCGCCGACCGTGCCGTCCTAGGATGAACGGCACATCACGGATCGGTCAGGGATCCGCACGGATCCTGTGGACGACGGGACCCACAGGGCCGGTCCCCACCACCCGCACCGACGACCCCGGGAGACGCGATGGCACGGCGGTTCATGGCCCTCAGCGACGTGGCCGAGACCCTCGACATCTCCGCGAGCCAGGCCTACGCGCTGGTGCGCTCCGGCGAGCTGCCCGCCATCAAGGTGGGGGGACGTGGCCAGTGGAGGGTGGAGCTCGACGAGCTGGAGAAGTACATCCAGCGCCAGTACGCCGCCACCCGGGCGATGGTGGAGTCACCCCAGGGCTGACCCTCAGTCCTCGCGGGCCCCCACCCAGCACACCGCGGCGAAGGGCACCGTCTCGGTCACCGCCGGCTGCCGGGGGTCCGGACCCACGGCCAGGTCGAGGTGGTCGGACATCACGCGGTCCACGCGCCCCTCGATCACGTGGCCGGTGGTGAGGCAGACCCGCACCGGCAACCGGTCCCGGGAGAGCTCCCGGAGCACCGTCACCCACGTGATGCGGCGCCCCGGGTCGCCCTCGGCCGGCCGCGAGCGCGGCCCCAGCCCGGCGACGGTCACCACCGCGCCCACCGGCACCAGCAGCGTGGTGCGCCCCTGACCCAGCCGCACCCAGTCGGCGCCGACGCCCCGCAGGGTGCCGTCCACTCGGCCACCGTCCACGGTGCGCAGCGTGACCCGTGACGCCAGCTGCGCCGCCAGCCGGTCGCCGAGCCCGATGCGGGCCCGCTCCACCCGCACGCGCTCGGCCACCTCGCCCTCGAGCTCCGCCCGACGGTGGGCGGCGATCTGCCCCTCGAGGTCGGCGAAGAGGTCGTCCCAGCGCGAGGTCATGGCGGCCACCGTACCGACGCGCGCCGGGTGAACACCCCGAGCGTTGTCCACAGCCTTCGACATCACCCTTCACCAAACCCCACCAAACGGCTATGTTCGCCATCATCGACCATTCACGGGGGCAATCCCCCACGACGACGGGTGACGACGATGGAGTGGACCGACCGGACGGCGGGTGGGCCGGGAGCGCTGCGGCGGGACGCGGCGAACGCGGTGGCGGCGGGGGTGGCCCTGGGGTGCAGCGCCGCGGCGTGGACGGTGGGGCACCGGGCCCTGGCCCAGGCGAGCAGCGTGTGGAACGCCCCCGACCCGGCGGAGCCTCTTGCGTGGGTGCTGCGCACGGCCCTGGCGGTGGTGGTGGCCTGGCTGGCGGCCGTCTTCGCCCTGGAGGCCCTCGCTGGGCTGCCGGGTGGTCCCGGCGCCGCAGTGCGCCGGCTCCGGGACCGCCTCGGGCCATGGGGCGGCGGCGCCCTGGTGGCCATGACCCTGGGGGTGGTCACCACGCCGGCCCACGCCCACGCCGGCGACGCGCCCGACCCCCTCGACCTCTCCCTCCTGGCCCCCGTGAGCGCCCCGGCCGAACCGGCGCCCCCGGCGACGCCCGGGGCACTCCCCTCCCCCGAGGAGCCGGCCACGCCCACGACCCCGGGGCCGGAGGCGCCCACGGATCCCGCCCGGGCCCGCCCCGCCGTCACCGTGGCGGCCGGCGACACCCTGTGGGAGATCGCGGCGCGCCACCTGGGACCGAGGGCCTCGGCGCGCGCCGTGGCCGACGAGTGGCCGCGTTGGTACGAGGCCAACCGCGAGGTCATCGGGAACGACCCGAACCTCCTGCTGGCCGGCACCCGCCTGGTGGCCCCCGCCCCGCGGACGGGGGGTGCGCGGTGACCGCCCGTCCCGAGGCGCAGCAGGTCGACTTCTTCGACCGCCAGCCCACGTCGACCCACGACCTGCCGGCGGCCCTGCCCTGGGCGGCCCACCTCAGCCGCACGGTCGTGGAGGTGATGGAGGGCTCCCGCGACGCCACGCAGCTGAGCCGGTGGGTGACGCCCGAGCTGCTCACCCGCCTGGCCCGCCGCAACGCGCTCTCGCGACGACTGGGCCGGGCCACCGGAGGTGTGGGCGTGCGGACCGTCCGCGCCTGCCACGTCCGTGACGGCATCGTGGAGGTCTCGGCCGTGGTGGTGGTGCGCCAGCAGGTGCGCGCCATGGCGCTGCGCTTGGAGGGGCTCGACGGGCGTTGGCTGCTCACCGTCCTGGAGATGGGCTGACACGGCGGTGCCCCACCCGGGCAGGGCACCACCACCCGGTGGCCGGCACGCAGGAGGACCCCGGTGGGCACCGGGGTCCTCCTGCGTCGAAGGGCTGGTCGTCCGCCCGGCCGGTCAGCGGTTGCGCTGCTCCGCGCGCCGCTGGGCGCGGTTGCCCTGCGGGCCCGAACCGGTGCGGCGCTCCACGGTGCCCTCGGCGGTGGGGGCCGTGTACTGCCAACGGGCCTGGTCCTCGTTGGCGTCCACCGCGCCGCCGTGCTGGCGGCGCTGCTCCCCGGCGGCCAGCGTGGCCACCGCGTCGGCCGACGGCTCGACGTGGAACAGCCCGGCCACCGCCTCCTCCTTGATGGAGTCGGCCATGACGCCGAACATCTGGTAGCCCTCGCGCTGGTACTCCACGAGCGGGTCACGCTGCGCCATCGAGCGCAGGCCGATGCCCTCCTTGAGGTAGTCCATCTCGTAGAGGTGCTCGCGCCACTTGCGGTCCAGCACCCCCAGCACCACGCGGCGCTCCAGGTGGCGCATGACCGACTCGCCCATCTCGCGCTCGCGGTCGTCGTAGGCGTGCTGGGCGTCGTTGGTCAGCTCGTCGATGAGCAGGCCGGCGTCCACCCCGCCGATGCCGCCGGCGGCCTCCACCACGTCGTCCACCGTGAGCGACACCGGGTAGAGCTCCTCCAGGGCACCCCACAGGGTGTCGAAGTCCCAGTCCTCGGCGTAGCCCTCGGCCGTGGCACCGTGCACGTAGCCCACCACCACGTCGTTGATGAAGTGGCGCACCTGGGTCTCCAGGTCGGCCCCCTCGAGCACGCGCTTGCGCTCGGAGTAGATGACCTCGCGCTGGCGGTTGAGCACGTCGTCGTACTTGAGCACGTTCTTGCGCGACTCGAAGTTCTGGCTCTCCACCTGTGTCTGCGCACGCTCGATGGCCTTGGTGAGCATGTTCATCTCCAGCGGCTGCGAGGGATCGGCCCCCGCCATCGCGCGCTGCATGAGGCCCGAGTTGAAGCGCACCATGAGGTCGTCCTCGAGCGACAGGTAGAAGCGGGACTCGCCCGGGTCGCCCTGGCGGCCGGAGCGACCGCGCAGCTGGTTGTCGATGCGGCGCGAGTCGTGGCGCTCGGTGCCCAGCACGTACAGGCCGCCGAGGGCGAGCACCTCCTCGTTCTCAGCCTTCACGGCACGTTCGGCCTGGGCCAGCGCCTCGTCCCACGCCGCCTCGTAGGCCTCCGGCTGCTCGTCGGGGTCCAGGCCACGCTTCTTGAGGGCCGCCACGGCCATGAACTCCGGGCTGCCGCCGAGCATGATGTCGGTGCCTCGACCGGCCATGTTGGTGGCCACCGTGACCGCGCCCTTGCGGCCGGCCTCGGCGACGATGGCCGCCTCCTGCTCGTGGTACTTGGCGTTGAGCACCTCGTGCTTCACGCCGCGGGCCGTGAGCTGCTCGGAGAGGTACTCCGACTTGCTCACGCTCGTGGTGCCCACGAGCACCGGCTGGCCCGTGCGGTGGCGCTCCACGATGTCCTCGACCACGGCGGCGAACTTGCCCTTGGCGTTGAGGAAGACCAGGTCCGAGCGGTCCTGGCGCTGCATCGGCCGGTTGGTGGGGATCGGCACCACGTCCAGCTTGTAGATCTGGTGCAGCTCGGCCGCCTCGGTCTGGGCGGTACCGGTCATGCCCGAGAGCTTCTCGTACATGCGGAAGTAGTTCTGCAGGGTGACCGTGGCCAGGGTCTGGTTCTCCTGCTTGATCTCCACCTTCTCCTTGGCCTCGATGGCCTGGTGGATGCCGTCGTTGTAGCGGCGGCCGGCCAGCAGGCGGCCGGTGTGCTCGTCGACGATGTGGACCTCGCCGTCCATGACGACGTAGTCCTTGTCCTTGGTGAACAGCTCCTTGGCCTTGATGGCGTTGTTCAGGTAGCCGATGAGCGGCGTGTTGCGGGCCTCGTAGAGGTTGCGCACGCCGAGGTAGTCCTCGACCTTCTCGATGCCGGACTCCAGCACGCCCACGGTGCGCTTCTTGATGTCGACCTCGTAGTCGCCGGTGGCCTCGATGCCCTTGAGGCGGTCGGCGGCCGTGCCCTTCTCGAGCATCTGGGCGACGGTGGCGAAGGTGGAGTACCAGCTGGTGGCCTGGTCGCCGGGGCCGGAGATGATCAGCGGGGTGCGGGCCTCGTCGATGAGGATGGAGTCCACCTCGTCGACGATGGCGAAGTGGTGGCCGCGCTGCACGAGCTCGTCGGTGGACCACGCCATGTTGTCGCGCAGGTAGTCGAAGCCGAACTCGTTGTTGGTGCCGTAGGTGATGTCCTTGGCGTACTCCTCGCGGCGCTGCGCGGGGTTGAGCTTCGAGAGGATCACGCCGGTCTCCAGCCCGAGGAAGCGGTGCACGCGGCCCATGAGCTCGGCCTGGTACTCGGCCAGGTAGTCGTTCACGGTGACGACGTGCACGCCCTTGCCGGTGAGCGCGTTGAGATAGCTCGGCAGCGTGGCCACGAGCGTCTTGCCCTCACCGGTGCGCATCTCGGCCACCGAGCCGTTGTGCAGGGCCGCGCCACCCATGATCTGCACGTCGAAGTGACGCTTGCCCAGGGTACGTACGGCCGCCTCGCGGACGGTGGCGAAGGCCTCGGGCAGCAGCGCGTCGAGCGACTCGCCGTCGGCCAGGCGGGCCTTGAAGCGGTCGGTCTGCTCACGCAGCTCGGCGTCGGTGAGCCCCTGCACCGAGGCCTCCTGGGCGTTCACGGCATCGACCGTGCCCTGCAGACGGCGCAGGACGCGCCCCTCTCCCGCTCGCAGCACGCGGTCGATGATCTTCGGCACGGAGGTCTCCTCGGGTCGGCTCGGCACCGTGGGGCGTCAGCACTCGCCCCAGCGGCCCGGACAGCCTAGTTGACGGCCCGCGCGAAACCGGCGTGACCGCCCCCGGACCACCGGTGTTGGATGGTGCGCATGCCCGACGCCGCCACGCCCTCGCCCGAACCCACCCCGCAGAGCACCGCCGAGGTGGCCGCCCGCACCTGCCCCGAGCTGGTGGACGGCGACGTGCGCCTGCGCCTGCACACGCCGGCCGACGTGCCCGCCGTGGTGGCCACGAGCAACGACCCGGTGACCGTGCACTGGACCACCGTGCCGCAGCCGTACGACGAGGGCGCGGCCGCCTGGTGGGTGGGCCACATGCACGAGGGGTGGGCGCTGCGCGCCGGCGGGGACGCCTCGGGGGTGATGGGGTGGGCGGTGGACGCCCGCGACGAGACCGGGCAGTGGGTCTTCGCCGGCCAGGTGGAGGTGCGCCCCATCGGCGGCGGCGTGGGCGAGATGGGCCTGGTGCTGCACCCCGACCACCGCGGCCGGGGCCTCATGGTGCCCGCCGCGGCGATGGCGATGCGCTGGGCCACCGAGCACGGGGGGCTGCGGGTGCTGCACTGGAAGGCTGCCGTGGGCAACTGGGCCTCGCGCCGCACCGGGTGGCGGCTGGGCTACCGCTTCTCCGACGCCGTGCCCGGCCTCATGCCGCAGGAGCGGGCGACCTTCGACGGGTGGATCGGCACCTGGGAGGCCGGCGAGCCCATCGAGCCGCGGCACCCCTGGCACACGCCGTCCACCCTCGACGTGCCCTCCGGCACGGACGCGACCGGACGCGAGCTGCCGGCGGTGCGGCTGCGCGCCTGGGAGGAGGGCGACCGGCCGACCGACCCGGAACCCGACCCGCTGGGCGACCGCTTCATGCCCGGCATGATGCCGCCGGCCGACGAGGCCGGGTACGACGCGTGGTTGACCCGGCAGCGCACCCGCATGGCCACCGGCGAGATGGTGGCCTGGGCGATCGTGGACCCGGCCACCGACCGCGTGGGCGGGCACGTGCAGCTGGGCCGGCTGGGGCACCCCTTCCGCCCCGGCGCGGCGTCGGTGGGCTACTCGCTGTACCTCCACGCCCGGGGGCGGGGGCTGCTCCACGCCGCGCTGGTGGCGCTGGCCGACCACGCCTTCACCCCGACGGCCGAGGGGGGTCTGGGGCTCGCGCGCCTCGAGGCCGGGTGCGAGGCCGGCAACCGCGGCTCGGCCGAGGCGCTGCGGCGGGCCGGGTTCGGGCTGGTGGGCATCGAGCGGGCCTCCAGCGGCCGCCGGGAGGACCTGCAGGACGGGTACCTGTTCGAGCTGCTCAACGACGCCGAGGTGCCCGACCCGACGGGCGGCAACCGCCCCAACCCGCCCGCGCCACGGCCGGCGGCCGTCACGCGTGCCCGCGACGCGCGCGTGCTCACCGCGCCCACGCTGGCCGGCGAGCGCGTGGTGCTGCGCGAGTGGCGCGAGGAGGACCTGCCGGCCCTGGCCGACGCCTTCGCCCGCGGGTCGCTCGGGGAGTACACGCCCGATGCCGACGGCACGCGACGGTGGGTGCAGCAGCGCCGGGAGCGCATGCTGCAGGGCACCGACGTGGTGTGGGGCGTGGTCGGCGCACCGGGCACCGAGCACGAGGGTCAGGTGCTCGGCGGGGTGAACGCCCAGAAGCTGGCCGACCGCTTCGCCCCGCACGCAGTGGAGATCGGGTACTGGACCCACGTGGACCACCGCGGGAAGGGCGTGCTCGGCGAGGCGCTGGAACTGCTCATCGAGCACGTCATGGCCCCCGTGGCCGACGGTGGCCTGGGCCGCACGCAGGTGGACGCGGTGACGCACGACGACAACCACGCCTCCATGCGCGTGCTGCAGAAGGCCGGCTTCCGGCAGGTGGGGGTGCGGGCTGCCCGGGCGGCCGGGTCAGAGGCCGGCGCGACCGACGAGGGATCTGACCGCCGCCCCGGGTTCGTCGACTGGCGCCTGGATGCCGGCGACGACCGCGCCGAGCAGGCCCGGCGCACCGAGGAGCAGCGCCGGCACCCGGTCGAGCTCACCGCATCGACGCGGGGCGACGAGGTGCTCACGCTCTCGGCCCTGACCACCGACGAGGCCGACCTGGCGCGCGTGGTGGAGGCCTGCCGCGACCCCGAGACCGTGCGCTGGCTCGGCGGCACCGGGCGGTTCCACGCGGAGTACTCCCCCACCGACGCGCGGGAGTACGCGGCCGGCCTGGCCCTGGGCGCCCTCACCGGCTCCTGGGTAGGCTGGGCGGTGCGCGACGCTGACGGGCAGGTGCTCGGCATGATCGACGTCCAGGGCATCGGCGAGCGCAACGAGATCGGCTACTGGGTGCACCCGGGCGCCCGCCGCCGCGGTGTGGTCTCGGCCGCGCTCCAGGCGCTCACCCGGCACGCCCTCGCCCCGCGGGAAGCGGGAGGCATGGGCCTGGCACGGCTCACGATCCGCCACGCGGCGGGCAACACGGGCTCGCGGCGCGCCATCGAGGCCGCGGGCTTCCACCGCATCGGCACCGCGCGGCGCCAGGAGCCCATCGGTGACGGCACGGTGGTCGACCACGAGCTCTACGACCTGCTGCCGGAGGACCTCGAGGGCTGAGGCCCGGCCCGTTCCGCACCGGTGCTGATCTCGGCCGGGCACCTCCCCCAGAACCGCACCGGTGCTGAACTCGACTGTCGAGTTCCGCACCGGTGCGGAACTCGGTTCAGTGTCCTACCGAGAACCGCACCGGTGCGGTTCTCGGGATGCGGCACCGGCGCGGGACCCAGGGGGCGACGCCGCTCAGGCCACGGGGTTGGGCGCCGGCTCGGCCCGGTCCACCTGCACCAGGCCGAGCCAGGCCGCCATCTCGGCCAGGGCAACGTCGAGCTCGGGCGCCATCGCCGGGTCCCAGCGCGGCTCGGTGTGCACGGTGGGCGCACGCAGCACTCCGGCGGCGCGGTCGGCCTTGAGGTCCACGCGCGCCACGAGGTCGTCGCCCAGCAGGAAGGGCAGCACGTAGTAGCCGTGCACCCGTTGCGGCGCGGGTGTGTAGATCTCGATGCGGTAGCGCAGCCCCCACAGCGCCTCGGCCCGCTCACGCTGCCAGACCACCGGGTCGAACGGGCTGAGCAGCGCACAGGCCCCCACCGGCCGGGGGCGCGGGGCGTCACGGTGCAGGTACACCGGGGCCGAGGGGGTGGACCACCCAGGCACCTCCACCTCCTGCAGCTCCCCGGTGGCCAGCAGCCGCTCCACGGCCGGACCGGCCTGCGCCACCGAGAGGCGGGCGTAGTCGCGCAGGCACCGCAGGGTGCCGATGCCGTGGGCCCGGGCCGCCCGGGAGACCAGCCGTGTGAAGGCCTCATCCTCGTCCAGCGGCTGCTCCCCCAGCGGCCCGGCGGCCACCACCTCGGGCGGCAGCACGGCCTCGGGCAGCGCGAAGCGGCGCTCGAAGGCCGGCCCCCGCCCGGCGGAGGTGAGCTCGCCGGACCAGAAGAGGTGCTCGCAGGCGGCCTTGACCAGCGACCAGTTCCACCCCCAGTGCTCCCGGCCCACCTCCTCGCGGTGCTCGAGCACGGCCTCCACTCCCGTCGCCGGGAGCGGGCCGCGCTGCGCCACCACCTCGCGCACCTGCTGCACCAGCCCCGGGTGCTCACGGGCCACGGCGCGCATTCCACCCCACGCGTCGCTGTGCGCCCGGCGCATGCGGAAGCCGTAGAGCGGCCAGTCCTCCACCGGCACCAAGGAGGCCTCGTGGGCCCAGTACTCCACGAGGCGGTGGCGGGTCCGGCGCCCGGAGGGGCCGCGGCCGTCGCGCAGGCCGTCGAGGAGCGCCGTGTCGTATGGGCCCAACCGAGCGAGGAAGGGCAGGTACTGGCTGCGGGCCAGGACGTTCACCGAGTCGATCTGGGTGATGGCCGTGCGCCGGGCCGTGGCCAGCAGGTGAGGCGGCCCCACCGTGGCCGGGCGGGTGCGGCCGAACCCCTGCGAGAGCAGGGCCACGCGCCGCGCCGCCCGCAGCGACAGACGCTGCGGGCGGCGGGAGGGGGAGGTCGGGGTGGTCACCCGGTCAGCCTGCCACGCACCGAGCAGGTGGCAGGCCGCCGGAGGCCGTCACGCGGCGTCGGTCGCGGCCGCCTTCCCGGAGGCGGCGTCCTCGGCGGGGGTGTCGAGGTGGATCACGCCGTAGCTCCACCCGTGGCGCCGGTAGACCACGCTCGGGCGGCCGGTCTCGGCATCGACGTACAGGTAGAAGTCGTGGCCCACGAGCTCCATGTGCGCGAGCGCCTGGTCCAGGCTCATCGGCTCGGCCTCGTGCACCTTGGTGCGCACGCTGATGGGGCAGTTCGCGTCGCCGCCCAGCCCGGCGACCACGGGGTCGCTCGGCAGCATCGAGATGTCGATGCCGGCCTCCACCATCTCGGCCTCGCGCTGGTGGCGGGTGGCCTCCTCCACGAGGGACTCCCCGTTGCCCACGGGCTCCAGCGGCGCCGTGGCCTCGGCCACCGACGCCTTGGGACGGCCCTTGTGCACCTTGCGGCGGTCCTTCAGGCGGCGCAGCCGCTCGGTGACCTTGGCCAGGGCGGCGTCCAGGGCCTCGTACTCGCGCTCGGCTGCGGCCTCGGCACGCACCACGGTGCGCTTGTCGCGGCAGGTGATCTCGATGCGCTCGGCCCCGTCGGCCCGGCGGGGGTTCGGCTCGTGGCTCCACAGCACCTCGCACGAGGTGACCTCGGGGGCGATGTGGGCGAGCTGCTCGAGCTTCTCGTCCAGGTGGCGGCGGAAGCGGTCGGTGACCTGGGCGCGACGGCCGGTGACGGTGATCTGCATGAGTCCTCCAGAAGGTGGGGCCGCTCCGTGGCGGCCGGGCGAGGTGGTCGGGTTCACCTGGACGGCGTGTTCTCGCAACCACCCCCTCCTGTCAGGGGCTCCATGACGAAACACTACGTCGGCCCCGTCCCCCGGACAAGGGGTGCTTTCCGGTCACGGCACCCGGGCGCAGCACACTGCCCCGATGCGGTGGACGCCCGTCTGCCGCAGGGCGTCCCGGCAGGCCGCCAGGGTGGCGCCGGTGGTCACCACGTCGTCGAGGAGCAGCACGGCGGCGCCCCGGGGGAGCGTCACCCCGTCACGCACGCCCACGCGGCCGGCGAGGTTTCGACGTCGCTCGGTGCGTGAGAGGCCCGACTGGTCCCGGGCCACGCCGCGGGTGCGCAGCACCAGCCGCACCTGCACCCCCTCGTCCCCGAGGCGTGCCACCGCAGCCCGGGCCAGGTCGGACACCGGGTCGTCGCCCCGGGCCCGGCGCGTCCGGGCCCGGGAGGGAGCGGGGACCACGAGCACCGGCCGCTCCCCCGCAGGGCCCCCGCCCTCGGCGGTCACCGCCGCGAGCGCCGCCCGCAGCGGGTCCACGGCCACCTGGGCCAGCACCGGGCGCAGGTCGCGGCGCCCGCCGTCCTTGTACCCCCGGACGAGCGCCCGCAGCGCGCCCCGGTAGTCGCCCCCGGCCCACACCGGCACCCCACCGAGGTGACCGACCACGCACCCCGGGTGCACGGCCGCCGCGAGCTCGTCGGTGCAGCCCGGGCACCACCGGTGGCCGGGTGCCCCGCAGCCGCCGCAGGCCCGGGGCACCACGAGGTCGCCGAGCTCCTGCCACGCGGGGTGCACCACCCCATCGGACCGCAGAGGAACCGTCCGCTGCTGGCCCCGCGCCCACTCCTGTGGACGGGCACCCGCTCAGCGGCCCGGCACCACCACCTCGCTGGCCACGTTGGCCACGAACCAGGTGGCCCCCGCCTTGGTGAGCACGCGGCCCCCCTCGGTGGTCACGAGCAGGCCGTCCTCCCGCTCGTCGGGGTAGGCGGCCACAGCCACCGCGTTGTCCACCGAGCCCTGCAGCTCGGTCCAGCCGCCCAGCTCGGAGCGCCACACCTTCTGCTCGCCGTCGGGGCCCGGCGTGCCCAGCAGCGCCACGGAGTGCTCGTCGATCCAGGCCAGGTCCTGCACCCCACCCACCTGCGGGGCGATGGGGCGCGGCTCGGTGAGCGAGGTCGGCTCACCCCCGGGCCCGCGCACCACCCCGACCACGGCCACGCGGTCCCGGCCACCACCGCGCAGCACCACCAGGGCGCGGGCCCCGTCGGGTGACATGCGCACCTGCACCACCTGCTCGTCCCCCAGCCATGGCACCGAGAGGCTCTCCGGACGGCCGCCCCGACGGCTCGTGTCGAGCACGAGCACCTCGGTGTCCTCCTCCTGCCCCTGTGTGGTCCACAGGAAGCCCAGCGGGTCCATGCTCGGCACGGACAGCTCCCCGCGCGCCGTGTACGTGGTGAGCGCGCCCTCGCGCCAGACCCCCAGCACCCGGCCGTCCACCGCGGCCACCGTCCGGAAGTCCGCCGAGACCGCCATCCGGTCCCAGCGGGACGGGACGCTCGGCACGCGCAACTCCTGGGGCTGGGCCAGCGGCTCCAGCTCGGCCGACCCCGGGTCGGCGGCCTGGAGGGCCTGCCGCTGGTGCAGCAGCACCAGCGGCACCACCACGGACACCACCGAGTAGCCGGCCCCCTGCGGGTAGGACAGGCGCTCACCCACCGCGTCGCTCTCGGCGTCCACGAGGTTCCCGCCGACGAACAGGGAGACCGCGTCCACCCCGGGCAGCTGCCGCATCGTGGCCGCGTACTGCGCCCAGGCGAGATTGCGCTGGGCGGGGTCGGCGCCGACCATCGTGTCCGAGAGGCGCAGCACCGCCGTGCCGTCCGAGACCGGGACCGCGGCCGTCTCCAGCCGGGTGCCGGCGGGGACCCCCGTGGAGACGGCCCCCTCCAGCACGCGGGGCACCGGCTCGGTCTGCAGCCGGCCCAGGGCGCTGGTCATGCCCTCCCCGCTGCGCAACCACCGCCGCTGCGGCACGAGCTCCTCGGAGACCGGCGAGCCCCAGTGCACGTCCACCGGTTGGTAGAGGCGCTGGAAGTCGGCCTGCGAGAGCACGATGCCGGTGTCCGAGGGCAGCGAGTCGATGCGCCACTGGCCGTCCACCTGCTCGAGCCCGAAGGTGAGGTCGGCCCGCTCCCCCGGCGCCGCCTCGGTGAGGCGCCCCGAGGCGTCCACCTCCCCGAGCACGGCGAGGTTGACCCGCACCGTGTCGCCGGCCAGCGCGGTGACACCCTGCCCCGCCCGCTGGTCCTGGACGAGCACGCGCGCGCCCGGTTCCCACGAGGCGCTCGCGGCGTCCGTGAGGTACTCGCGGCCCACGCGGTGGTCGCCGGTGTCGTCGATGCCGGTGCGCAGGAAACCGGTGACCACCTGCTCCGGCGTGGCGTCCTGCGGCGGGGGCTCGACCTCCACGGACACCTCCTGCCGGGGTGCCTGGTCCAGCGCCGGCCCCTGTTCCACCGGGGACTGCTCCGGGATCGCCGAGCACCCGGCCAGGGTGGTGCTCAGCAGCGCGGCCGCCCACCAGCGGGCGGGACGGCAGGGTCGGGGGGTCACGGCAGGTCCTCCATGGCGCGGCGGCACTCGGCATCGGCGGGGTGGGGGTCGGGCATCGGGATGGGCGATCCGGCCACGGAGCCGCCGGCGTGGCGGGGCACGGTGAGACGGAAGGTGGCGCCCTGGCCGGGCCGGGAGGACACCTGCAGCCACCCGCGGTGCTCCAGCGCGTCCCCGGCGCAGATGCTCAGGCCCAGCCCGGTGCCGCCGGCGGTGCGGTTGCGGGCGGGGTCGGCGCGCCAGAAGCGGTCGAAGACGTGCTCCATCTGGTCGTCGTCCAGACCCACGCCGGTGTCGCTCACGGCCACCGCGACCGCCGAGTAGTTGCCGTCCACGGTGACCACCACGGGGCGCTGTTCGGCGTGGTCGATGGCGTTGACCACCAGATTGCGTACCACCCGCTCGATGCGGCGCTCGTCCACCTCGGCGCGCACCGCGGCCACCGTGCCGGGCCGTTCCACCCGCAGCTCCACCCCGGCGCCGGCGGCGAGCTGGGAGTGCGCCTCCACCACCCGCCGGGCGAGCTGTTCGAGGTCCACCTCGCGGTGCTGCAGCTGCACCTGCCCGGCGTCCTGGCGCGAGATCTCCAGCAGGTCGGTGAGCAGCTGGTCGAGGCGCTCCACCTCGCCGTGCAGCAGCTCCACCGACCGGGAGCTCATCGCGTCGAAGTCGTCGCGCCCCAGGTGCAGCACCTCGCTGGCCATGCGGATGGTGGTCAGCGGTGTGCGCAGCTCGTGGCTGACGTCGCTGACGAAGCGCTGCTGCAGGTGGGAGAGGTCCTTGAGCTCCACGATCTGGCGCTGCACCACGTCGGCCATGGTGTCCACCGACCGGCCCAACCGGCCCAGCTCGTCGTGCCCCCGCATGCCGGTGCGTCGGTCGAGATCGCCGGTGGCGATCTGCTCGGCGGTCCGCGTCACGCGCGAGAGGGGGTCCAGGGCCAGGTGCGTCACCACGAAGGTGATGAGCCCCGCGATGCCGATGAGGCCCAGCCCGCCCAGGGCGAACGAGGAGCCCACGATCCCCAGCGTGCGCTGCTCGTTCGCCAGCGAGAAGAACAGCAGCATGTCGTGCGGGCCGCTGCCGGGCACCTGGAGGCGTGCGGCCACCACCACCGTCGGGGCCTCCCGCCCGCCGGAGCTGGTGCGGGCGATCATCGAGTGGACGTGCTCGGGGTCCTCGGCCAGCCGCTGCCGCAGCGCCGGGGGCACCTGGGAGACGTCCGCCTCGGGGCGCTCCACCGGGCTGAGCCCCTCCTCGTTGCCCGGCGAGCGCACGATGGCCACCCGCCGCGACCGGTCGTCGCCCTGGCTGGAGGACTGGCGCACCACGTCCGTGGCCGTGGTGTACAGGGTGGCGTTGTCCACCCGGTCGAGGGAGTCGAACTCCCGCTGGGCCTGCCCGACGGCCGTCACGGACTCGCCCATGGCCACCTCGGCCCGGTTGCGCACGAGGCGCTCGCCGATGGCCTGGTAGAGGGAGACGCCGAGCACCACCGACAGGATCGCGGTGAGCAGCAGGCTGACCACGATGGTGCGGAAGCGCAGCGAGGTGCGCCAGGCGCGGCGCACCGCGCGCACGAGGGAGATCGTGGCGCTGAAAGGGCGGTAGGCCACCGGCGCGTCAGATCGTGGGGGCGCCGGCGCGGTAGCCCACGCCGCGCACCGTCTGCACGATGCTGGGACGCTCCGGGTCGCGCTCGATCTTGGCACGCAGGCGCTGCACGTGCACGTTCACCAGGCGGGTGTCGCCGGCGTGCTGGTAGCCCCAGACCTGCTCCAGCAGGGTCTCGCGGCTGAACACCTGCATCGGCTTGCGGGCCAGGGCCACGAGGAGGTCGAACTCCAGCGGCGTCAGGGAGATGGCCTCGCCGTCGCGGTGCACCATGTGGCTGTCGACGTCGATGGTGAGGTCCCCCACCACGAGGCGCTGCTGCGGCGGCGGGGCGGAGCGGCGCATGCGGGCCCGGGTGCGGGCCAGCAGCTCCTGCGGTCGGAAGGGCTTCTGCACGTAGTCGTCGGCGCCCGCCTCCAGGCCGGTCACCACGTCGTGGGTGTCGGTGCGGGCGGTGAGCATGATGATCGGCACGCCGGACTCGGCCCGGATCTCGCGGCACACCTGCATGCCGTCCTTGCCGGGGAGCATGACGTCCAGGAGCACCAGGTCGGGCTGGGTCTCGCGGAAGGTCGCCAGCGCCCGGGCCCCGTCACCGCAGGTGCTCACGCGCCACCCGTCCTTGCTCAGCACGATGCCGAGCATCTCGGCCAGGGCGGCGTCGTCGTCGACGACGAGGACGTGGCCCAGGCCGGCCGGGGACGAGGACGAGGGGGCTGCCATGGGTGCATGGTAACGATTCGGCAACGGCGCCCCCTGCGCCCCGGCGTGGGAGGTGGTCGCCGCCGGGTCAGGCGTGCGCGGGCGGGGCCGGGAGGTCCAGGCCGAGCAGGGCGTTCTCCACCACCTCGGAGAGGGCCGGGTGCGGCCAGTAGCGGCCGCGGGCCCAGGCGTGCGCGTGCTCACCGGAGAGCAGCGCCTCGCCCAGGAGGTTCACGAGCGTGGCGGCCTGGTGCCCCATGACCCACCCGCCCAGCACCGCACCGGTGGTCGCGTCGGCCACCACCTGGCAGGCGCCGGTGGTGTCCTCCATGGCCCACCCGTAGGCCACGTCGGCGTACTCCTGGACCTTCACGACCACCTGGTGGCCGGCCTCGCGGGCCTGCTCGGCCGACAGCCCGATGACGCCGATCTCCGGATGGGTGAAGACGCCGGCCGGCACCGGCACGGTCGGGAAGGAGCGCAGGTCCTGCGGGTGCACGAGATTGTGCGAGACCACCCGGGCCTGGGCGTTGGCCACGTGCTTGAGCATGAGCGGCTCACGGACGTCGCCCAGGGCCCACACACCCTCGGCCGTGGTGCGACCGTGCTCGTCGGTGGTGACGAAGCCCCGCTCGTCCACCTCCACCCCGGCAGCGCCGAGCTCCAGCGCGGGGGTGGAGGGCTGCCGGCCCGCGGCGGCGAGGACCGCCCCGGTGCGCAGGGTGCTGCCGTCGGAGAGGGTGAGCACCGCCTCGTGACCGTCGGTCTCGGCGGCCGTCACCTGGGTGCCGTAGCGCACGTCCCAGGCCTCCTCGGCCAGGGGGGCGAAGCGCTCGCGCAGGTCGTCCGGAAGCGCGCCGAGCAGGCGGTCGCCGCGCAGCAGGAGGGTGACCCGGCAGCCGAGGGAGGAGAAGACGTGGGCGAACTCCACGGCCACCACACCACCACCCACCACGGTGAGGTGCTCGGGCAGCTCCTCCAAGCGCATGATCGTCTCGTTGGTGTGCACCAGCCCGCCCAGCATCGGCTGCAGTGCCTCGGGCACCCGGGCCGAGGAGCCCGTCGCGATGACCACCTGGTCGCCGGTGAGGCGCACCGTGCCGCCGTCGTGCAGGGCCACCTCCACCTCGCGCGCGCCGGTGAAGCGTGCCCACCCCTCGAACAGCTCGGTGCCGGGCCCGGTCCGACGGTAGTCCGCTCCCCCGGCGCTGATGGGGTCGATGCGGTCGAAGATCCGGTCGCGCACCTCGCGCCAGCGCACGCCCCGCAGCTCGGCGTCCACCCCCAGGCGCCCCGCGTCACGCACCGTGTCGGCCACCCCGGCGGTCCACACGAACATCTTGGTGGGGATGCAGCCGTGGTTGAGGCAGGTACCGCCGAAGACGCCGCCCTCCACGAAGGCGACGCGCAGGCCCCCGTACTCCTGGGTGGGCAGGGAGTTGCCCGAGCCGGACCCGATGACGACGACGTCGAAGTGCTTCTGCTCCATGGGCCACAGCCTAGGGCGGTGGCGCGCCGCGGCCCGCTGCCGGCCGGGCCGACCGGCGGACCGGCTCAGCCGCGCTCGCGCAGGGCGGCCAGGTGCGGGGAGCGCGCCGGGTCCAGGCCCAGGCCCAGCGCCAGGTAGGTGGCCGTGAAGTCCACGCGCGCCACGAGCCGGGCCAGGTCCACCAGCGGCTCGTCCCCGACGGCCAGGCAGTCCACCACGCGCACGCCGGCCCCGCTCGCGATGGCGGAGACGCGCTGCGCCATCGCGCCCAGCTCGTCGCGGCCGAGCAACCACAGGCCCAACGGCGTCTGCTGTGGGGCGTCGAGGAAGGGGTCGGCGAAGATGTCCCGCCCACCGCCGGCTCCCCGATCGGTGGTGGCGTTCCAGCCCTCACCGGTGGCGTACGGCCCGTCGAGGCAGGCCACCACCTCGCTCGCCGCGTGGGGCAGCTCACCGGAGGTGGCCGGCACCCGGGCACTCCGGCTGAGCATGCTCGCGGCCCGGCGGGCCGCCACCCCGGCGACGGGACCGTCGCCGAGCACCACCGGCAGCGTCTCGGCGAGGGTCAGCGCGGCCACCTTGGCCGGGTTCACGAACGCCGCGGAGTCCGGGCGGCACTCCTCGGCCACGGCGTCGAGCGTGCGTGCGAGCGACTCCCACAGGTCGTCGCGCGCCTGCAGCAGCCCGACCTCCCGGAGCCCCAGGAGCACCGGCACGAGCAGTCCCCACAGCGCGGTGCGGGAGCTCGTGGGCCCCTGCCCCACCGGCACGTGCACGCCCCGGGCGCGCTGGGCCGCATCGGACAGCGGGGTGTCGGCAGCCCCCACGGTGAGGACGGCCGCGCCCCGGCGCGCCGCCTCGTGCGCCAGGGTCACCGCCCCGGCCTCCTGCCCGGAGAGGCTGAGCGCCACCACGAGGTCGAGCGGCCCCACCCAGGCCGGCAGCGGCCCACCGTGCAGGGTGTGCACCGCGGTCGGCGAGGCCTGCCCCACCACCAGGTCCACCACCTCGCCGACGACGGCCGACCCGCCGGCCGCGGCCACGAGCACCGCGCGGGGCCGGTGCGCGGAGGCGAGCCGCTCGATGCCGGCCTCCTCGGCGAGCGTGAGCGCCTGCCGCACCTGCGCACCGGCGGTGGCCAGCGCGAACAGGGTGCCGGCGGCGTCGCAGCGCGCCAGGTGGTCCGGGTCGTCGAGCACGGCCTCGTCGACGAAGGGCACGTCAGCCGTCCTGCCGCACCAGGGCCAGCGCCGCGTCGCGGACGCGGGCGGTGAGCTCCTGCGAGACCGACTCCACGTTGAGGCGCAGCAGCGGCTCGGTGTTGCTGGCACGCAGGTTGGCCCGCCAGTAGCCCACCTCCTCGCCCTCCAGCGCGGTGCCGGTGAGGGTCAGGCCGTCCAGCTCGTCGGCCCGGGCGCCCTGCGCGGCGCCCCAGGCGCGCACCCGCTCGGTGGCTGCGGCGGCGTCGTCCACACGGGAGTTGATCTCCCCGCTGGCGGGGTACTTCTCGTACGGGGCCATGAGCTCCGAGAGCGGGCGGTCCTGCTCGCCGAGGGCCGCCAGCACGTGCAACGCGGCGAGCATACCGGTGTCGGCGAACCAGAAGTCCTTGAAGTAGTAGTGCGCCGAGTGCTCCCCGCCGAAGACCGCGTCGTGGCGGGCCATCTCGTCCTTGATGAAGGAGTGGCCCACCCGGGTGCGCACCGGGCGGGCGCCGGCGGCCTCGATGACCTCGGGCACCACCTGGGAGGCGATGGCGTTGTGCACCACGGCCACGTCCTGCGCGCTCGCACCGGCGGCCACCGCGCGGTCGACCTCGCGCTGGGCCACCAGGGCGGTGATGGCGCTGGGCGTCACCGGCTCGCCGCGCTCGTCCACCACGAAGCAGCGGTCGGCGTCGCCGTCGAAGGCCAGGCCGATGTCGGCGCCGTGCTCGCGGACGGCGGCCTGCAGGTCTCGCAGGTTCTCCGGCTCCAGCGGGTTGGCCTCGTGGTTCGGGAAGGTGCCGTCTAGCTCGAAGTACAGCGGCTCCACGCGCAGCGAGTCCACCACCACGTCGTCGCCGCTGCCCAGCACCACCGGCACGGTGTGGCCGGCCATGCCGTTGCCGGCGTCCACCACCACGTCCAGGTGGCGCAGCCCGCTGAGGTCCACCAGGGAGCGCAGGTGCTCGGCGTACTCGCCGGTGAGGTCACGGTGGGTGATCGTGCCGGGGGCCGCGGCGGCCTGGCGGTCGTGCACGTCACCGCGGTCCAGGATCCACTGCGCCAGGTCGCGCACCTCGGCCAGGCCGCTCTCCTGCCCCACCGGGCGCGCGCCGGGGCGGCACAGCTTGATGCCGTTGTACTGGGCCGGGTTGTGCGAGGCGGTGAACATCGCCCCGGCGAGGCCCAGGTGGCCGGCGGCGAAGTAGAGCCCATCGGTGGAGCACAGGCCGATCATCGTGACGTCCACCCCGTGCAGCGCCAGCCCCGCGGCGAAGGCCTCGGACAGCTCCGGGCTGCTGGGGCGCATGTCGTACCCCACGGCCACGCCGGCCACCCCCTCGGGCAGGACGACGGTCTGCGCGAACGCCTCCCCCAGGGCGCGGGCCACGCGCGGGTTGAGTTGCTCGGGCACGAGACCGCGGACGTCGTAGGCCTTCACGAAGTCCGCGAGCGGGGGCTGCGGGCGCTGGGTGCTCATGGACGCACAGGGTAGTGCGCGTCAGCCGTCGTGGTCCCCCGAGACCAGCCGCAGCCGCGGGCCCTGCCGGCGGTCCGCCTCGGCACCGTCGCCGGGGGCACCCGCCGGTCGCTCGCGGTGGTCACGCACCGCCTCCGCCAGCGCCCCGATGTCGGCCACCGCGCCGGTGGGGTCCTCGAGGTCGATCTGCAGCCGCATCACCTGCCAGCCGCGCGGGGCGGTGAGGCGGGCGGTGTGCTCGGCGCACAGGTCGTAGACGTGAGGCTCGGCCTCGGCCACGAGCGGGCCGACCACCACCGTCTGCTCGGCGTAGACGTAGGTCAGGGTGGAGGCCGCGGGCTGCGCGCACCCCACCTTGCTGCACAGGCGCGGGCTGGGGTCAGAGGTGGGCACGGGGCGCAGACTACGCTCGCGCCCATGCCCAGTCCGTCCGCACGCGCCGGGAACGCCGCACGCCGGCGGATGCTGCGCCGCGGCCGCGAGCTGCGCGGGCCGCTGAGCACCGCGGACGCCCCCTCCCGGACCAGCCGGCACTCCGCCTTCGAGGAACTGGCGCACGCGGCCACCAGCCGGGTGGCCGCCCGGGCGGGCCTGCGGGAGGCCGACTGGGAGCTGCTGGTGCTGGTGGTGCCACCCCCGGACGTCGACCGCGCCGACCGGTGGGGCCGAGTGCAGGCCGTCGGTGGCCGGTGGCAGGTGGTGCTCCACCGGCTGGCGTTCGGCACCGACGCCCGCGGCCCGCAGGACCAGGAGCTCTTCGTGCAGGCCGTGGTGGCCGACCTGCTGGGCGAGGCCCTGGGTCGGGACCCCGAGGAGCTCGACCCCGACCGGTGACCCCGGGCGGGCTCCTGCGCACGCACCGTGACGCGCGTCGGCCGGCCCAGCCCGGGAGGTGGACCGGCCGACGTGGACGGTGCGGGTGCTCAGGCGCTGAACACGGCCCGGCGCTTGAGCTTGCGGCGCTCACGCTCGGAGAGGCCGCCCCAGATGCCGAAGCGCTCGTCGTTCTCCAGGGCGTAGTCCAGGCACTCGGAGCGCACGTCGCAGCCGGTGCACACGCGCTTGGCCTCACGGGTGGACCCGCCCTTCTCCGGGAAGAAGGCCTCGGGGTCGGTCTGGGCGCACAGGGCGCGCTCCTGCCAACTGGGGGCCGCCTGCTCGGCGAGTCCGACGATCTGAAGTTCGTGCACGGTTTCCTCCTCGACCCTGGGGCCCGTCAGCACGTGGTGGTACAGCCAACAGATGGGGTCCGACCCGCGGCGGGTGGACCGGCGGCACGCGCCCCGGGGGGGGCCGTCCGACGCCGGAATTACACCGGTGCAACTCCCCGCGTGTCAAGCCGGCGCAGGGCCCCCTCATGGTGTATGGCCACGTCCCGCCACCGGCAGGTGCGTGCGGGGCGCGAGGCGGGGTCCGTGGCGCTCCGGGCGGGTCTCCCGGGAGGCGCCGAGCAGCATCTGCACCCGGTAGCGCTGGCCGGCGTACGGCGCCAGCACGCGGGCCAGGTCCACGTCGTCACCGGCGGTCCCGGTGAGCGCCCGGGTCACGTGCGCGGCCACGTGGTAGTCGCGCCAGCTCACGGCGTCGGGGTCCCCCAGCGCGCGGTGCGCCACCTCCGCGGCAGTCCACGGGCCGATGCCGGGCACGGTGCGCAGCAGGGCGTGGGCGCGGTCGAGCTCCGCCCGCCCCATCGAGGCGGTGGCGGCGACCAGCTGCTCCCAGCGGTCCCCCACCCGGGCCGCGCGCACCAGGGTGTCGCTCCGGCCGGCATCGATGCCGCAGCGCAGGAACACCCACGAGGGCACGCGTGCCACGGTGGCCGCGTCCGGCGGCACCAGCAGCCCCCGCTCCCCGGCCGGCCCCGGCGCCGGGGAGCCCGTCGCCCGCACCAAGGCGCGATAGCCGGCGAAGGCCTCCTGCCCGGTGACCTTCTGCTCCACCACGGCCGGCAGCAGCGCGTCCCACACCCGCCGCGTCCGCACCACCCGCAACCCCGGGGAGAGGCGGGCGTGCGCGCGCTGGAGCACCGCGTGCCGCGGGCGGAGGTCCTCCGGACGGTCGAGCGAGCCCAGCAGCTCGGGGACCCCGTCCAGCAGCCAGCGCACGGCACCGGCCGGCCCCCACGCCCGCGCCTCCACGGTGCGGCCGTCGCGGGAGACCCCCACGTGCAGGGTGCCGGGACCGGCCGGGGTGTTGGCCGCCAGGACGAGCTGGCCCGGCGCGGGCACCGTCGAGCTGGGGTCTCCTCCGCCGCGGCGCAGCGGGGCCAGCGTGCCGGGCAGGTCCACCGCCCACCCGGCACGCCACGACCGGGCGCCCTCGTGGGTGGGGGCCGGGGTGTCGGGGGTGGTCACCGGACCAGTGTCCCCGGCGGGCCGTAGCATGCACGAACGGCCACCGGCCGCCGAGCCCGTCGACCCCGCGTCCTCGGGCCCCGACCCCTCTGACACACGCGCCCTGCGGCGCGGGAAGGCCCCACAGATGACCACACCGGCGACGGTGCTGGAGCAGTTGACCACCGACCACCCCCACTCCCCCCGCCTCACCTGCTTCGACGACGTGCGCGGCGAGCGCATCGAGCTCTCCGGCGCCGTCCTGGTGAACTGGGTCAACAAGGCCGCCAACGTGCTGCAGGAGGAGTTCGACGCCGAGCCCGGCACCGTGGTGGTGGTCGACCTCCCGCGCGGCCACTGGCGCACCGCCTACTGGGTGCTCGCGGTCTGGGCGGTGGGCGCCACCGTGTCCCTGGACGACCACGAGGGGGCCGACGTGCTCGTGACCACCCGCCCGGTGAGCGACCTGGCCGACGACTCCGACGAGGTGGTGGCCGTGACCCTGCAGGCGCTGGCCCGCCGGTGGCCGGGCGAGGACCTGCCCAGCGGCGTGTTCGACGAGGCCGCCGAGCTGGCCAGCTTCGGCGACGGGTTCACCCCCTGGCACGAGGTGTCCGAGGAGGACGACGCCCTGGTGCACCAGGGCCAGCGGTGGTCGCGTGCCGAGGTCCTCGCCCCGCAGGAACCGGGGCGCGTCCTCGTGCTCTGCGACGACCCGGCTGAGCAGGTGCGCACGGCACTCGGCGTCTGGGGCGCCGGCGGGTCGGTGGTGACGGTGGTGTCCGCCGGGCCGGTCGACACCGGCGACGCGCGGCTGGTCGCCGAGGGGGTCACCCGCACCGCCCCCGGGGCGTGAGGCAGGTCACTCCGGGGATAGTGTGCGGCCATGGACAAAGTGGTCGCTTCAGCCCGTGAGGCCATCGAGGGCCTCGAGAACGGAATGCGCGTGGCCGTCGGGGGCTTCGGCCTCTGCGGCATCCCGCAGGTGCTCATCGAGGAGGTGCACGCCGCCGGCACCGCCGAGCTCGAGGTCGTCTCGAACAACTGCGGCGTCGACGGCTGGGGGCTGGGCGTGCTGCTCGACGCCGGCCGCCTGCGCCGTGTCATCGCCTCCTACGTGGGCGAGAACAAGGAGTTCGCGCGCCAGTACCTGGAGGGCGAGCTCGAGCTCGAGCTGACCCCGCAGGGCACGCTGGCCGAGAAGCTCCGCGCCGCCGGCACCGGCCTCGCCGCCTTCTGGACCCGCACCGGCGTGGGCACCCTGGTGGCCGAGGGCGGCATGCCCTGGCGCTACGACGCCGACGGCTCGGTGGCCGTGGAGTCCCCCGCCAAGGAGACCCGCGAGTTCACGATGCTCGACGAGACCCACGAGTACGTGCTCGAGGAGTCCCTCCCCTGCCACTTCGCCCTGGTGCGGGCCGCCAAGGGCGACCGCCACGGCAACCTCGTGTTCAACAAGTCGGCCCGCAACTTCAACCCGGTGGCGGCCATGGCCGGCCGGGTGACGGTGGCCGAGGTGGAGGAGCTCGTGGAACCCGGCGAGATCGACCCCGACGAGGTGGACCTGCCCGGCGTCTTCGTGCAGCGCGTGCTGGCGCTCAGCCCGGAGCGCGCCGCGGACAAGCGCATCGAGAAGCGCACCCTCACCGAGACCCCGCAGGAGGCCTGAGATGGCGCTGACCCGTGAGCAGATGGCGGCTCGTGCGGCCCAGGAGCTGCACGACGGCGACTACGTGAACCTCGGCATCGGCCTGCCGACGCTGGTGCCCAACTACGTCGACGACGACGTGGAACTGGTGCTTCAGTCCGAGAACGGCATCCTCGGCGTGGGCCGCTACCCCACCGAGGACGAGCTGGACCCCGACCTCATCAACGCCGGCAAGGAGACCGTCACGGTGCGCCGCGGCGCGAGCTTCTTCGACTCCTCGCTGAGCTTCGGCATGATCCGCGGCGGCAAGATCGACGCGGCCATCCTGGGCGCCATGCAGGTCTCGGCCGCCGGCGACATCGCCAACTGGATGATCCCCGGCAAGATGGTCAAGGGCATGGGCGGGGCCATGGACCTCGTGCACGGCGCCAAGAAGGTGGTGGTGCTCATGGAGCACGTCGCCAAGGACGGCAGCCACAAGATCGTGCAGGAGTGCTCCCTGCCGCTGACCGGCAAGCAGGTGGTGCAGCGCATCATCACCGACCTGTGCGTCATGGACGTCACCGAGGACGGGCTGGTGCTGCGCGAGCTGGCCGAGGGCGTGACCGAGGACGAGGTGCGCGAGCGGACCGGCGCCCCGTTCACCGTCGACCTGTCCTGAGCCGACGAGCACCCCGCACGAGGACGCCCCCGGCAGTTGCCGGGGGCGTCCTCGTGCGGTGGCGGGGACGGCGGTCCCTCAGCGACCGACGATGCGGCGGCGCAGCGCGCGGGGACTGGTGAGGAAGCCCCACCCCCAGGCCATGTGCATGGTGGCGATGACGGCCGGCACCCGCAGCGCGACCGCGGGCTCCTCCCGGCGCGCCTCGTACAGGCCGCCGGCGGTGACCGCCGCGAGGTAGGTGGCCGGCACCGCCAGCGCCGGGCGCCACCGCAGTCCCACGGCCGTGCCCAGCGCGCAGGCCACGAGGGCCGCCGGTGGGGCGAGGTAGCGGGCGTTGATCGACCCCTCGTGGAGGGCGGCCACCACCCGGCGCCACCGGCCGTAGTCCCGGTACTGCCGGGCGAGGGCGGGCAGGCTGCGGCGCGGCCGGTAGGCCACCACGAGCTCGGGGGTGAACCAGACCAGTCCCCCGGCCTGACGGATGCGCCAGTTCATCTCCCAGTCCTGGGCGCGGTCGAAGCGGGCGTCGTAGCCGCCCACCCGGTCGAGCCACTCGCGGCGGAAGCAGCCGAGGTAGACGGTGTCCGACGGCCCCTCCCCGCCACCGGTGTGGAAGCGCGCCCCGCCCACGCCGATGCGGGACCCCATCGCCACCGCCACGGCCCGCTCGACGACGGTGCGGCCCTGCGCGTGCATGATGCCGCCGACATTGGCCGCGCCGGTGCGCTCGAGCACCTCCACCGCGGTGCGCAGGTAGCCCGGGGAGAGCTCCCCGTGCGCGTCCACGCGCACCACCACCGGGTGCCGGGCCACGGACAGGGCGGCGTTCAGCCCGTCGGGGGTGCGCCCGCTGGGGTTGTCGATGACCACCACGCGCGGGTCGGCCGCGGCGAGGGCATCGGCCACCTCGCGGGTGCGGTCGCGCGAGGGGCCCACGGCCAGCACGACCTCCAGCTCCCCCGGCGCGTCCTGGGCGAGCACGGCCGCCACGGAGTCGGCGAGGTCAGCCTCCTCGTCGAGGACGGGCATGATCACGCTGAGGGCTGTCATGCGCACATTGTGCAGGCCCCGCGCGCCACGCCTGGGACCTGCCCGCGCCGCGTCCCAGCGTGGTCCCAGCCTCGTCGCCTAGGCTCTGGTGAGTGACCGACCGCCATGACGACAGCGATCCCCGCGACTGGGGCAGATCCGGTTCCGGCCGGGACCGTGACGCACGCGGGCGTCGCCGTGTGACCTCCCGGGGGGCCGGGCGGGGACCCGTGCCGCCGCACCCCGACCGTCCGGCGCGCCGCGGCGGCGTGCCCCGCGACGCCGAGGCGCGCCGGGACCGCACCCGCGTGATCGGTCGCCCCGAGCAGGACCCGCGGTACACCGACCGCTCCGACCGCCGCGACCCGCGCGGCCGGTACGACGAGCCGGCCGGGTACGCCGCGGCCGTCGAGCACCCCGAGCACGACGGGCTGGCCCATGAGGACGCCCCCCGCCCGACCCGCGGCGCCGACCGCCTCGAGCGGGCACCGCGGCGCCGCCACCCGGTGCGCCGGACGCTGACCGCCGTGGTCGTCGTGGTCGCGCTCTGGCTGGCCGGCACGGTCTGGGCCGTCGTCGACTCGTGGAACAAGGTCGAGCGCACCGACGCCATGCCCACCTGGGGGGACCGCCCGGCCGACACCGCGGGCCGCAACTACCTGCTCGTCGGCTCGGACAGCCGCGAGAACCTCTCCGCCGAGGACCGCAACCGGCTGCGCACCGGCGGTGGCGCGGGACGCCGCACCGACACGATCATGCTCGTCCACGTGCCGGTCCTGGGGGCCCCGTCGCTGGTCTCCATCCCCCGCGACTCCTACGTGCCCATCCGTGGCATGGGCGAGAACAAGATCAACGCCGCGTACAACACCGGTGGCGCCCCGCTCCTCATCGACACCGTGGAGCAGAACACCGGCCTGCGCATCGACGGGTACGCCGAGATCGGCTTCGGCGGCTTCACCAACGTGGTGGAGAGCCTCGGCGGCGTGGAGCTCTGCCCCAAGCAGGACATCCAGGACGACAAGGCCCACCTCGACGTGAAGAAGGGCTGCCAGGAGATGGACGGCGTCACCGCCCTGGCCTACGTGCGCGCCCGGTACTTCGACCCGCGTGGCGACCTGGGCCGCGTGGAGCGCCAGCGCGAGTTCCTCAAGGCCATCAGCTCCAAGGCGCTCACCCCCGCCAACGTGCTGCTCCCCTGGCGCCTGCACTCGGTGGGCAGTGCCGTGACGCCCAACCTCACGGTGGACGAGCACGACTCAATGCTGGAGATCGGCATGGCGCTCAACGCGGTGCGCCGTGCCAGCGGCGGCGACCGGCAGGTGACCGTCCCAGTGAGCGACTCCACGCTGCGCACCGAGCACGGCTGGGCCGTGAAGTGGGACGACGAGAGGGCCGGCGAGCTGTGGAAGGCCCTGCGCGAGGGCGGCGACCTGCCCGACGGGCTGTGACCCCGGCCCAGCGCGCCGGGCTCTCGGTCGGCTTCGCCACCGGCCTGTACGGCATCTCCTTCGGCGCCCTTGCCGTCGCCAGCGGTCTCGACGCCTGGCAGGCGGTGGCGCTCTCGGCGCTGATGTTCACCGGCGGGTCCCAGTTCGCCTTCATCGGGGTCGTCGGCGGCGGGGGCTCCCCCGCCGCCGCGACCGGGGCGGCCACCCTGCTCGGCGTGCGCAACACCGTCTACGGGCTGCGCCTGGCCACGCTCGTCCCGCCCCGCAGCGCGCCCGAGCGGGCCGCGATGGCGCAGCTCACCATCGACGAGTCGACCGCCGTGGCGGTGGCCCAGCAGGACCGGGCCGAGCAGCGCCGCGGGTTCTGGGCCGCGGGCCTCGGCGTGTACGTCTTCTGGGTGGCCTTCAGCGCGCTGGGAGCGGTGGCGGATGACCGCATCGGCGAACTCGACGCCCTCGGCCTGGACGGCGCCGCGGTGGCCGCGTTCACCGGCCTGCTGTGGCCCCACCTCTCCGCCCGGCGGCCGGTGGTGATCGCGGTCCTGGCGGCCGTGGTGACCCTGGCCCTGGTGCCCGCCGTGCCCGCCGGCCTGCCCATCCTCGGGGCCGCGGTCGTGGCCGCCGCCGCGGGGTGGGCCAGCCGCCCCGAGACCCTCCGGAGCACCTCGTGACCCCCGTGACCGCTGCAGCGGTGCTCGCCGCCCCGGCCGCCGCCGACGCCCCCGCCACCTCGTGGACCTGGCTGCTGCTGGCCTGCGGGCTGGCCTTCGCGCTCAAGCTCGGCGGGTACCTGCTGCCGCGCACCCTGCTCGAGCGGCCGGCCGCCCTGGACCTGGCCGCCATGGTCACCGTGGGCCTGCTGGCCGCCTTGACGGCCACCAACACCCTCGCCTCCGGGCAGGGACTCCAGCTGGACGCCCGCGTGGTGGCACTGGGGGTGGCCGTGGTGGCCCTGTGGATGCGGGCGCCCTTCCTGCTGGTGGTGGTGCTCGGGGCGGCCTCGGTGGCCCTGGCCCGGGCCCTCGGCTGGTCCTGACCGGCGCCCCCCTCCCCTCTCCCCCGCGCGGCGCACGACGACGGGGCCCACCGACCGTCCGGTGGACCCCGTCGCGGCGTCGTGCGGTCAGCACATGGGCAGGGTCCTGAAGGTGTAGCCCCGGGCACGCAGCTGGCGGATCATGTCGTCCAGCGCCGCGACGGTCTGCGAGCGGTTGCCGCCCCCGTCGTGCATGAGGGCGATGCCACCGGGAGTCATCCGCTTGACCACGTCGTCGACGATGGCCTTCTCGCCCGGGCGCTGCCAGTCGTTGCCGCCGGCGCTCCACAGCACCGAGTAGCCGAAGCCGGCCGACCCCGCGGCCTCGTGCACGCGGTCGTTGGTGGCGCCGTACGGCGGGCGGAAGCACTTCGGCGGCCCACCGATGACGGCCTGCGTGCTCGTGAGTTCCTTGACCACCTGCGGGCTCGTGAGGTCCCACAGCTCGGGGTGGTTCCACGAGTGGTTGGAGACCTTGTGGCCCTCGGCGCGGGTCCGGGCCACCAGGCCGGGGTAGGCCTTCGCCCACGACCCGACGACGAAGAAGGTGGCCGGCACGTCGTACTTGTCGAGCACGTCGAGCACCTGCGGGGTGTACCGCGGGTGGGGTCCGTCGTCGAAGGTCAGGTAGGCGACCTTCTCCCCGGTGGGCCAGCTGAGGATGCGCCGGGCGGCGGTGCGGGGCGTGGTGGCCGAGGTGGACACCCAGCGGTGGTCGCCGACGTGCTGCCAGCCGCCCACCACCGGCCCGGTCACGCGCGTGCCCGCGGACAGCCTCCCCACCACGGAGTTGCCGGTGGACGGCCCGAAGCGGACGTTGGTGGTGCCCAGGGTCCACCGGGTGCGGCTGGCGCCCGGCGAGCGCAGGTGCTCCAGGCGCACCCACTCCCCCTCGCGCACCCGGCCCCACCCGTTGGTGACCTGCGAGTACTCCACCGGCTTGCCCGGCGCCAGCACCCGCACTGCGGCGTAGGTGCTGCGCGGCCCCTTCCGGACGGTGGTGCTCGTGGCGGCCACCCCCAGCGTCCAGGTGGACGAGGCGGTGACGGTGTCACGCGCCGCGACGGCCCGGGCCTCGGCCACGGACTGCGCCGGCACGCCGCCGGACTCCGCCCCCGGCACCCGGTCCTCGCGGGCCAGGGCGCCGGCGGTGGCCAGCATCGTGACGGCGACGCACCAGGCGGCGCCGCGACGCACGAGGCGGACACGGTCGTGTGCGGTCATGGTGTTCCCCTCCTCGGTGGGCCCCCGCCCACCTGTCATGACGGCGGGTCCCCTCGACCCGTCCGTGACGGCGCGGACCCCCTCGGTCCGGCCGCTGTGCGGACCCTCTCGGCCCGCGCGGGTGGCCCGGGCCCCCTCGGCCCGTTCCCCCTGCCGTCGTGCCGGGGCCGCCCCCCGCACACGACCCCCTGACGGGGTGCACCCCGACCTTAGCCGGGGTGCACCTCACGGGAGCCCGTCGAGAGCCTCACAGTCCCCGCACAGACCCCACCTGCCTGGCCGGTCTCAGCCGGGCAGGCCCTTGAGCAGCTGGCGCGCCATCACCATGCGCTGCACCTGGTTGGTCCCCTCGTAGATCTGGGTGATCTTGGCGTCGCGCATCATGCGCTCCACGGGGAAGTCCTTGGTGTAGCCGTAGCCGCCGAAGAGCTGCACCGCGTCGGTGGTGACCTCCATGGCCACGTCGGAGGCGAAGCACTTGGCCGCGGCACCGAAGTAGGTCAGGCCCGGGTCGTTGCGCTCCGACTTGGCGGCCGCGTTGTACACCAGCTGGCGGGCCGCCTCGAGCTTCATGCCCATGTCGGCGAGCATGAACTGCACGCCCTGGAAGTCGGCGATCGGCTGACCGAACTGCTCGCGCTCCTTGACGTACGCCAGCGCGGCGTCGAGGGCGCCCTGCGCGATGCCGAGGGCCTGGGCGCCGATGGTCACGCGGGTGTGGTCGAGCGTCTGCAGGGCGATCTTCAGGCCCTGGCCCCGCTCGCCCACCATCCGGTCGGCCGGGATGACGCAGTTCTCGAAGAGCAGCTCGCGGGTGGGCGAGCCCTTGATGCCGAGCTTGCTCTCCGGCTCGCCGAAGGAGAAGCCCTCGTCGTCCTTCTCCACCACGAAGGCGGTGACGTTGCGACCGCGGGGGCCGTCCGGCTCGGTGACGGCCATGACCGTGTAGTACTCCGAGACCCCGGCGTTGGTGATCCAGGACTTCTGGCCGTTGAGCACGAAGCTGCCGTCGGACTGCTCGGTGGCGGTGCAGCGCATGCCCGCGGTGTCCGAGCCCGCCCCGGCCTCGGAGAGCCCGTAGGAGAACATCGCCTCCCCGGCGGCCACCGGCGGCAGGTACTTCTGCTTGACCTCCTCGCTGCCGGCGAGGATCAGCGGCATGGTGCCCAGCTTGTTCACGGCCGGGATGAGGGAGCTCGAGGCACAGCCGCGCGCCACCTCCTCGATGACGATGCAGGTGGCCAGCGCGTCGGCCCCCAGGCCCTCGTAGTCCTCCGGGATGTGGGGGGCGTGGAACATCGTCTCGCGCAGCGCGTCGTAGGCGACCTGCGGGAACTCGCCGGTCGCATCCACCTCTGCGGCGGCGGGCGCGATCTTGTCGCGCACGAGCGGGCGGATGGCCTCACGGACCGTCTCGTGGAAGTCGCTGGGCGTGTACAGGTCGAAGTCGCTCACCGGGCCATCGTACGGCGCGGCCCCACCTGCCTCGTGACCCCCGTCACTCCCGGGCACGCACGAGGGCGGCGACACCCCGTGCAGGGTGCCGCCGCCCTCGCGCTCACGGCCCGGCTCAGAGGAACTCGAGCGGGTCGAACTCGTGGATCGGGATGATGCGCATGCGCGGCAGGCGCGCGTTGAAGGCGTGCACCTCGTACTCGAGGTCGAAGGTCTCCATGCCCTGCTCCTCGAGCTCCACGAAGCCCGCGTTGCGGTACTCGCGGAAGCCCATGAGGCCCAGGCGGCGGTCCTCGTCGTCGAGCAGGCGCGTCATCTGCGGCAGGAAGTCGCCGTCGTGGCTCACCAGCACCACGTCGTCGGAGCGCTCGGCGAGCGCGTCCAGCGTGCGCTGGATGGCGATGTCGACGACCTTCTCGTCCGGCCCACCGGACAGCGGGATCGGCTTGTAGCCGATAGCCATGAGGGCCTGCACGAAGTTCATCGGCAGGTGCTCGGTGCTGGCGGCCAGGAAGAACAGGCCCTGCACCGGCTGGGCCCAGGCCTGCTGCATGTGGGTCAGCAGGCGCTCCCACCGGGGGCGCTCGTCGGGCTGGGGGCGGCGGCCCAGGCAGTTGCCCAGGGTGGCGTCGATGTTCTCGCCGTCGACGAGGAGGTAGGTGGTGCGCTCGGGGGCGGCGGGGTTCATCGCGGGTCCTCGGCGGTCGGTGTGGACGGGGCGGGTTCGCCCTGCCCCTGCAGCCTACGGGCCAGCGCCTCGCCCTTGGCGTGGGCCGCGTCGCGCAGCGAGGACTGGAACTCCACCATCCGCTGGCGCAGGGCGAGGGACTCCTCGTCGGTGCCCGCGGCCAGGATCTGCGCGGCGAGCAGGCCGGCGTTGCGCGCGCCGCCCACCGACACCGTGGCCACCGGCACGCCGGCCGGCATCTGCACGATGCTCAGCAGCGAGTCCATGCCGTCGAGGTGCTTCAGGGGCACCGGCACGCCGATGACGGGCAGCGGGGTGGTGCTGGCGAGCATGCCCGGCAGGTGGGCCGCTCCCCCGGCGCCGGCGATGATGACGCGGTACCCCGCATCGGCGGCCGTGCGCCCGTGCTCGATCATCTCGGTGGGCATGCGGTGCGCCGACACCACCTGCACGGTGTGACTCACCCCCAGCTCCTCCAGGGCCGCCGCGGCCGCCTCCATGACGGGCCAGTCGCTGTCGGAGCCCATGACGATGCTCACATCGGCGGGGGCGCTGGTGCGCAGGTGGCTCATGCGGTCTCTCCTTCGTCGGTGCCCTCCAGCAGGGCCCGGGCGGTCTCGGCGCGCCGGCGCAGGTCGTCCAGGTCGTCACCGCACACGGTGACGTGCCCGACCTTGCGCCCGGGGCGCACCTCCTTGCCGTACAGGTGGATGCGGGCGGCGGCGTCACCGGCCATGACGCGGCGCGAGGCGGCGTGCAGGTCCTCGGCGGCGCCGCCCAGGACGTTGGCCATGACGGTCCAGGTGCTGCGCGGGGCGGTCTCACCCAGGGGCATGTCGAGCACGGCCCGCAGGTGCTGCTCGAACTGGTCGGTGGTGGACCCGTCCTGGGTCCAGTGGCCGGAGTTGTGCGGGCGCATGGCGAGCTCGTTGACCACCCAGCCGCGGTCCTCCTCGGTGGGGGCCCCGGTCTCGAAGACCTCCACGGCCATCACGCCGGTGACGCCCAGCTGCTCGGCGAGCTGCTCGGCGGTACGGCGCACGTCATCGGCCAGCGCCCGGTCCACCTCGGACGCGGGGGCCTCCACGCGGGTGCAGATGCCCTGCTCCTGCACGGTGTGGACCACCGGCCACGAGCGGACCTCCCCCGAGGGCGTGCGCGCCACCATCACCGCGAGCTCGCGGCGGAAGGCCACGGCCTGCTCGGCGAGCAACGCAGCCCCCTCGGCGCGGTCGAACCACGCGGCGGCGCGCTCCAGGTCGGCGGGGCCGTCCACGAGCATCACGCCCTTGCCGTCGTAACCGCCCCGCGGCGTCTTGAGCACCACCGGCCACTCACCGGCGGCGAACTCCTCCAGCGCGGCCGTGCTGGTCACCTCGGCCCAGCGGGGCACCGGCAGGCCGGCCTCCGAGAGGGCGCGGCGCATCACCACCTTGTCCTGGGCGTGCAGGAGGGCGTCCGGCGCCGGGTGGAGGGCCACGCCCTCGTCCTGCAGCACGGCCAGCACGTCGGCGGGCACGTGCTCGTGGTCGAAGGTCACCACGTCGCACACGCGGGCCAGCTCGCGCAGCGCCTCCAGGTCGTCGGCGCGCCCCAGCGGCGCCTGCGGGAAGACCTGCGCGGCCGCGGCGTCGGTGGACTCGGCCAGCACCACCACCCCCAGGCCGAGCTCGGTGGCGGGACCGGCGCACATGCGGGCCAGCTGGCCGCCGCCGACGATGCCCACGACGGGCGCCCCGGTGGGGACCTGCGGACGGTTGACGAGGAGGGGGGAGGCGTCTGTCACACCCGGAGGATATCCACCGTGCGTCGGAGCGGCCGCGGCCGCTCGCGCGCGTACCGTGTGCCCAATGACCAGCGAGCACCACCAGACCACCGGACTGCGCCGCGCCCTGGGGGTGCTCACCCGCGAGGCGAGCAAGTTCGGGGTGATCGGCCTCCTCGCGTTCGTCATCGACGCCGGCCTGTACAACCTGCTCATGTACGGCCCCGTGCTCTCCACCGACGCCGCCGCCGAGGGCGTCCTGGGCGACCACCCCCTCACGAGCAAGGTCGTCGCCACCGCCGCGGCCACGGCCTTCGCCTGGCTGGGCAACCGCTACTGGACCTTCCGCCACGCCCGCCGCGCCGACGTCGGCCGTGAGGCGCTGCTGTTCGTCGTCTTCAACGTGCTCGGCCTGCTCATCGCGCTGGCCTGCCTCTGGTTCAGCCACTACGTCCTGGACTTCCGCTCGCAGCTGGCCGACAACATCTCCGGCAACGGCGTGGGCCTGGTGCTCGGCACGCTCTTCCGGTTCTGGGCCTACCGCACCTTCGTGTTCACCGAGGAGCTCGGCGACGAGCTGGAGCCGTACGACGAGGACGACGACCCCGAGTCGGTGGTGCGCCCCTACGGCGTGCACGAGGAGGTCGACCACCACGACGCTTCCGGCCACCGGAGCGACTCCGGCCACCACGAGGACCCCGACCACCAGCAGGTCGGCACCGCGGCGTGACACCGCGGCCTCCGCACCCCGCGACGCGCACGCAGGCGCCCTGCCCCCATCGACGGAGGGCGCCTGCGGCGTTCAGCGGGTGGGTGACTCCGCCGGCTCGGAGAGGAACACCCCGAAGGTGGCGTGCCGCTCGTCGAGCAGTTCCAGGCGGCCCCCCACCGCGGTGATGATCTGCCGCGCCAGGGCCAGGCCGCGCCCGGTGCCGCCCCCGGCGGTCACGTCGCGCTCGAAGATGAGGTCGGCGATCTCCGGCTTGATGCCGGGCCCCTCGTCGCTCATCACCAGCTGGACGGACGGGCCGTTGTGCTCGATGTGCAGGGTGATGATGCCCTCGCCGTAGGTGAGCGAGTTCTCGATGAGGGTGGAGAGCACCTGGGAGAGCACCCCCTGCGGGCAGGCCACGTGCAGCCCGAAGGTGCCCGTCACCCGCATCCCCCGGCGCTGCTCGCTGAACAGCGGCTGCCACTCCCGCTGCTGGGCGGCGATCACCTCGTCCAGCGAGAGGATGTCCATGGTGGCCAGCGCCGAGTTGGCGGCGGTCTCCAGCATCTCCTCCACCACGGCGGTGAGGCGCTCCACCTGGGTGTGCGCCTCCTCGGCCACCTCGCGGGCCTCCTCGGCCGACTCGGCCAGGGCCAGCTCGTCGAGGCGGATGGTGAGCGCCGAGAGCGGCGTGCGCAGCTGGTGGGCGGCGTCACCGGCCAGTCGGCGCTGGGAGGTGACCATCCGGGTGAGGTGCACCGCGCGGCGCTGCACGGCATCGGCCAGGTCGTCGATCTCCGCGATGCCGGTGGGCTCCGGGCGGGCGCGGGTGCTCTCACCGGTGCCCATGCCCGGGATGCGGCGGGCCAGGGCGTCGATGGTGGCCTCCGGCCCGTCCAGCGCCTCGTGCACGCGGCGGGCGTTGAACAGCGTGGTCAGGCGCAGCCCGGCCAGCACCGCCAGCGGCACCCCGAGCCAGGCCCACAGCGGGGGCCCGGGCAGGTCGAGGGTGGCCCAGATGCCCAGCCCCACGGCCACCAGCAGGGGGAACAGGGCGCTGAGCTGCGCCACCCGCACCGCCCGGTGGACCACGTCGGTCCACAGGCGGCGCAGGGTCACCTGCGCGAGGGCCTTCACTCCTCGGTGACCAGCCGGAAGCCCACCCCACGGACCGTCGCCACGAAGCGCGGGGCGTTGGGGTCGTCGCCGAGCTTCTTGCGCAGGCCCGAGACGTGCATGTCCAAGGTCTTGGTGGACCCCACCCAGTCGGTCTGCCAGGCCTCACGCATGAGCTGGTCACGGCTCACCACCCGGCCGCGGTCGCGAACCAGGATGTGGAGCAGGTCGAACTCCTTGGCGGTGAGGGTGACCTCCTCGCCGTCCACCCACACGCGGCGGGCGGAGGAGTCGATGCGCAGGCCGTCATCGGAGTCCGCGCCGTCCAGGCCGGTCTCGTGCGGGGCACGGCGACGCAGCAGGGCCCGGACCCGGGCGTGGAACTCGGCCAGGCGGAAGGGCTTGGTCACGTAGTCGTCGGCGCCGGCGTCCAGGCCCACGACGGTGTCGATCTCGCCCGCGCGGGCGGTGAGCATGAGCACCGGGAAGGTGTGGCCCTCCGCGCGCAGGCGGCGGCACACCTCCAGGCCGTCCATGCGCGGCAGGCCGATGTCGAGCACCAGCAGGGTGCACCCCTGTCGGGCGGTCATGAGAGCGCTCGGCCCGTCGGCCACGACGGTCACGTCGAATCCCTCGCGCCGCATGGCGCGCGCCAGCGGCTGCGCGATGTCCTCGTCGTCCTCGGCGAGGATCGCGACCAGCGGCTCACCCGTCTCGTGGACGGTGCTCTCGCTCACTTGCCCGGCCACTTCGGTGCGCGCTTCTCGGCGAAGGCGGCCACGCCCTCGGCGCGGTCACCGGAGAAGGCGGTGGCGCGCCAGCAGGCGTCCTCCACCTGCAGGCCGGTGCGCAGGTCCACGTCGCTGCCCAGGCGCATCGCGCGCTTGGCGTTGCGCAGGCCCACCGGGGAGTTGCGGCCGATGGTCGCGGCCATCTCCAGGGCCTTCTCGCGGGCGGAACCGGCCAGGACCAGCTCGTCGACGATGCCGATCTCTGCGGCCTCCGGGGCCGGGTACTTGGCCGCGGTGAAGATGGCGCGCGCGGCGCGGCTCCACCCGATGCGGCGGGTCAGCAGCTGGGTGCCGCCCCCGCCGGGGATGACGCCCACGGACACCTCGGGCAGACCCAGCAGGGCGCCCTCGCCGGCCACCAGGACGTCGCAGGAGAGCGCGATCTCCAGGCCACCGCCCAGGGCGAACCCGTCGACGGCGGCGATGGTCGGCATCGGCAGGTCCAGCACCCCGCCGTAGGCGCGCTGGGTGACCGGGCGCTGCTCCATGAGGTCGGCGTCGGTGAAGGAGTTGCGCTCCTTGAGGTCCGCCCCCACGCAGAAGGCCTTCTCGTGGGCGGAGGTGACCACCACGCAGCGCACGTCGCTGGCGGCCAGCTCGTCGGTGGCGGCGCTGATGCGGCGGGCCATCTCGGTGGAGATGGCGTTCATGGCGCCGGTGCGGGCCAGCACCAGCTCGGCCACCTCACCGTCCTCGCCGTGCCGCTCGATGCGGACCCAGTCCTCCGGGCGGTCCGGGGTCGACGGATCACTCATGGCTCTCTCCAAACGTGAGGTGGCCCCGGGCCGAGGCACCGGGAGGGACGGACAACAGGTGGTGCGGCGTCACCGGGCCGATGCCGTGCAACGTCCGCGGCTCCAGTACCGCGAAGCGCCAGGCCGGGTCGTGCGCCAGGGCCCCCGCGGTCTCGGGGTCGGTCAGCACCGTCCCGGCCGCGGCGTTCGTGGTGAGGCGGGCGGCGCGGTTGACGGTGTCACCGTAGACGTCGCCGAGGCGGAGCAACACCCTCCCCGTGGCGACACCCACCCGCAGGGGCGGCAGCATCGGGTCCTCGTTGGCGGCGCGCACGAGGTCGTGGGCGATGAGCACCGCCGAGCGGGGGTCCAGCGCCTGGTAGAGCACCTCGTCGCCGATGGTCTTGACCACGCGCCCCCGGTAGCGGCGCACCACGTCGACGACGAGCTCCTCGAAGCGCGTCACCAGGCGGGCGATCTCCACGTCGCTGGAGCGGGCCACGCGCTCG
Source organism: Kytococcus schroeteri (assembly GCF_042433515.1). Lineage (NCBI taxonomy): Bacteria > Bacillati > Actinomycetota > Actinomycetes > Micrococcales > Kytococcaceae > Kytococcus > Kytococcus schroeteri. Next base: position 43,949 of record NZ_JBHLVH010000010.1, on the reverse strand, counting down.
GAGAACGAGACCATGTCGGCGAAGCCCACCGAGCGGTTCACGCCGGCGGCCAGCTCGGAGCTCGCGTCGGCGAAGAGCGTCGAGAGCGAGGCCGTGAGGTGGCGGCGCCAGGTGTAGCCCACGAGGCGCTCCAGGTCGTCGGCCAGGTCGGCCAGCACCACACCGGTGGCCTCGGCGACCTCCGGGGTCACGCGCTCGGCCAGGCCCTCGGTGCCGTCGGCCACCACGGAGGCGTCCGGGTGGTCCCAGGCGCCCAGCTCGCGGCGGGGCTCCCGGCGGTAGCGCTCCGCGTCCTGCAGGCGCTCGGCCACCACCTCCACCTGCCAGGTGGCCAGCCGCTCGGTGGTGGTCCCGATGCCGCGCATCAGGCTGATGAGCACGTCCTCGTCGATCTCGTAGCGGCCCAGCAGCCGCCGGGCCACCGTGAGGGCCTCGAGGTCGGCATTGCTGAAGACGGTGTCCTCGGCGCGGGCGTTCTGGAAGCCCAGGGCCCGCCAGAAACGGCGTGCCACGCGCAGCGGGACGCCCGCGTGCCGGGCCACCTCGCCACGCCGCATCGTGCGCCGGCGCCCGATGATGCGCTCGGCGATGGCGTCCATGGTGCGCGCGGGCGGGTCCGCGACCTCCGCGGGCCGGTGCGGGGGCAGCGCCGAGGGGAGCGAGTGGTTCAGGAAGGGCTGCTCGCCGTGCACGGGTCGCACGTCGCGCATGCGCTCCATGGGGCTCCTCCTCCCGTCATCGACCTGGACCGGTACATGGTGTCACGTGGGTCACGTCGCGGGGCGGAGGTGGACCACGTCCGCCGCCTGGAACTCGCGCGGCCCCTCCCCCGGCTCCCCGGCGACCTCCACGAGCAGCCCGCCCGAGGGCGCCAGACCGGTCGCCGTGCCCCGGACGAGCTCACCGCCGGGCAGGTGCAGGTCCACCTCCTGGCCGAGGGTGGCGCTCACCGCGGCCAACCGGTCGGTGAGCGGGCCGTGCTCGGCGTCCGCCAGCTCGGGGGAGACCCCCTCGGCCAGCCAGGCCGCGTGCCACACGGCCAGCCGGTGGAGCACCCCGGTGAGCACCTGCTCGCGGAGGTCTGCCGGGGGCACCCAGCCGGGGCCGTGGACGGCACGGAGCTCGTCGCAGACGCTCGCCGAGCGCCCCGCGGCCTCGGCCGACAGCCCCGCGGTGGGCCACACGTTGAGGCCGATGCCGGCCACCACCGAGCGGCCGCCCTCCCCCACCTGGCACAGGATGCCGGCGAGCTTGCGCCCGGAGGTCCGCGAGAGCACGTCGTTGGGCCACTTCACCCCCGTCGGCAGACCCAGGGCCGCCAGCGCCTCGTGGACCGCCGCCCCCACGCAGAGCGGCACCTGCCCCCAGCGCGGCGTGCGACTGGCCGCCAGAGCGAGGTCCACGGCATCGACCCCGCCGGTCAGGGGCAGCACCACCGAGACCGCGATGCCGGAGCCCGGCGGGTTCTCCCAACCGCGCCCCAGCCGTCCCCGGCCGGCGGTCTGGTGGTCGGTGGAGACCGCGCGCCAAGGGGTGCCGTCGGCCAGGGCCAGCGGTTGCGTGCTGGGGAGGCTGGCGTGGTGCACGAGACCGTCGGCGAGGTCGGACAGCGCGCGGCCCACCGGGTCGTGGACCGGGCCGCGGTCCGCGGCCAGGGCGCGCAGGGCGCCGCGCACCGCCGGCAGGTCGAGGCGGCTGTGGGGGTCCTCCAAGTCCTGGGGGGCAGGGCTGTGGTCGGTGTGCGAGAGGTGGGTCACAGGCCAACGTTAGGGTGGCGCGCATGACCGAGCACGGATCCGCGGGCAGCGAGCCCGAGATCGACCTGACCACCACCGCCGGGCGACTGGCCGAGTTCGAGCGCCGCCGGGCCGAGGCCCTGCACGCCGGCTCCGAGCGCGCCGTCGAGAAGCAGCACGCCAAGGGCAAGAAGACCGCCCGCGAGCGCATCGACGCCTTCCTGGACGAGGGCTCCTTCGTGGAGCTCGACGAGTTCGCCCGCCACCGGTCCACCAACTTCGGGCAGCAGAAGAACCGCCCCTACGGCGACGGCGTGGTGACCGGCTACGGCACCGTGGACGGCCGCACCGTGTGCGTGTTCGCCCAGGACTTCACCGTCTTCGGCGGCTCCCTCGGCGAGGTCTTCGGCGAGAAGATCGTCAAGGTCATGGACCTGGCGCTGAAGATCGGCTGCCCCGTGGTGGGCATCAACGACTCCGGCGGCGCCCGCATCCAGGAGGGCGTGGTGGCCCTTGGCCTGTACGCCGAGATCTTCCGCCGCAACGTGCACGCCTCGGGCGTCATCCCGCAGATCTCGCTGGTCATGGGCCCCTGCGCCGGTGGCGCCGTGTACTCGCCGGCCATCACCGACATCGTGGTGATGGTGGACCAGACCAGCCACATGTTCATCACCGGGCCGGACGTCATCAAGACCGTCACCGGTGAGGACGTGACCTTCGAGGACCTCGGCGGTGCCCGCACCCACAACTCGGTGAGCGGCGTGGCCCACTACATGGCCAGCGACGAGGCCGACGCGCTCGAGTACGTGCGCGAGCTCATGGCCTACCTGCCGCAGAACAACCTCGACGAGGCGCCGGTCTTCGAGGCCGAGGACGCCACGGCCGACGTGGACGAGGCGCTCGACACGCTCGTCCCGGACTCGGCGAACATGCCCTACGACATGCTCACCGTCATCGAGTCGATCGTGGACGACGGCGACTTCCTGCAGGTGCAGGAGCTGTTCGCGGCCAACATCATCTGCGGCTTCGGGCGTGTGGAGGGCCGCTCGGTGGGCGTGGTGGCCAACCAGCCGATGCAGTTCGCCGGCACGCTGAACATCGACGCCAGCGAGAAGGCCGCCCGCTTCGTGCGCATGTGCGACGCGTTCAACATCCCGGTGCTGACGCTCGTGGACGTGCCCGGCTTCCTGCCCGGCACCGACCAGGAGTTCGGCGGCATCATCCGCCGCGGTGCCAAGCTGCTGTACGCCTATGCCGAGGCCACGGTGCCGCTGGTCACCGTCATCACGCGCAAGGCCTACGGCGGCGCGTACGACGTGATGGGATCCAAGCACCTGGGTGCGGACGTGAACTTCGCGTGGCCCACCGCGCAGATCGCCGTGATGGGCGCGCAGGGGGCGGCCAACATCCTGTACCGCAAGCAGCTGGCGGCCGCCGAGGCCGAGGGCGGCCCGGAGGCGATGGAGGCCGAGCGCGCCAAGCGGATCGCGGAGTACGAGGAGACGCTGGCCAACCCGTGGATCGCGGCCGAGCGCGGCTACGTGGACGCGGTGATCCGCCCGGCGGACACCCGCGCCGAGGTGGCCAAGGCCCTGCGGGCGTTGCGCACCAAGCGCGAGACGCTGCCGGCCAAGAAGCACGGGAACATCCCGCTGTGAGCCCGGCGACGCGGGAGGCCGGGGACGCGTCTGCGGTCCCCGGCATGGAGGACGCGGCTTCGACTGCGGCTGCGGACGCGGCTGGCACGGCCGGTGAGCCCGTGGTCACGCTGCCGGCGGACGCCTCGGCCGAGGAGGTGGCCGCCCTGACGGTGGTGTTCTCCGCCCTCGGTGGTGGCGAGGCCCCGGCCGTGGAGCGCACCAATCGCTGGGGCGTGCCGGGTTCCGGGGTCCGCGGTGCCGTGGTTGCCGGACCGGGCGCCTGGCGGGCCTCCGGCCTCCCCCGCTGAGACCCGGCGGCACCCGACGGCGCAACCGGTTCACCTCTGGAGCGCGCCAACGCCGACTGTGGGCAACCGGTTGACCCCGTGACTGTCATGGGGTCAACCGGTTGCCCACAGTCGCCTGAGGTGGTCCCACGCCACCTGACCGTTCAACGATCTCGCCGTTCCCCATCGGCTCGGCCACGGGCCAGCGCCACGAGGAGTGCCTCGCGCAGCTGCGCGGGGCGTCGGAGGTCTCGAGCCGTGGCGCGGATGACCGCCCACCCGGCAACCTCCAGCAGCCGGGTCCTCGAGATGTCGTGCTGCCACTGCCGGCGGTCGGTGCGGTGGTGGTCGCCCTCGTACTCCAGGACCACGCGCTGGTCGCGCCACACCAGGTCGCCGGTGGCCAACCATTGGCCGTCGACGTCGAGGACGGGCGCATTCACCGCCGGCGCCGGCACTCCCCATGTGAGCACGAGGAGCCGCAGGCGGCTCTCCGGTGCGGAGGCGGCTCCGGCATCGGCCTGCGCGAGGGCGCGCAGGGCCCGGGAGTTGCCCTTGCTCCCGGCCCGCAGCCTGCTCGCCAGGAGGTCCGGGGTGACGAGGCCCTCCACCGGGCAGCGCCGCCCGAGGACCGCGTCCGTCAGGGCCACGTGGTCCGCCTCCCCGAGCACGACCGCCATCTGCGCCCACGTCTGGGCGAGCGAGGTGCAGCGCGTCTCGCCCACCTCAGCCACCGTCAGGCCCCTCACCCGATGCCCCTTCACACCGCGACGACGGGGCGGGGTGAGCGGGGGCTCCACGCTGACGTGAACGGGCTCGTGCGGTGTCCACATGCTCGGCAGCGGGAGTCCGTGGAGCCGAGCGGCCGTCACGTGGCTGAGCACGCAGTGGGCCGGCAGCACCTCGAGCACAGCCCGGGCAACCTCATGGCACCGTGTGGCCGAGGTGACCAGAAGGCCCTGGGTCGGGCTCCAGGCCCCCGCGTCCTGCAGCGCCACCCGGCTTGTGACGCGGCCTTCCGGCGTGGTCACGCGATGGCCCCGAGTGGTCCGGTATGCCTTGAACGACGCTCTGTCCATGGCCGGATGCTGGCTGATCCGTCCGCCTCAGGGCACTCGTCATCCACAGCCGTGACCCCACGCAGCCAACCGTGGGCAACCGGTTGACCCCACGACTGTCGCGAGGTCAACCGGTTGCCCACGGTGGCCAGAGGAGGGCGGCCAGGGAGGGGCAGACGCCCCTCAGCCGCGGCGGGCCAGGGCCTCCACGTGGCGCTGGTGGTACATCGACGGCAGGCAGGCGGCCTCCACCAGGGCACGGGAGGCCTCGAGGTCCCCCATCGCGCCGGCGAAGGCGGTCCGCATCGTCACGCCGTGCACCGGGGCCCGGCCCAGCTCGATGCGGTCCCCCGCCCGCACCACGCCCGGCTCCACCACGCGCAGGTAGGTGCCGCACCGCCCCCGCGCGGTGAACCGCTTGAGCCAGCCCCGTTCGTCGAGCCACGCGGCGAAGGTGCGGCATGGCCGGCGCGGGACCGACACCTCCAGCAGTGCCGTGCCGATGCGCAGCGGCTGGTTGACCACGAGCGCCTCCAGGTCGATGCCGGTCGTGGTCAGGTTCTCCCCGAACGCCCCGCAGGCGAGCTCCCGTCCCAGCTCGCCCTCCCAGTGGTCGAGCTCCTCGCGGGCATAGGCGTACACCGCCTTCTGCGCCCCGCCGTGATGTTGGCTGTCGCCCACCACGTCGCCGCGCACGCCCGGCCCGTCGCCGTAGGCCGGCCCCGGCGTGAACAGCTCCAGCTCCCCCACCGGCCGCTTGTCGATGCCGCTCACCCGGTCGGCACCGCCCGGGTCCGGCTGCGGGTGGGCCAGGTTGGTGGAGAGCACGTGCGGGTCCATGCGCGCACGGTAGCCGCGGTGGACCCGCCACGCGGCGGGCCGGGTGCCGAGCCGCGGGAAAGTGGCTGACGCGCGCCCGCCCGGCGGGGTACCGTCCGCCTGTGACCCAGGACACTGCACCCCAGACCGCCCCCGCCCGCGAGAGGACGGCGATCGACGCCATCGCCGACGCCCACCTGGCCGCCGAGGTGGCCCTCTCCCCCACCGCCGCCACCTACCTCGGTGTGCCCGGCGACGAGACGCGTCTCGACGACGTCTCCCCCGCGGGCCTCGCGAAGCAGGCCGAGCTGGTGCGCGACACGCTCGCGAAGCTCGACGCCGCCGAGCCGGTGGACGAGACCGACCGCGTGACCCTGGAGGCCATGCGCGAGCGCCTCGGCCTGGAGCTGGAGATGCACGAGGCGCTCATCCCGCACGGGGCGCTGAACAACATCGCCTCCCCGCTGCAGGGCTTCCGCGACGTGTTCGACCTCATGGCCACCGACACCGCCGAGCAGTGGCGCACCATCGCCCAGCGCCTCGGCGCCGTGGAGGGCGCGCTGGACGGCTGGTTCGCCTCCCTGGCCCACGCCCGCGAGGCCGGCAAGGTGCCCGCACAGCGGCAGGTGCGCGCCTGCATCGGTCAGTGCGAGGACAACTCCGCTGACGGCGGCTTCTTCGACGCCTTCGCGCGCGACGCCCGCCTCGAGGACGGCTCCGACCTGCCCGCCGACGTCCGCGAGCTGCTGGAGACCAACGCCCGCGCCGCCAAGGATGCCTACGCCGCCGCCGGTCGCCGCTTGACCGAGGAGGTGCTGCCCACCGCGCGCGAGGAGGACGCCTGCGGCATCGAGGCCTACCGCTTGCACTCCCGCTACTTCCTGGGCGCCGAGGTGGACCTGGAGGAGACCTACGCCTGGGGGCAGGCCGAGCTGGCCCGCATCGACGGGCTGATGCGCGAGACCGCCGAGCAGATCAAGCCCGGCGCCACGGTCAAGGAGGCCGTGGCCGTGCTCGACGCCGACCCGGCCTACCAGCTGCACGGCAAGGACGCCCTCCAGCAGTGGATGCAGGGCAAGGCCGACGAGGTGATCGAGAAGTTCAGCGGCGTGCACTTCGACATCCCCGAGCCGGTGCGCACCATCGAGTGCATGATCGCCCCCACCGAGACCGGCGGCATCTACTACACCGGCCCGTCCGACGACTTCTCCCGCCCGGGGCGGATGTGGTGGTCGGTGCCCAAGGGCGTCACGGAGTTCTCCGCCTGGCGCGAGCTGACGACCGTCTACCCCGAGGGCGTGCCGGGCCACCACCTGCAGGTGGCGCAGACGGTGTACCGCAAGGAGCTGCTCAACGGCTGGCGCCGACTGGCCGCGTGGACCTCCGGGCACGGCGAGGGGTGGGCGCTGTACTCCGAGTGGCTCATGGCCGACCTGGGCTGGATGGACGACCCGGGCAACCGCATGGGTCTGCTCGACGGTCAGGTGCTGCGCGCCGCCCGCGTGGTGCTCGACATCGGCTTCCACTGCGGCTTCGAGGCCCCCGAGCTGGTGGGCGGCGGCCAGTGGGACTACGACAAGGCGTGGGCCTTCCTCACCCACTACGTGAACATGGAGGAGGGCTTCCTGCGCTTCGAACTGGACCGCTACATGGGCTGGCCGGGCCAGGCGCCGAGCTACAAGATCGGCGAGCGCCTGTGGCTGGAGCTGCGCGACGAGTGCCGCGCGCGTGCCGAGGCCCGCGGTGAGGAGTTCGATCTCAAGGCCTTCCACCGCCGGGCGCTGGACCTGGGCGGCATGGGCCTGGACACCCTGCGCGAGGCGGTGCTCCGCGGCGCATGAGTCGCTCCCCCGACGGTGGGCGCGGGGCGAGGGGGCTCCCGCCCGCCGGCACCGTCACCGGACGGCCCGTGCCCTGCCCTGCGCCGCCCGACGCGTTCTACGACCTGCTGGTCGACCCGCGCCGCCGCCCGGAGTGGCAGTCCTCCCTGCGCCGGGTCGATGCCGTGCGCCCCGCCGGGGGCGGCCCGGTGGCCTCGTCCGGCACCACCTGGCGGGACGTCACCGTGGTGCCGGGCATCACCCCGTCGATGCGGTTGACCGTCGCCGAGCGCCCGACCCACTGGGTCGAGGAGGGCCGCTTCGGGGCGTTCCGCGCCTGGCTGCGGCTGGACCTCCTGCCCCACGGCGCAGGTTCGCAGGCCGTGCCGCGGTTCGTCGTCCACGGGCCGCTGGGGCTGGGCCGGCTGCTGACCCTCACGGCGGTGCCCGCCATCCGGGCGGACCTGCACCGGGCCGCAGCGCTGGCCGCCGGCGCCTGAGCTTGGGTGGGCCGGCAGCATCCGGTGACTCAGCGGGATACCGGCGACGGGCGGGTCTACCGTGGCCGCATGAGCGCACACCCCACCTCCGCCGAACTTCCCGTCGCCACCGGTGTGATCGCCGGCGCCCCGATCCACGAAGGGAAGGTGCGCGGCACAACCGTGGTCTCCGACGACCACGTGCGCACCGTCTGCTTCGCCATGGACGCCGGCACCGAGCTGGCCGAGCACAAGGCCGCCCACCGCATCAGCATCACCGTGGTGGCCGGACGGATGCGGTTCACGGTGCACGGTGAGGACCACGAGATGGTGGCCGGTGACGTGGTCAACCTGCCGCGGATGGTGGAGCACGCCGTCCTCGCGGAGGAGCCGACGCATTTCGTGCTCACCATGCACATCGGTGCCTGAGGGCTACCCACGGCCCACTAGCCTCGGGGCATGACCCACACCCCTGAGGCCCCCTCCCCCGACGTCACCCCCGGCCACCGTCTGGTGCTCGCCAGCCAGTCCGCCTCACGTCGCGCGCTGCTGGCCGCGGCCGGCATCGAGGCCCGGGTGGAGGTCTCCGGGGTGGACGAGGACGCCGTCCTGGCCCGGGCGGAGCAGGTCCGCGGCGAGGCGCTGGCCCCCGAGGAGGTGGCGCTGCTGCTGGCCCAGGCCAAGTGCGAGGCCGTGGTGCCCCAGGTGGAGGACGACGCGGACGCGTGGGTGGTGGTCGGCTGCGACTCGGTGCTGGAGGTGGACGGGCGGGTGTTCGGCAAGCCGGGCACGCCCGAGGTGGCCGCCGAGCGCTGGCGGGCGATGCGGGGGCGCACCGGCGTGCTCCACTCGGGCCACTGGCTGGTGGACCTGCGTGACACCGACCCCGACGGCGAGGCCGGCTCCGGCGCCACCCTGGGCGGGGTGTCGTCCACGACCCTGCACTTCGCCGACGTCACCGACGAGGAGGTCGACGCCTACGTGGCCACCGGGGAGCCGCTGCACGTGGCGGGGGCGTTCACGCTGGAGGGGCGCGCCGCGGCGTTCATCACCCGTGTCGAGGGGGACCCCAGCGGGGTGCAGGGCCTCTCGATGCCGGTGCTCCGCGACCTGCTGGGCGAGGCCGGGCTCGGCGTCCACGAGTTCTGGGGCTGAGACCCCACGCACGAGGGTGGCGCGGGCACCTGTCCGCGCCGCCCTCGTCGTCGCTGGATCGAACCCGCTCAGGCCCCGGGCCGGTGGTGGCGTCCGATGGGGACCATCAGCGGCGTCCCCGCCACCGGGTCCGTGACCACCTGGCTGTCGATGCCGAAGACCTCGTAGATCACCGCGGGCGTCATGACCTCCTGCGGGCTGCCGGCGGCCACGAGCCTGCCCCCCGCCAGCGCGATGAGGTGGTCGGCATAGCGCGCGGCCAGGTTGAGGTCGTGCAGCACCATCACCACGGTGGTGCCCTTGCGCTGGTTGAGATCGGTGAGGAGGTCCAGCACCTCCACTTGGTGGCGCACGTCCAGGTAGGTGGTGGGCTCGTCGAGCAGCAGCACGCCCGTCTCCTGGGCCAGCGCCATCGCGATCCACGCCCGCTGGCGCTGGCCGCCCGAGAGCTCGTCCACCGGACGGTCGGCCAGCGCCGTCACCTCTGTCGCCTCCAGCGCCTGCGCCACGGCTCGGTCGTCCTCGCGGCTCCACCGCGCGAACATCCGCTGGTGCGGGTGACGGCCCCGCCCCACGAGGTCACCGACGGTGATGCCCTCAGGGGTGACCGGCGACTGCGGGAGCAGGCCCAGCCGCCGGGCGAGCTGCTTGGCGGGCATGCGGTGCACGTGCTCGCCCTCCAGCAGCACCTGTCCGTTGCGCGGCCTGAGCAACCGGGACATGGAACGCAGCAGGGTGGACTTGCCGCAGGCGTTGGGTCCGACGATGACCGTCACCCTCCCCTCCGGGAGGCCCAGGGTGAGGTCCTGGACCACCACGTGGTCCTGGTACCCGAGCGACAGCTCGTGCACCTGCAGGACGTCGTCCTCGCGGACGGCCGTGCCGGGGGTCTCCGAGACGGTCACAGGCTGCCTCCAGTGCGGTTGGTGCGGATGATGAGGTACAGCAGGTAGGGGGCGCCGAGCACGCCGGTCACCACTCCCACCGGGTAGCGGAAGGGGGTGAGGTTCTGCCCCACCCAGTCGGCGCCCAGCACCAGTGCCGCGCCCGTGAGCGCGGCCGGCAGGAGCACCGAGCCGTTCGGTCCCACCACGCGTGCGGCGATGGGACCGGCCAGGAAGGCCACGAAGGCGATGGGGCCGGTGGCCGCCGTGGCGATGCAGATGAGCGTCACCGCGGACAGGATCGCGAGCATCCGGCTGCGCTCCACGCGCACTCCCAGGGCAGTCGCGGCGTCATCGCCCAGCTGCCCGATGCTGATCTCCCGCGCGTTGGCCAGCAGAACGGTGCCCAGCACCACGACCGCAGCCGCGGGCAGCACCACCGAGGCCCAGGTGGCACCGTTCAGGGTGCCGGTCAGCCAGCGCAGGGCCTCGGCCAGCTGGGCCCGCTGCGCCTTCTCCAGCTGGATGGCCACCACGCTCTGCAACATGGCGGCCGCGCCGATGCCGATGAGCACCAGGCGCGTGCCGTGCAGACCTCCCCGCCACGAGAGCAGGTAGACCACCGCGGCCACGCCCAGGCCCGCCAGGACCGCCATGACCGAGACCCGGGTGTCGGTCCATCCCATCGAGATGATGCCGATGGCCGCCGCAGCGCTCGCCCCGGCGGTGATGCCGACGACGTCGGGGCTCGCCAGAGGGTTGCGAAGGATGGTCTGGAAGGTGGCGCCGGAGAGCCCGAACGCGACGCCGGCAACGGTCGCCATGGCCACCCGGGGCATGCGGAGCTCGCCGACGATGAACTCGGCCCCACCCGCGTCATCGCCGGTGGCGACCGCCCACACCTCTCCCAAGGAGTAGGCGGGGTCGCCGAGCGTCAGGCTCACGCCCACCAACGCCACGACCACGACGCCCAGCGCGAGCGTGCTGCCCGCCCAGCGCAGTTGCCGGGCACGGCGTCCGGACCGGACCAGCTCCTCGGTGGTGCTCACAGCTCCCTCACCTTGTTGCGTCGCACGATGGCGATGAAGAACGGCGCCCCCACCAGCGCGGTGATGATGCCCACGTCGAGCTCGGCCGGCGGGGTGACCACTCGCCCCAGCACGTCGCTCGCAGTGAGCAGCACGGCACCGCCCAGGGCGCTGAAGGGTACGAGCCAGCGGTGGTCGATGCCGATGAGCAGGCGGAAGAAGTGCGGGACGACCAGGCCCACGAACCCGATGGGGCCGGCCACGGCGGTGGTCGCACCGCACAGCACCACGGCGGCCGCGCTGGCCACAACGCGGGTGATCCACACGCGCTCGCCCAGGCTGGCCGCCACCTCGTCGCCGAGCCCCAGCAGGTTCAGCCCCCGGCTGACTGCCCAGACGACCACGAAGCCCACAGCCAGGAAGGGCAGCACGTGCAGCAGCACGGCCTCCGTGGCGCCGCCCACGCCGCCGATCTGCCACGAGACCACGTTGAGGCCGATGTCCTGGCGCGGCAGCACCACGGCCGAGACCATCGCTGTCAGGGCCACGGTGAACGCCGCACCGGCCAGGGCCAGCTTGAGCGGGGTCGGGCCGCCCCTCCCCATCGAGCCGATGACGTAGACGGTCACGGCGGTGACGGCCGCACCGGCGATGGCCACCCAGATGAACGATGTGGGCTGGGTGAGCCCGAACCAGGCGATGCCGACGGCCACCGCCAGGGAAGCGCCGGCGTTGACCCCCAGGATGCCGGGGTCGGCGAGCGGGTTGCGGGTGACCGCCTGCATCACCAGACCGGAGACCGCCAGGGCGGCACCGGCCACCATCGCCAGCGCGGTGCGTGGCACCCGCTTGGCCACCGCGGCCTGGTCGAAGCCGTCGACGTCGCCGGTGATGCCGGCCCAGACGTCGTCCAGTCCGACCGAGCGCGAGCCGATGGCGACCGACATCCACGCCGTCACCAGCAGCACCGCGACCATGACCAGCAGCACGAGTCCACGCAGGCGGCGCACCCGCGCCAGCGCCGTCACGACGGACGGGTGGGCGACGTCCGGGGTCCCCGAGGGGCCCGCGGTCGACTGGACCGCGGGCCCCTCGGGCTGTGTGGGCTCCGTCACTTGGCGGACGAGGCCTTGGCGCCGGAGGCCTTGGCACCAGACCCCTCACCGGCCAGCGCCTTGGAGATCTCCTCGACGTACAGCGGCACGTTCTCCGGGATCGACAGCGCGGTCGGGTTGGCAGCGGCGCCCACGGGGGACTCGCCGTCGAGGGCCACGATGGCCTTGTTCTTGACGGCCGGCAGCTGCGAGAGCACCGGGTCGGCGGACAGCGCCTCGTAGAGCTCCCCGCCGCCGTAGGTGATGATCACGTCGACGTCGGCCAGCTCGTCAGCCTTCTCGGTGCTGATCTTGCCGGCGTACTTGCCCGGCTCGCTGTGCTTCTTGATGCTGTCGGGGATCTTCATGCCCAGGTCCTCGAGGAACTTGGAACGGGTGTCGTCGGCGGCGTAGAAGTTGATCTCCGAGAGGTCCGTGAGGTCGACGTGCGTCATGAACATGGCGCTCTTGCCCTTGATCTCCGGGTGCTCGGCCACGGCCTTCTCGATCTCGCCCCTCAGCTCGTCCACCAGTTCCTCACCCTCGGCCTCCTGACCCAGGCCCTTGGCGTTCTGGAGGATGGCCTTGTCCCACTCGGTGGCCCACGGGGCGTCCGGGAAGGCGATGGTCGGGGCGATCTTGCTGAGCGTCGCGTAGTCCTCCTCGGACATGCCCGAGTAGCCCGCCAGGATCACGTCGGGGTCCGACTCGGCGATGGCCTCGAAGTCGTAGCCGTCGGTCTCGTCGAACAGCACCGGGGCCTTGGCACCGAGCTCCTGCAGAGCCTTGTCGGTCCACGGCTGGATGCCGTCGCCGTTGTCGTCGCCCCAGGTCATCTTGGCCATGCCCACCGGGGAGATGCCCAGCGCGAGCGGGGTCTCCTGGTTGGCCCAGTCGATGGTGGCCACGCGCTCGGGCTCCTCCTCGACGGTGGTGCTGCCGAAGGCGTGCTCCACGGTCACGGGCTCCCAGGCAGCGTCCCCACCCGACTCCGCCTCGCTGGAGGACTCTGCCGGGCTGGAGGACCCGGCCGCCTCGCTGGAGGAGTTGCTCGCCTCCTTCTCGGAGTCACCGCCACAGGCGGTGAGGGTGAGCGACAGGGTGGCCAGCAGGGCCACGGAGGAAGCCGAACGACGCATGGAGGATCTCCCCTTCTCGGAAATGGATAAGGAGAGGCTACCCTACGTTCATCCCTGCTCGAGTCGACCCTCCTCGGCTTCCAGCTGGGCCATGAAGTCACGCTTGCCGGCCTGCCACTCGTCCTCGGTGCAGCCCGTGCGCCAGTAGCCCGAGATGCTCACATCCGCCTTCGACAGGCCGTGCTCCACGAAGAGGTGGCGACGCATCTCCTTGACCATCTCCGCCACGCCGTGGACGAAGACCTGCACCCCCTCGGGCAGTCGCCCCCTCTCCCTGACCGCGTGCGCAAGCGCGTGCCCGTGAGCGGTCCCGTCGCGCAGCACCCGGTGGAGCTCGATGCCCTCTCCCTCGGGCAGCTCGGGAACGGCCTCGGCGGTGGACACCTCCACGAAGACCTGGGCGGTGCCGCCGGTGGCAATGATGCGCTCCATGGCGGCCGCGACGGCGGGGATCGCCGACTCGTCACCCGCCAGCAGGTGGTGGGCCTCCGGCGTCGGCGACCACGCTCCACCGGGTCCCAGGAAGGTGATGCGGTCGCCCGGCTGCGCGGAGGCTGCCCAGGGGCCGGCCAGCCCCTCGTCCCCGTGGCTCACGAAGTCCAGGGCCATGCGGCCGTTCCGCACGGTACGGACCGTGTAGGTGCGCGTGACGGGCCACCACTCGCGAGGCTGCTCGGCCTGCACCTTCTCCCGATCCACCGGGTGGCCGTAGGGCGCACCTGCGGGAGGGAAGAGCAGCTTCACGTAGTGGTCGGTGTGCTCCAGTTCCGACAGCGCGCCCACGCCCTCGCCAGTGAGCCACACCCGCACCATCTCGGGCGTGAGCCACTCCACGGCATCTACACGGGCGCTGCGGACGGGGCGGGGCGGGCGACCCCCGGGCCCGGACCCGGGGACTGACTGCTGCGGGGGCTGGGACATGACACTCCTCACTTGGACTTAGGTAAGGCTAAACAAATCTCCTCAGAACTCGCCGCAGGTGTTCACCGGGGCCTTCCCGGAGAACACGGTGCCGAAGAACACCGACTGGCTCAGCGAGTGCGGCACGTAGCCACCCACGTGGGTGGGCGTGGCCGCCGAGTACAGCCGGACGCTTGCCCCACCCGTGCACCACTCCCGGGCCATCTGGCGCCCCTGCGCGTAGGGCAGCGTGTCGTCGGCGAGCGAGTGCGTCACCACCGAGGGCACCGCCGGCGCCACGGAGCCGAGCCGGTTCGCGCGCACCGCGGCGGCGAGCCGCTCGTCGGTGGCCAACAGCTCGGCGAAGGACCGGCCGTCACGGGTGAACTCGGAGGTCTTCTGGAAGGCCTGGGTCAGCGCCCACGGCACGCACTGGGTACGTGCCTCGGCGACCTTCGCCAGCCCCCGCTCGTTGAGCACCCGCTCGAGATCCAGGTCGTACTCGGCATCCAGACCCGCCAGGGCGAACCAGGCCAGGCCGGACATCATCGTTCCGTCCACCTTCGGCGCCACCTCCGCGAGGTCCGCGGCCGGGGCCCCGACGGCGGCGCCCCGCACGTCGAGCTCCGGGGCGTAGGTGGGTGCCAGCTCGGCTGCGGCCGCCGAGGCCGCCCCGCCCTGGCTGTACCCGGTCAGGCCGACGCGGGCTCCCTTCACCCCGAAGGCGTCGGTGCCGGTGACGGCCCGGGCGGCGTCGAGCAGCGCCCGGCCGTGCGGGGTGCGCGCCATGTAGGTGTGCTCCCCCTCGGTGCCCAAGCCCTGGTAGTCCGTGACCACCACGGTGTAGCCGGCGCGCACGAGATTCCGGATGCCCTCGAGCTCGTAGTACTGGTTGAGCGATGCCGAGCGGGAGGGTGCGCACTGGTCGCCCAGGCCCTGGGTGCCAGGGGCCAGCGCGACCACGGGGCGGGTGCCCTCGCCACGCCACGGCGCCTTGGGCGTGAGCACGAAGCCGGAGGTGGCCACGGTGCGCCCGTCCGACGCGGTGGAGGTGTAGAGCAGGCGCTCGGCGGAGTACTCGATGGTGTGCGCGCCGGCCGGGTCGAGGAGGAACTCCATCGTCTGGCGGCGCAGCAGCCGACCGGGGGCGTCGGGCATGTCCGCGGGGGTCTCGTAGAAGGCCGGGTCCACCGGATCGGCGGTCGGTGCGGCGGCGGTGGTGGTCGTCGCCCCCAGCGGGGTCCCGGCCCCGGCGGAGACGGGAACAGCCAGGGCGGCGGTGAGGCACAGGGTGAGGGTGGGCAGGGCGCGGCGCACGGGGGTCCTTCCGAAGCGTGTGAACAGGGGCCTTCGGGATCAGACCACAGGTCACGCGCCCGACACAGGGCGTCACGCCCACCATGACCATGTCTTGACGATGCCGCGTGGGCGCCTCCGGCATCACATGGGGCGCAGCGTGAGGTCCAGGCTATTGCCGTCCCGGGCACCGCACTCCACCGGTACGCCCGCGGCGCTCCGCCCACGGCCCGCCGAACCGACCCTGGTGCCCCTGGGGCGTCCCGGACCTGCGCTGGGGCGATGGTGGTCCGGGACGCCACGGTGCGGTTCATCACTGGAGTGGACGACACCGCCGGCGGGGGGGGGGCACGGGATCCTCGCGCACCATCCCCGGCAGCTCCGTGCGCTGCTTTCCGCCCATGCTCACGTCCTTGCCCGGTGGGCCTGCAGCCAGCCCTCACTCCGGGGCGGCCGAGGCGTCGATGGACGCGCGGGTCCGCCTCTCGACCGTCGAGAGGCGGACCCGCGCGTCAGGTGGTGGGAGGTCCGCGCCGGTCAGACCGGCGGCACGTCCCGGCGGCGGGTCGAGAAGTGGCGCTCGCGGCCGCGGGCGAACTCCAGCCGCTTCAGCAGCTCCTCGCGCAGCGCGTCGGCCTCGATGATGCCGTCGATCACCAGGTCGGCCGCCAGGCGCTCGAGGTCCACGTCCTTGACGTACTCCTCACGCATCTGCAGCACGAACTGCTCACGCGCCTCGGGGCCCTGCTCGGCCTCGATCTCGGCGATCTTGTTGGCGTACACCGCGTTCACGGCCGCCTCCGGGCCCATCACTGCGATGCGGCCGGTGGGCAGAGCCAGGGTGGCGTCGGGCGCGAAGCCCGGACCCCCCATCGCGTACAGGCCGGCACCGTAGGCCTTGCGCACCACGATGCAGAACTGCGGCACCGTGGCCGACGAGACGGCCGAGACCATCTTGGCGCCGTGGCGGATGATGCCGGTGCGCTCCACCTCGGAGCCGATCATGAAGCCCGGCACGTCCACGAGGTAGACCAGCGGGATCGAGTAGGCGTCGCACAGCCAGATGAAGCGCGCCGCCTTGTCGGCCGAGTCGGTGAACAGCACGCCACCCTTGACCGCCGAGTTGTTGGCCACGATGCCGACGGTGCGGCCGTCCATGCGGGCGAAGCCGATGACCAGCTCGGGGGCGAACAGCTCCTTGATCTCGAAGAAGCTGTCGTCGTCCACCAGGCCGTCGATGACCTCGTGCATGTCGAACGGCACGGACTCTGCCTCCGGGACCGTGGTGCGCTCCAGCGGGTACGCCGGCTCCTCGGCCTCGTAGGGCTCCAGCTCCGTGTGCCAGTTCTGCGGCACGTAGCTGAAGTACATGCGCGCGGTCTCGATGGCCTCGGTGTCGTCGGCCACGAGGATGTCACCCACGCCGGAGACGGTGCAGTGCATGCGGGCACCACCCATCTCCTCCAGGGAGACCTTCTCGCCCACGACCATCTCGGCCATGCGGGGGCTGCCCAGGTACATGGAGGCGTTGCCCTCCACCATGATCACCACGTCGGTGAAGCTGGGGATGTACGCGCCACCGGCGGCCGACGGGCCGAACAGGCAGCAGATCTGCGGCACCTTGCCCGAGAGCGCCACCTGGTTGTGGAAGATGCGCCCCGCGCCACGGCGGCCCGGGAAGAGCTCCACCTGGTCGGTGATGCGGGCGCCGGCGGAGTCCACGAACCAGAAGACCGGCAGCTCCTCGCGCAGCGCGGTCTCGGTGGCGCGGACGATCTTCTCGACCGTGCGCGCACCCCACGAGCCCGCCTTCACGGTGGGGTCGTTGGCGATGACGATGGCGGGGCGTCCGTCCACGGTGCCGCGCCCGGTGACCACGCCGTCGGCCGGCAGGCCGGTGGCCGTGGCGTTGGCGTAGCGGCCGTCCTCCACGAACGAGCCCTCGTCGAAGAGCAGCGCGATGCGATCGCGGACGTAGAGCTTGTTCTGGGACTCGAGCTTGGCGGCGGCCTTCTCAGTGGGCGCCCCGGAGGCCGCGTGGGCCTCGTTGAGGCGGCGCCGGACGTCGGCGACCTTCTCGTCGCCGCCGGGGGTGGCGTCGGCGAAGGGCTGCACGCCGGGGGTCTCGCCTGCGTTGGTGGTGGTCGTCATCGGTGGATCAGGCCTCCAGACCCAGGCCACGGGCGATGAGCATGCGCTGCACCTCGCTGGTGCCCTCACCGACCTCGAGGATCTTGGCGTCGCGGTAGAAGCGGGCCACGGGGTACTCCTCCATGAAGCCGTTGCCGCCGAAGACCTGGGTGGCGATGCGGGTGGCATCCATGGCGGCCTCGGTGGAGTACAGTTTGGCCACGGACGCGGCCATCTTGACCTCCTGCATCGAGCGACGGCCGGCGTCGAACTCGTCCTTGAGCCAGGCGGCCTTGTAGGTGAGCAGGCGCGCGGCGTCCACCTTGACCTTGAGGTCGGCCACCTGGAACGAGACGCCCTGGTAGGCGCCGATCGGCTTCCCGAACGCAGTACGCGTCTTGGCGTACTCGGTGGAGTGCTCCAGGCAGGCCTGCGCCAGGCCGACCGCGAGCGCCGAGATGGCGATGCGGCCGTCGTCGAGGGTCTTGAGGAACTGCTTGTAGCCCTCGCCGCGAGCGCCCAGCAGGTTGGCCTCGGGGACGCGGCAGTTCTCGAAGGTCAGGCCATGGGTGTCGGAGATGTGCCAGCCGAGCTTGCGGTAGGCCGGCTCCACGGTGAAGCCCGGGGTGCCGGACGGCACGATGATGGCGCTGATCTCCGGCTTGCCGTTCTCCTTGGTGCCGGTGCGGGCGGTGACGGTCACGCAGGAGGTGATGTCGGTGCCCGAGTTGGTGATGAACGCCTTGGCGCCGTTGATGACCCACTCGCCGTCCACGACCTCGGCCTTGGTGCGGGTGCCGCCGGCGTCGGACCCCGCGTCCGGCTCGGTGAGGCCGAAGCCGGCCAGGGCGCGGCCGGCCACGAGGTCGGGCAACCACTGCTGCTTCTGCTCGTCCGAGCCGTAGGTGAGGATCGGGTTGATGCCCAGGCCCACACCGGCCGAGAGCGTGATGCCCATGGACTGGTCCACGCGGCCGAGCTCCTCGATGGCCAGGCACAGGTAGGTGAACGGGCCCTCGTCCTCCAGGCCGGCACCGCCGTACTCCTCGGGGACCACCAGGCCGAACAGGCCCATCTCGCCCATCTTGGGGATGAGCTCGGTCGGGAAGTAGGACTCGGCGTCCCACTTCTCCACGTGCGGGGCGATCTCCGCCTCGGCGAACTGGCGGACGACCTGGCGGAAGTCCTCGTGGTCCTTGGACAGTTCGAACATGCTCCAGGCCTTTCGTGGCGGGGTCAGGGGGGCGGTGCGTCCGGGCGCGTCGAGGCGCCCTCGCGCCGTGGCGCGGGTCACACCATCGCAGAGCATAGGTGGTGCCGAGGAGGTCGGGTCACCGCCCGGCCAGGAAGGCGTCCACCTCGGCGGCCGTGGGCACCGTGGCCGGCCCGTGGCGGGTCACCTTGAGCGCCCCGGCCGCGTTGGCCCGGCGCGCGGCGGCCACCGGGTCAGCACCGGCCGCCAGCTCGGCGCACAGCACGCCGGTGTGCGTGTCGCCCGCACCGTTGGTGTCCACCGGATCCTGCGGGAAGCCCGGCACGGCCACCACCGCTCCCCCGTCGCCCACGGCACAGCCCTTGTCGCCGTCGCGCACCACCACGAGGCACCCGGCCGACAGGAGCCCGGCCACCTGCGCGGCGAGCTCGGCCATGTCGGTGTCGGCGGGGGCACCCACCAGGGCCTCGGCCTCCTCGGCGTTGCTGCTCCACACGTCGGTGAGGGCCAGCACCTCGCGCTGCAGGGCGGCGTCCAGCCCCTCGAAGGCCGCGCCCGGGTCGAGCACCACCCGCACGCCCGTCGGCAGCCCGCGCAGCCAGGCCAGCAGCGGGTCGCGGGTGGGCTCCAGCAGGCTGTACCCGCTGACGCACACCAGGTCGCCGTCCACCGGCTCGCTCGTCTGCAGCGACTCCGGGCTGATGACGCGCTCGGCCCCCATCGCGGTGACGAAGGTGCGCTCGGCCGAGGGCTCCACGAGCACCACGCACACCGCCGTGTCCTGGTCGGGGACCTCCGGGCTGGTCAGCGCGATGCCGTCGGCCGCCAGCGCCTCGCGGACCAGGTCGCCGTTGGGCCCGGCCCCCACCGAGCCGGCGTGCACGGCATGGGCGCCGGACCGGGCCGCCGCACGCAGGATGGTCACCGCGCCGCCCACCTCCCGCGTGGTGCTGGAGGCCATGACGTTGCCGCCACGCCGCGGAAGGGCGGGCACGTGGACGACCTCGTCCACCAGGGCCTGGGCGGTGTGGATGACGCGCGGGGTCCTCGACATGCCCCAAGGGTGCACCACGCCGTGCCCGGTACGGCGTGGATCGCGCGCGAGGTGTGGGCCGCGCCACGTTAGAGTGCCGCCCATGGCTCCTGTGACCTCCGTGCTGATCGCCAACCGTGGCGAGATCGCCGTCCGAATCGCCCGCGCCTGCGCCGATGCAGGCATCCGTTCCATCGCCGTGTACGCCGACGCCGACCGCGACGCGCTGCACACGAAGGTGGCCGACGAGGCCTATTCCATCGGGGGCAACACCCCGGCGGAGTCCTACCTGGTGGTGGACAAGCTGCTGCAGGTGGCCAAGGACGCCGGCGCGGACGCCGTGCACCCCGGCTACGGCTTCCTGGCCGAGAACGCCGACTTCGCACAGGCCGTCATCGACGCCGGCCTCACGTGGATCGGCCCCTCCCCGCAGGCCATCGACTCCCTGGGCGACAAGGTGAAGGCACGCCACATCGCCGATGCCGCCAACGCGCCCCTGGTGCCGGGCACCAAGGACCCGGTGGAGTCCGCCGAGGAGGTGCTCGCCTTCGCCGACGAGCACGGCCTGCCGGTGGCCATCAAGGCTGCCTACGGCGGCGGTGGCCGCGGCCTCAAGGTGGCCCGCACCCGCGAGGAGATCCCCGAGCTGTACGACTCCGCCGTGCGGGAGGCCGTGTCGGCCTTCGGTCGCGGCGAGTGCTTCGTGGAGCGCTTCCTGGACTCCCCCCGCCACGTGGAGACCCAGTGCCTGGCCGACCAGCACGGCAACGTCGTGGTGGTCTCCACCCGCGACTGCTCGCTGCAGCGCCGCAACCAGAAGCTCGTGGAGGAGGCCCCGGCCCCCTTCGTGACCCCGGAGCAGGACGCCGAGCTGCGCCGCGCCTCCAAGGACATCCTCAAGGCCGCCGGCTACGTCGGCGCCGGCACCTGCGAGTACCTCATCGGCACCGACGGCACCATCTCCTTCCTCGAGGTGAACACGCGCCTCCAGGTGGAGCACCCCGTCACCGAGGAGGTCACCGGCATCGACCTCGTGCGCGAGCAGTTCCGCATCGCCGCCGGCGAGGAGCTGGGCTACGACGACCCGGAGGTGCGCGGCCACTCGTTCGAGTTCCGCATCAACTCCGAGGACGCGGGGCTGAACTTCATGCCCTCCCCCGGCACCGCCACCACGCTGCGCACCCCCGCGGGCCCCGGCGTGCGCGTGGACTCCGGCATGGTCGAGGGCGACACCGTGGCCGGTGCGTTCGACTCCATGCTGGCCAAGCTCATCGTCACTGGCCGCACCCGCACCGAGGCCCTCGAGCGCTCCCGCCGCGCGCTGGACGAGTTCGTCGTCGAGGGCATGCCCACCGTGCTGCCCTTCCACCGCGCGGTGGTGCGTGACGAGGCGTTCGCCCCGGCCGACCCGGAGCAGCCGTTCAGCGTGCACACCCGCTGGATCGAGACCGAGTTCGAGAACACCATCGAGCCGTACTCCGGCCCCACCGCGGAGGCCGAGGAGAAGGCCCCGCGCCAGGAGATCCTCGTGGAGGTGAACGGCCGCCGCATGGCCGTGACCCTGCCCGGCGACCTGGCCCTGGGCGGTGGCGGCGCGGCCGCCGGTGGCGCCCGCAAGAAGGCCCCCAAGCGCCAGCGCGGCGGCGGTGGTGCCGCGGCGGCCTCGGGTGACGCCGTGACCGCACCGATGCAGGGCACCATCGTGAAGGTGGCCGTGGAGGAGGGCGCGACGGTGGCCGAGGGCGACCAGGTGGTGGTGCTCGAGGCGATGAAGATGGAGCAGCCCATCAAGGCGCACAAGGCCGGTGTGGTGACCGGGCTCAAGGCCGCCGTGGGCGAGACCGTGAACAACGGTGGCGTCATCTGCGAGATCAAGGACGCCGAGTGACCGCTCGCTGAGCGCCGCCCGGCGCACGCGAAGGGGCCCACTGACCTGTCCGGTCGGTGGGCCCCTTCGCTGTGTGCCCGGCGCCCCCGGGTCCTGCCCGGCGTGTCCCCTCTCGGACGTCGATGCCCGGACGTTGAGTCGTCGTTCGTCGGGGTCAGAACCGCCCGGGGACCCCGACGAACGACGACTCAACGTGTGGGGAGGGCTCAACGTGTGGGGAGGGGCACGCGGCGGGACCCTGGCCCGGGCCGGCTCAGTCCTCGCGGGTGTGGAGGCGGCGCGCGGCCTCGGCGACGCTGCCCGACATCGACGGGTAGACGGTGAACGTGCTGGCCACCTGGTCCACGGTGAGGCGGTGGTGCACGGCCAGGGCCACCGGGTAGATGAGCTCGGAGGCCTGCGGGCCCACCACCACACCGCCGACGACCACGTCGGACCCCTGCGCGGCGTAGAGCTTGACGAACCCGTGGCGCACGTTGCGCATCTTGGCCCGCGGGTTGTTGACCAGCGGCAGCATCACCTGGTGCACGCGGCCCTCCCCCTCGTCCACCTGCTTCTGCCCGATGCCGACGGTGGCGATCTCCGGGTCGGTGAAGATGTTGGAGCTGATGCCGGTGACGCGCAGCGGGGAGACCGCGTCGCCGAGCGCGTGGCTCATGGCGATGCGGCCCTGCATGGCGGCCACCGAGGCCAGCGGCAGCACCGCCGTGCAGTCACCGGCGGCGTACACCCCCCGCACGGAGGTGCGCGACACCTTGTCCACCAGCACGTGGCCCGAGTCGGCGGTCTGCACACCGACCTCCTCCAGCCCCAGGTCCGCGGTGTTGGGCACCGACCCGACGGCCATGATGCAGTGCGAGCCGGTGACGGTGCGCCCGTCGGTGAGGGTCACGAGCACCTCGTCGCCCTGCCGCTCCACGGACTGGGCGCGGGCCCCGTTCATCACCTGCATGCCGCGCTCGCGGAAGACGGTCTCCAGCACCTCGGCGGCGTCCGGGTCCTCGCCGGGCAGCACGCGGTCGCGGCTGGAGACGAGCACCACCTCGCACCCGAGGCCCAGGTAGGCGTGGGCGAGCTCCGCGCCGGTCACACCCGAGCCCACCACGACGAGCTTGCTCGGCAGCTCGGTGAGGTCCCACACCTGCTGCCAGGTGAGGATGCGCTCGCCGTCGGGGCGGGCGCTGGGCAGCACCCGCGGGGAGGCGCCGGTGGCCAGCAGCACGGTGGCGGCGGTGAGCTCGGTGGTGCTGCCGTCGGCGGCGGTCACCTGCACACGGTCCGGCGCGACGAGGCGGCCCCGGCCGTCCACCACGGTGACGCCGGCCTCGGTCAGCGCCGCGCGGATGTCGGCCGACTGGGCACGCGCCAGGTCCATGACCCGCCGGTTGGCCGCGGCCAGGTCGATGTGGGCCTCCACCCCGTGCGCCAGCGGCTCGTGGGTGGCGGGGTCGCCGTCGTCCTCGGAGAACTCCACGCCCATGCGCCCGGCCACGTCGAAGCGGCTGCGGAAGTCCGCAGTGGCGATGAGGGTCTTGGACGGCACGCAGTCGGTGAGCACCGAGGCGCCACCCACCCCGGTGTCCTCCACGAGGGTCACGGTGGCGCCGCCCGCCGCCGCCGTGAGGGCGGCCTCGTACCCGCCGGGACCGCCGCCGATGATGATGACCTCAGGTGCGCTGGAGAGCATGCCCCCATCCAACCATCGACGGCCTGACGCACCACCCTCGCGGTGCCCCCAGTCGTTAGGGTGGCCCCGTGGCCCGACTCGACTCCCAGAACCCCTTCGACGACCCGACCGCCGACCCCCGCGAGATCGCTCGCCGGGCCGCGCAGGACGTGGCCCGCCTCTCCGGCGTGGAGCGGCACGACATCGCCCTCACCCTGGGCTCCGGGTGGGGCAGCGCGGCCGACCTGCTGGGCGAGCCCGTCGCGTCCTTCGACCAGTCCGAGGTGACCGGCTTCCCGCCGCCGGCGGTGGAGGGCCACTCCTCGGTGATGCGCTCGTTCGCGGTCGAGGGTCACGACGGCCGCACCCGCCACGTGCTGGTGTTCGGATCGCGCACCCACTTCTACGAGGGCCACGGTGTGCGCCCGGTGGTGCACACGGTGCGCACGGCGGCCGCGGCCGGCTGCGACACGATGGTGCTCACCAACGGCTGCGGCGGCCTGCGCCCCGAGTGGGCCCCCGGCACCCCGGTGCTCATCAGCGACCACGTGAACCTCACGGCGGCCTCCCCGCTGGAGGGCGCCACCTTCGTGGACCTCACCGACCTGTACACCCCGCACCTGCGCCAGGTGGCCCGCACCGTGGACCCCTCCCTGGAGGAGGGCGTGTACGTGCAGTTCCGCGGGCCGCACTACGAGACCCCCGCCGAGGTGCGCATGGCCAAGGTGATCGGCGGCGACCTCGTGGGCATGTCCACCACGCTCGAGGCGATCGCCGCCCGCGAGGCCGGCATGTCCGTGCTGGGCCTCTCGCTGGTGACCAACCACGCCGCCGGCATCAGCGACGAGCCGCTGGACCACGCCGAGGTGATCGAGGCCGGACGCGCCGCCTCCGCCCGCTGCGGCCAGCTGCTCGCCGGCATCGTGCCCCGCCTCTGACACCCGCGGCCCCCTTCCGCGAACGGAGACCACCGTGCAGCCCACCGACGACCTGACGGCCCTGCTGGCGCAGGCCCGCGCCTGGATCGCCGACGACCCCGACGAGGCCACCCGCACCGAACTGCAGGCCGTGGTGGACGCCGCCGCGGGCGGGGACGCCGCCGCGGCCGCCGACCTGGCCGACCGCTTCCGCGGCCTGCTGGAGTTCGGCACCGCCGGCCTGCGCGGCGCGGTGGCCGCCGGCCCGGCGCGCATGAACCGCGCCGTGGTCATCCGTGCCGCCGCGGGCCTGGTGCGCTGGCTGCAGCAGCGCGCGACCGACCCGGTGACCTCCCCGACCGTGGTGATCGGTTACGACGCACGCCACCGCAGCCACGACTTCGCGCTGGACACCGCTGCCGTGGTGACCGCCGCGGGCGGCCGGGCCATCGTGCTGCCCGAGGCCCTGCCCACCCCGGTGCTGGCCTACGCCGTGCGCCACACCGGTGCCGATGCGGGCGTCATGGTCACCGCCTCGCACAACCCGCCGCAGGACAACGGCTACAAGGTGTACCTGGGCGACGGCAGCCAGATCGTCTCGCCGGTGGACGCCGAGATCGCCGCGCACATCCGGGCCGTGGAGTCCGTGGCGACGGTGCCGCGCGCGGAGGCCGGGTGGATCACCGCCGCCGACGACCTGCGCGAGGCGTACGTCAAGGCCGCCACGAGCGTGGTGGACCCGGCGGGCCCCAAGCAGGTGGCCGTGGTCTACACCGCGCTGCACGGCGTGGGCAACGACCTGGTGGTGCAGGCCTTCGAGGAGGCCGGCTTCCCCAATCCCAAGAGCGTGGCCACGCAGGCCGTCCCGGACCCGGACTTCCCCACCGTGGCCTTCCCCAACCCGGAGGAGGACGGTGCCATCGACGCCGCCCTGGAGCTGGCCTCGCGGATGCAGCCGGACGTGGTCATCGCCAACGACCCGGATGCCGACCGCTGCGCCGTGGCCGTGCCGGACCCCGAGTCCGTGACCGCCGACGACCCGGTGGGCTGGCGCATGCTGCGCGGCGACGAGGTGGGCGCCCTGCTGGGCAACCACGTGCTGCGCCGCGCCGCCGAGACCGGTGGCCTGCCCGAGGACGCGGTCTTCGCCAACTCCATCGTGAGTTCGCGGCTGCTCTCGCGGATGGCGGCCTCCGCCGGCGTGCGCCACACCGAGACCCTCACCGGCTTCAAGTGGATCGGCCGCGTGGACGGCCTGGCCTTCGGCTACGAGGAGGCGCTGGGCTACTGCGTGGACCCGACCCACGTGAAGGACAAGGACGGCATCAGCGCGGCGCTCATGGTGGCCGACCTCGTGGCCCGCCTGCGTGCCGGCTCGCGCACCCGCACGGTGCTGGACGTGCTCGACGACCTGTACCTCGAGCACGGCGTGCACGCCTCGGACTCCTTCAGCATCCGGGTGGAGGAGCTGGAGCAGATCGATGCGGTGATGGCCGCCCTGCGCGCGCAGCCGCCGACCTCGCTGGGTGGCTCCCCGGTGGCCGAGGCCGCCGACCTGGCCGAGGGCTGGAACGGCCTGCCGCCCACCGACGGCCTGCGCTGGGTGCTGGCCGACGACACGCGCGTCATCGTGCGTCCCTCGGGCACCGAGCCGAAGGTGAAGGTCTACCTGGAGGTGGTGGTGCCCGTGGAGTCCGGCGACCTGCCGGCCGCCAAGCACACCGCCCGGGAGCGCCTGGCCACGGTGCGCGCCGACATGGAGCGCCTCACCGCCCTCTGATCAGAGGAACCAAACGGCCAGCGGCAGCAGCAGGCCCACCGCCATCGCGGCCGCCGGCAGCGGTGCCACGGTGCGGGTGGTGGGCGTGGGGTCGGCCTCGATGTGGCCGTCGGCCAGGGCGTCGGCGTGCGCGTCGCGGGCCCCACGCACGGTGGAGGCCACGGACTGCAGGTCCTCCAGCATCGCGAACTCGGGCTTGAGCGGCTGCGGGTCGGCCCCGGTGCGGGCGGCGTCGAGCTTGCGCAGCAGACCCAGGCCGGTGACGTCCGCGGTGTGGTCCACGCCCGAGGGGTCGCGGTAGGAGGAGCCCACGGCCCAGGCGCGGTGCATCCCGGTCTCGGACTCCACCTCCAGGCTCCAGCGGGAGCCCACGCGGCGCACCCGCTGCCACGGGATGCGCACCGTGCGCACCGGGTTGACGATGGTCAGCCCGTCGGGGTCCAGCTCCACCCGGGGACGCCAGATGAGCACCCACGCCAGGGCGGCGCCGGCCACGGCCAGGCCCACCGCACCCCACATGACCGGCCGGGTGACCAGGGCCAGCACCACGAAGCCCGCCGCCAGGAGCCAGGAGACCACCGCGAGGATCCGTGCCTTGCGCGGGTGCACCACCTGCGAGGGGCGGGCGGCGGCGCGGGGCCCGGGCGCGGGAGTGCGGTCGGCGGGGTGCTGCGTCATCGGGGAGGCTCCGGGTGGGTCGAGGTGGTGGGTCGGGCGGGTGGATCGGGGTGGTTCCGGGCAGGCCGGGGACCCGCTCGCGCCACCGACGGTGGGCCGGCGGCGCGCACGTAGGATCATCCCCCATGCCGGACGCCCACCCCGTCGCCCCCACGCCGCAGGCCACCACCCCCGCCGCGCAGGTGCTGCTGCTCACCGGTCCGAGCGGGGCCGGCAAGACCCGCCTGGCCCGCCGGCTGGGCGCCACCCACGGCTGGCCCGTGGTGCCGCTCGACGACTACTACCACCCGCACGACGCCCCGGACCTGCCGCTGCGACCCGACGGCCTCGTGGACTGGGACCACGTGGGCACGTGGGACCACGCCGCCGCCCTGGCCGGGCTGGAGCAGCTGGCGCACACCGGCGCCACCCAGATGCCGGACTACGACATCTCCACCTCGTCCGTACAGGGCCACCGCACCGTGACCCGCGGCAGCGCCCCGCTGGTGGTGGCCGAGGGCATCTTCGCCGCCCACCTTGTGGCCCCGCTGCGCGAGCGCGGCCTGCTCGCCGACGCGTGGTGCATCACCTCCGGACCGTGGACCACTTTCGTCCGCCGCCTGGTCCGCGACCTGGCCGAGCACCGCAAGCCCCCGGCCGTGCTCTGGGAGCGCGGCAACCGCCTGCGCCGCACCGAGCCGCGCTTCGTGGCCCACCAGCGCCGCCTGGGTGCGCGGGTGCTCTCCCCCGCCGCCGGGGAGCGCGCCGCCACCGACCGATGGGGTGCACCCCGCCAGTAGGCTGCGGCCCATGACCGACCGCTACGCCCCCGGCACCGCGCTGACCCTGCAGCAGGTGGCCGACCTGTTCGACCACGCCCTGCTCAAGCCCGAGCTCACCACCGACGAGGTGACCGCCGGCGTCCGCGAGGTGGCCGCGCTCAACGCCTTCTCCGTGTGCGTGCGCCCCAGCGACGTGCCCCTGGCCGCCCGCACCATCGCCGAGACGGTGGCCGACGGCGCCGGGGAGGGCGACGGCGAGCCCTCGCGCACCACGGTGTGCACCGTCATCGGCTTCCCGCACGGCACCACCAGCACGGCCGCCAAGGTGGCCGAGGCCGAGCAGGCCGTGGCCGACGGCGCCACGGAGCTGGACATGGTGCTCAACATCGGCCGCCTGCGCAGCGGCGAGGTCGACGCCGTGCAGGCCGACGTCGCCGCCGTGGTGGAGGCCGGCCACGCCCACGACGTTCCGGTGAAGGTGATCCTCGAGACCGCCCTGCTCGACGACGCGCAGAAGGTGGCCGCCTGCCGCGCCTCGGAGGCCGCGGGCGCGGACTTCGTGAAGACCTCCACCGGGTTCGCCGGCGGCGGCGCGACGCTGCCGGACGTGCGCCTCATGCGGCAGAACACCGGCGAGCAGGTGCAGGTGAAGGCCTCCGGCGGCGTGCGCGACGTGGACACCCTGCTGGCCATGCTGGCCGAGGGGGTCACCCGCATCGGCACCAGCTCCACCTCGGCGCTCATGGCCGGGGCCCGCGAGCGCCTGGCCGCCGGCACCCTCGTGGTGCCCGAGCCGCCGGCCACGCTCGACGAGGCGACGGCCGACAGCACCTACTGAGCCTCAGGCGGTCTCGGCGGCCGTCTCGCCGATGCGCCCGGACATGCGAGCAGCCATGGCCGGGCGCATCGCCGTCCACAGCAAGGCCACCACGGCGCACCCGCCCACGGTGAGCACCACCCACTGGAAGGCGTGCCCGCTGCCGATCATCCACCCGGCCAGTGCCGGGCCGAGGATGGACGACAGGGTCCACGACAGGCCGCCCATGGCGTTGTAGCGGCCACGCAGCTCCTCGGTGGCCAGGTCGTTGACCACCGCCGGCATCACCGGGGACTGGAACACCTCCCCCAGGCCGAAGAGGCCCAGTCCGGTGATGACGGCCGCCGCCGCCCACGGCCCCTCGAGCAGGGCCGAGCTGGCCACCACCGCCCAGGAGACGCCCCACAGCGCCCACGTGAGCGACAGCATCGAGGCGTGGCGCCGCCCCTGGATGACACCCAGCGCCCAGGTCTGCGCCAGCACGATGACGGCCGTGTTGGCCCCGAACGCCCAACCCAGCGCGCTCGGGGGCACGTCGGCCACGCCGTGGGCGTAGGCGGGGAAGCCCATGTCCATCTGCGCGTAGCCCACGGTCATGCCCAGCACGGAGACGAGCACCACGCGCAGCAGCACGGTGTCGCGCAACACGGTCAGCCACGTGCCGCCGGGCAGCAGCTGCTCCTCGCTGGTGGCCGCCGCGCGCTCCAGGGCCCCGGTGCCGGCGGGCAGGGCCACGATGACCACGAGGTAGGCAAGGTAGGTGGCCGCGTCCACGAGGTAGAGGCGCTGGTAGGCCGCCAGGGTCTCGGAGGCCACGAGGAAGGAGCTCGCCATCGCGCCGGTGCCCAGGCCCAGGTTGAGCAGCAGAAACTGGAAGCCGTAGACCCGCTCGCGCTCCTCACGGCGTACCAGGCGGGTGAGCATGGCGGTGAACGCCGGGTGCGCCATGACGCCGGCCACCGCGGTGGTCATGGTGAGCGCGTAGGCGGCCGTGAGCGTGGGGACGAAGGCCATGGCCCCCATGCACAGCCCCTCCACGAGCAGGCCGGTGAAGAGCACCCAGCGCGGCCCCACGTGGTCGATGAGCCAGCCGCCCACCGGCGCCGCGAGCACCGCCACCGCGCCCATGGCCGCGAACATCAGCCCGACCAGGCGGGAGTCGAAGCCGCGCACGTCCGTGAGGTAGACGTACAGGAAGGGCATGGAGAGCCCGCTGCCCAGCGCCGAGAGCAGCACGCCCACGAAGAGCAGGCGCACGGTGCGTGTCATGGGGGGCACCACTCCGCCGAGGCGGGCGGGCAGGCGGTCGTCGTCCAGGGGCGCGGTCACGTCAGGCGGTGATGCGGTCGATCACCAGGGTGCGCTCGAAGGGCTCGGCGTCCGGGTCGATGGTGACCGCACCGGCGAGCGTCTCCACGCCGCGGGCCAGCCGCTCCGGCGTCTCGGTGTGGCAGGTGAAGAGCACCTGCCCGGCCTCCACGCGCTCCCCCACGCCGGCGTGCCAGACCACGCCCGCACCGGCCTGCACCGGGTCCTCCTTGCGGGCGCGCCCGGCGCCCAGGCGCCACGCGGCCACGCCCACCTTGTAGGCGTCCATGGCGGTCACCACACCACTGGCCTCGGCCGTCACCTCGGCGGTGTGGGCACCCGGCACGAGCTCGGCCTCGGGGTCGCCACCCTGCGCGGCGACCATGCGCTTCCACACCTCCAGCGCGGCACCGGAGTCCAGCACCTGCTCCACGTCCACGTCCGCCGCGCCCTCGATGCCGGAGGCCAGCACCATCTCGCGGGCCAGGGCGAGGGTCAGCTCGCGCACGTCGGCCGGGCCGCGGCCGGAGAGCACCTCCACGGACTCGGTGACCTCCAGCCCGTTGCCGGCGGTGCGACCCAGCGGCGCGGACATGTCGGTGAGCAGCGCCACCGTGGTCACCCCCGCCGCGGTGCCCAGGGCCACCATCCGCTCGGCCAGGGCGCGGGCGTCGGCCTCGTTCTTCATGAACGCCCCCGAGCCCACCTTGACGTCGAGCACCAGCGCGCCGGTCCCCTCGGCGATCTTCTTGGACATGATCGAGCTGGCGATGAGGGGCAGCGCCTCCACGGTGCCGGTCACGTCGCGCAGGGCGTAGAGCTTCTTGTCGGCCGGCGCCAGCCCCGCCCCTGCGGCGCAGATGACGGCACCCACCTCCTCGAGCTGGGTCATCATCGCGTCGTTGGTGAGCTCGGCGCGCCAGCCGGGGATCGCCTCGAGCTTGTCCAGGGTGCCGCCGGTGTGGCCCAGCCCGCGCCCGGAGAGCTGCGGCACGGCCACGCCGCATGCGGCCACGAGCGGCGCCAGCGGCAGGGTGATCTTGTCGCCCACGCCGCCGGTGGAGTGCTTGTCGGCGGTCGGGCGGCTCAGGGTGGAGAAGTCCATGCGCTCGCCCGAGGCGATCATGGCCGCGGTCCAGCGCTCGATCTCGCCGGGCTCCATGCCGTTGAGGAAGATCGCCATGGCCAGCGCCGACATCTGCTCGTCGGCCACCTCGCCCCGGGTGTAGGCGGCCACCACCCAGTCGATCTGCTCGTCCGACAGGCGACCACCGTCGCGCTTGGTGCGGATGACGTCCACGGCATCGTGCTGCGCTGCGCTCATGGGTCCATCATCGCCGATGGGGCGCCGCGCCGGGGTACGTGGGCATCGGGCCCCGGCCCGTGCCCGGCCCCGGACGCGCCGACGGCGCACGACCGGGTGGTCGTGCGCCGTCGGGAGGTGGTGCGGGCGGGTCAGTCGCCGAACGACTCCTCGTCCGGGTTGGCCAGCAGGTGGGCCAGGGACACACCCAGACCGCCCCAGATGACGCCCAGGTAGACAACCATCATCACGATCGCCTCGGTGCTCATGCGCGTCCTCCCTCCGTGTACGTGGTGGTGGCGGCGTGGCCGTAGCCTCGCTCAGTGGTGTCGACACCGTGGATGGCACGCACCTCGGGGTCCTCGAGGTCGTACGAGGTGGCGTGCAGGTGGCGGTTGCGGAAGGGGACGAAGGACAGCAGCACCGACAGCAGCAGCACCAGGCCAACCATGCCCCACCCGAAGGTGTTGATGAAGTCGGTCGGGTAGCCCTCGTACGGCTCGGCGCGCAGGCCCTTGACGGTGTCCCAGGTGGTGAACGCCAGCACGGCGGGCGTCAGGACGCCCACGCAGAACATCCAGACCTTGCCCAGGCGGAAGGAGCTGACGGTGTTGAGGTGGCGGGCCAGGCGGGGCAGGGCCAGCGCCACCCAGGTGAGCACGATGCAGGCCAGGCCCGCCGAGCCGACCAGCAGCACGTTGTTCACCCAGTTGTCGGTGACGTCCAGCACGTACAGGCCGGTGGAGCGCGGGTAGAAGGCCAGCGACACCAGGGCCATGACCGTGCCGGTCACCAGGGTGGCGGTGCGGTGGCTCACGCCGGCCTTGTCGGCGAACGCGGCACCGACCACCTGCATGAGGCTGACCAGCGAGGTGACACCGGCCAGCAGCAGGCAGCCGAAGAAGAGCACGCCGAAGACGTTGCCGAAGGGCATCTCGCTGATGAGCGCCGGGAAGACCACGAAGGTCAGGCCGGGCCCGCTGGCGACGGCCTCACCGACGGTCACGCCCTGCTGGTGGGCCAGGAAGCCGATGCAGGCGAACACACCGATGCCGGCCAGCACCTCGAAGGAGGCGTTGGAGAAGCCGACCACCAGGCCGGAGCCGGTGAGGTTGGTCTTGAGGTGCAGGTAGGAGGCGTAGGTCAGCATCGCGCCGATGGCCACCGAGGTGCTGAAGAACACCTGGCCGTAGGCGGCCACCCAGACCTCGGCGTCCTTGAGGGCGGCCCAGTCGGGCGAGAAGAAGGCGTTGAGGCCGTCGGCGGCGCCGTCCAGCAGCAGGGCGCGGATCACCAGCGCGGCGAAGACCACCATCATCAGCGGCAGGAACACACGGTTCAGCCAGCCGATGCCGGCGTCCACGCCAATCCACACGATGAGGATGCTCACGGCCCACAGGGCGGCCAGCACCAGCGCGGTGGAGCCGACGAAGGAGCCGAACGCGCTCGGGGTGTCGGCCACCTGCAGCACGGTGCCGTTGAAGAAGCCCTCCGGATCGTCACCCCAGGCGAGGTTGAACGAGTAGAAGAAGTAGCGCGTGGCCCAGGCCAGCACCACCGCGTAGTAGGTGGCGATGACGAAGCACATGAGCGTCTGGATCCAGCCGAAGGGCTGCAGCCAGCCCTTGAGGCGGCTGAAGGCCAGCGGGGCCGAGCCGCGGAACTTGTGGCCCATGGCGTAGTCCACGAACAGCAGCGGGATGGCCGCCGTCAGCAGGGCCACCAGGTAGGGCACCAGGAAGGCGCCGCCACCGTTGGAGTAGGCCACGTAGGGGTAGCGCCAGATGTTGCCCAGACCCACGGCCGAGCCGATGGCGGCGAGGATGAAGACGGTGCGACCGGAGAAGGCCTGCCGGCCTCCGGACCCGGTGTCCGGTGCGTCGGACGGGCGGTACGCCGAGGCGCCGCCAGCAGTGTGGGACATCGCTGACCTCGATGTTCGTAGGGAGAACTGTCGAGGGAATCATGGCCGCGGGCGCGGCAGGGGCCAATGGTTGGCGCGGATCGTTGTGCAACCGTGACCGGCCGAACCCGCCACCCATCCGGTCCCGGGCGCCCCCGGCTCAGGCGAGGTCGTCGGCCCCGAAGGCCAGCGGCACCAGCTCGGCCACCGTGCGGGGGCGGCCGTCCGGCGCCATGACCAGGCACTCGCCGCCGCCGTGCTCCACGAGCAGCTGGCGGCACCGCCCGCAGGGCATCACCACGAGCTCCTCGCGCTGCACGCACGCCACGGCCACCAGACGCCCTCCCCCGGTGGCCACCAGCTGGCTCACCATGCCGCACTCGGCGCACAGGGTGACGCCGTAGCCGGCGTTCTCCACGTTGCAGCCCGAGACGACCCGGCCGTCGTCGGCCAGGCCCGCGGCACCGACCGGGTACCCGGAGTACGGCGCGTACGCGCGCCGCATGGCCGACCGAGCCGCCTCCAGCAGGGCGTCCCAGTCGACGCCGTCACCGCCGGCGGCAGCCACCTCCGGCTCCTCGCTCACGCCTGGCCCTTGACGTAGGGCGTGCCCTCGGCGGCCGGCGGGCGCACGCGGCCCACCAGGCCGGCCACGGCGACGATCGTCACCAGGTAGGGCAGCATCAGCAGCAGGTCGGTGGGCAGCGGGGAGCCGATGGAGCTCAGCACGTTGCCCAGGTTCTTGGTGAAGCCGAACAGCAGCGCGGCCACCACGGCGCCCTTGGGGCTCCAACGGCCCAGGATCATGGCCGCTAGGGCGATGAAGCCGTTGCCGGCGGACATGTCGCGCCCGAAGGCCAGGCCGGCGCCGATGGTGAAGAAGGCACCACCCAGGCCCGCCACGGCGCCACCGATGAGGGTGTTCACCACACGGAGGCGGTTGACGTCCACACCGACGGTGTCGGCGGCCTTGGGGTGCTCCCCCACCGCGCGGGTGCGCAGGCCCCAGGTGGAGCGGAAGAGCATGACGTGCAGCACCGCCACCACCACGTACATGAGGTACACGAGGATGGTCTGGTCGAAGAGCACCGGCCCGATGACGGGGATCTTGGACAGCACCGGGACCGGCAGCTGCGGCAGCGCCTGGCGGCTGTTCCACAGCTCACGGTCCTGCGTGAGCAGCGACGAGAACAGGAAGCCCGTGAGGCCCAGCACCAAGGTGTTGAGCACCACGCCCACGATGATCTGGTCGACCCGGAAGACCACCGCGAAGAGCACCAGCAGCGCACCCACGAGGGCTCCGGCCACCGGGGCGGCCAGCAGGCCCAGCCACGCGTTGGCCGCCAGCGAGGCCACCACGGCCGCGGCGAAGGCCCCGAAGAGCAGCTGGCCCTCGATGGCGATGTTGATGATGCCCGAGCGCTCGCACAGGATGCCGCTCATGGCGCCGAAGATCAGCGGCACCGAGAGCGCCAGCGCACCGGCCAGCAGGGAGACCACCGGCACCACCGACCCGGTGCCGGCCGCGGCCCACACCAGCGTGGTGGCGATGAAGGCCAGACCACCGAGCACGTGGGCCCAGGCCGGCAGGTGTCCGCGGCGCAGCACCGCCCACGCGGTGACGGCCGTGAACAGCACCGCCAGGCCGATGGCGGTCGGCAGCGTGGGCAGCGTGAGGTCGGGGAGGTCGAAGAACGCCCCGGCGCTGCTGAAGCGGAAGGAGGTCTGCGCACCGGACGGGCTGCGCAGCACGAACACGCCCCAGGCCAGCAGCAGGCCCAGCAGGTAGACCGCGACCACCCCCCATCGGGGCTTGGCGGAGGTGCGGGGCAGAACGACCGGCTGGTCGGCGCCCTCGCTGCCGGTGGGGCGCGGTGCCGGGGTGCTCTCGGCGGCGCTCAGGGCGGTGCTCATGCTGCGGCCTCCTCGGAGGTCGCGCCGGAGCGCCCCGCCCGCTCGGGACGGGGGGCGCGGCGGCGCGGACGGGCGGGGTCGGGCAGGCGGAAGACCATGCGCACCAGCGGCGGGGCCGCGATGAGCAGCACGATCACCGACTGCAGGACGAGGATGATGTCGATGGGGGTCTGCGTGACCGACTGCATGACGAAGCCGCCGGCCTTGAGCGCGCCGAAGAGCAGACCCGACCAGAACACGCCCCACGCCCGGGAGCGGCCCAGCAGCGCCACGGTGATGGCGTCGAAGCCGAGCGAGCCGGCGATGCCGCCGGTGAGGAACTGCTCGGTGCCCTGCACCTGCGCGGAGCCGGCCAGACCGGCCAGCAGGCCGGCCACGGTCATGGCCACCACGGTGACCGCGCCGACGTTCATGCCGGCGGTGCGGGCGGCGGCCTGGTTGGCGCCCACCGCACGCAGGCGGAAGCCCAGGGTGGAGCGCTCCAGCAGCCACCACACGACCACGGTGGCCACGACGGCCAGCAGGAAGGCCGCGTTGAGGCGGAAGCCGTCACCCAGCAGCGAGGGCCACAGGGAGTTCTCGGCCAGGCGCGGGGACTTGGGTTGGTTGGAGCCGTCCTCCTGGAAGGCCGAGGTGGTGAGCAGGTAGGCCACCAGGTACACGGCGGTGTAGTTGAGCATGATCGTCACGATCACCTCGTTGGCACCGGTGCGGGCCTTGAGCAGGCCGGGCACCAGGCCCCACAGTGCGCCACCGAGGGCGGCACCGCCGGCCGCCACGAGCAGGTGCACCACCGGCGGCAGGTCCAGGGCGAAGCCCAGCCAGCTGCCGAGGATGGCGCCGACGATGATCTGGCCCTGGGCACCGATGTTGAACAGCCCGGCCCGGAAGGCCACGGCCACGCCGAGACCGGCCAGGACCAGCGGCACGCTGAACACCAGCGACTCCGTCAGCGGACGGACCTGGCGCTCGAAGGTGGTGGCGTCGGGGTTGAACACCGCCCCCTTGAACAGCGAGGTGTAGGCCTCCGAGACGGCCACCCAGACCGCCTCGAGGGTGTCGCTGGGACGGGCGAAGAAGTAGGTGGAGGTCTCGCGGACCTCCTCGTCGGCGACGGCGATGAGGACCGCGCCCACCAGCAGCGCCAGCAGCACGGCCAGCAGCGAGATGAGCAGGTTGCCGGTCACGATGCGCTGGAACAGCCCGTCGCGCTCGGTGTCCGGGGACACCGAGGTGCCGGTGAGGTCCGGGGTGGCGGGCGCCGCGGGGTCCGTGGCGGGGGTGGTCATCGGGGGTCCTCCTGGGCAGCGGCCTGGGCGCGGGCCTCGTCGGCGGGCACGCCGGCCATCATCAGGCCGAGCACGTCGCGCGGGGTGTCCCCCGGCACGACGTCCACGACGCGGCCGCGGTACATCACGGCGATGCGGTCGGACAGGGCGAGCACCTCGTCGAGCTCGGTGGAGACGATCACCACGGGCGTGCCGCGGTCGCGCTCGGCCACGATCTGGGCGTGGATGAACTCGATGGAGCCCACGTCCACGCCACGGGTGGGCTGGCTGGCCACGAGCAGGGTGAGGTCGCGGCCCATCTCGCGGGCGATGACGACCTTCTGCGCGTTGCCACCCGAGAGGGTGCTGATGGGGTCGTGCACCGAGCCGATGCGGATGTCGTACTCCTGCACCTGGCGCTCGGCGTTCTCGGCCAGCTTGCGCGGCGACATGCTCCACCGGCTGCCGGAGACCGGCGAGGTGTAGCGGTCGAGCACGAGGTTCTCGGCGATGCTGAAGGTGCTGATGACGCCGTCGGTGGAGCGGTCCTCGGGCACGAAGCCCAGGCCGCCGGTCAGGCGCTCGTGCACGGACTGGCGCAGCAGGTCGCGGCCGGCCAGGGTCACGCTGCCGCCGTCGGCGGGCTCGGTACCCAGCAGCACCTCGGTGAGCTCGGTCTGGCCGTTGCCCTGCACCCCGGCGATGCCGAGGATCTCGCCGGCGTGCACCTGCAGGTCCACGCCGTCGACCACCACGGCGCCGGAGTCGCTCACCACGCGCAGGTCGCGCACGTCGAGCACCACCTCGCCGGGCTGCGCGGGCTCCTTGGCCACGCGCATCTCCACCGAGCGGCCCACCATCATCGCGGCGAGCTCGGACTCGGTGCTGGCCGGGTCGGCCTGACCCACCACCTCGCCGCGGCGGATCACCGTGATGCGGTCGGCGACGGCGCGGATCTCGCGCAACTTGTGGGTGATGAAGACGATCGAGGTGCCGGAGTCGGCCAGCTCGCGCATGATCGCCAGCAGCTCGTCGGTCTCCTGCGGCGTGAGCACGGCGGTGGGCTCGTCGAGGATGAGCACCTTGGCGTCACGGCTGAGGGCCTTGATGATCTCGACGCGCTGCTGCGCGCCGACCGGCAGGTCCTCGATCACCGCGTCCGGGTCGATGTCGAAGCCGAAGCGCTCCGACAGCTCCCGGACGCGGCGTCGTGCGGCCCCCAGGTCCAGCATCGGGCCGGAGCCCTCGTGGCCCAGGGCCACGGACTCGGCCACGGTGAAGACCGGCACGAGCATGAAGTGCTGGTGCACCATCCCGATGCCGGCGGCGACCGCGTCGCCCGGGCCGGAGAAGGAGACCTCACGGTCGTCCAGCAGGATGGCGCCCTCGTCGGGGCGGTGCAGGCCATAGAGCACGTTCATGAGCGTGCTCTTGCCGGCGCCGTTCTCGCCCAGCAGCGCGTGGACCTCGCCACGCTCCACCACGAGGTCGATGTCGCGGTTGGCCACCACGGGCCCGAAGGCCTTGGTGATGCCGCGCAGTTCCAGCTTCATGCAGGTGTCCTGTCGTCCGTGCGGACCCGGGTGCCGCCCGGGGTCACTTCGGGGTGTTCTCGGAGGTCACCTTGAGCTCGCCGGAGACGATCTTCGCGCGCAGGGCGTCGACCTCCTTGGAGAGCTCCTCGGGAACCTTGCCCTCGAAGTCGTGGAAGGGGGCCAGGCCCACGCCCTCGTTCTCGAGCGTGCCCACGTACGGCTTGTTGTCGAACTTGCCGGTGGCGCCCTGCTGCACGGCGTCGAACACCGCCTGGTCCATCTCCTTGATGACCGAGGTGAGCATGACCTTGCCGTACTCGGTGGACTCGTAGCCGTCGGTGTCGACCCAGACCAGCTTGGCGCCGTCCTTGCCCTCCACGGCCTGCGCCGCACCGGAGCCCACGGGGCCGGCCACCGGCATCACGACGTCCACGCCCTGGGCGAGGAACTGCTCGGTGAGGGTCTTGCCCTGGCCGATGTTCTCGAAGTCGCCGGAGAAGGAGCCCTTCTGGGCCTTCTTGTCCCAGCCCAGCAGCTTGACGTCCTTGCCCTTGGCCTTGTTGTACTCGGCCACACCGTCGGCGAAGCCGTCCATGAAGACCGACACCGAGGGGATCTGCATGCCGCCGAAGGTGGCGACCTTGCCGGACTCGCTCATGCCGGCGGCCAGGTAGCCACCCAGGAAGGCGGCCTCGGCGGTGTTGAACAGCAGCGGGCGCACGTTCTCGGCGGTGGCCGGCTTGTTGCCGTCGGCCAGGGCGGAGTCCACGAGAGCGAAGTCCACGTCGGAATGCTGCTTGGCGGCCTCCTGGATGGTGTCCTCGAGCATGAAACCCACGCCGATCACCATGTTGCAGCCCTGCTGGTTGACCAGGGTGTCCACGTTGGGGGCGAAGTCGGCCTCGCTGGAGGACTCCACCTTGGCGGTCTGGATGCCCAGCTCCTCCTCGGCGCGCTTGAGGCCCTCGTAGGAGGTCTGGTTGAAGGACTGGTCGTCGAAGCCACCGGAGTCCGAGACCATGCAGGCCTTGTAGTCCTTGTTCACGTCCTCCGCGGGCGCGCCGCTGCCGGAGCCCTTGCCGGACTCCGAGCCGCCCTCCTCCGGGGCCTCGCCACAGGCCGTCAGGGCGAGGGAAGCGGCCGCGAGGACGCCGGCGATCTTCATCGAAATGCGCATGTCAACTCCTGCTGAGTGGCTGTGCCACCCAGGCGTGACACGGCGCACATGGTACGCGCCCGGGCGCCCCTCGACGGGTTCCTTCTCAGGCGCGCGCGGCGGCGCCGGCCACGAGGGCGGGTCCGGCGAAGACGAAGCCCGAGTAGACCTGCACCAGCGCCGCACCGGCCTCGCGCAGGGCCACCGCGTCGGCGGGCGTCATCACACCGCCCACCCCGATGACGGGCAGGTCGCTCGCGCCGGCCACCACCGCCACGGCCTCCCGGGCCCGCGCGGTGAGCGGCGCCCCGGAGAGACCACCGGGCGGCTGCTCAGCGGACACCCAGGCGGCGTCCTGCGGGGCCAGGCCCGTGCGCGCCAGGGTCGTGTTGGTGGCCACCATGCCGGCCACCCCCGCCTCACGCGCGATGCGGGTGGCGCCGGCGAGCGCCTCGTCGTCCATGTCCGGGGCCACCTTGCAGAACACCGGGACCGAGGCGGTGCCTGCGGCACGGGCTCGGTCGGCCTCCGCCTGCACCACGCCGGCCAGCAGGCGCTCCAGCGGCTCGGGGTCCTGCAGCCCGCGCAGGCCCGGGGTGTTGGGCGAGGAGATGTTCACCGCCAGGTAGTCCGGCAGGCCGGCGGCCACGCGCACGCAGGTGGCGTAGTCCTCCAGGGCGGACTCCAGCGGGGTGTCCTTGTTCTTGCCGATGCTCAGGCCCACCGGGATGGTCAGGCCGGCCGCGCGGGCCTCGCGCAGCCGCAGCACCGCGGAGTGCACCCCGGCGTTGGGGAAGCCCATGGAGTTGATCACCGCGCCGCTGGCGGGCAGGCGGTGCATGCGCGGCCGGGGGTTGCCCGGCTGCGGGCGCGGGGTGACCGTGCCCAGCTCCACGTGGCCCAGGCCCAGGGCCTGCCAAGCCAGCAGTGCGGTGCCCTCCTTGTCCGCCCCGGCCGCCAGGCCGACGCGGTGCGGGAAGGTGATGCCGGCCACCGTCACGCCCTCGCCGGGGCGCACCGTGCGCCCCGGGGCGATGCCGCCGGTCACCGCCGCGAGCGCGGTCATCGCGCCGGGCACACCCTGCAGCGCGGCCGACCACTGCAGCGTCGTGTGGTGGGCGGTCTCCGCATCGCCCCCGCCGAGCCCGAAGAGCACGGGGCGGACCACGCGCTCCCAACCGGTGGTGAGCACGGCCTCGCGCGCGGTCACGTGAGGTCCTCGCGGCCCAGCTCGTTGAGGCGGGCGACGATGCCCTTGACGTCCTGCGCGCGCTCCCGGGTGGTCACGAGCACCGCGTCGGGGGTGTCCACCACCACCACGTCGTCCAGGCCCATGGTCACCACGGTGCGGCCCTTGGAGGTCATGACGAACCCGCTGGCGTCCTCGCCCACCACCTCGCCGGCGCCGGTGGTCACCAGGCCGTCCACCTCCTTGCCCGCACCCAGGCGGCCGAGCACGGCACCCAGGGAGCCGAAGTCGCCCACGTCGTCCCACGGGAAGTCCCCCGGCACGCAGGCCACGTCGCCGGTGGCGGCGGCCGGCTCGGCGACCGCGTGGTCGATGGCGATCTTGGTGATCGGCGCCCACAGGTCGTCCAGTCGGCGCAGGTCGTCGTCGGCGGCGATGGTGGTGAGCGCCTCCACCATGTCCGGGTGGTTGCGGCCCAGCAGCTCCAGCAGCACGGTGGCCTTCACCACGAACATGCCGGCGTTCCAGCGGTAGCCGCCCTCGGCCAGGAAGGCCTCGGCGCGGGCGGCGTGCGGCTTCTCGTGGAAGGCCCGGACCGCGTGGGCCGAGGGGGCGCCGGGCACGTCGAGGGCCTCCCCCAGCCGGATGTAGCCGAAGCCGGTGGCCGGGCGGGTGGGCTCGATGCCGATGGTCACCAGCTTGCCGGTGCGCGCCACGGCCACGGCCTCGGCCACGCAGGCACGAAAGGTGTCCTCGTCGCCCACCAGGTGGTCGGCGGCGAAGGAGCCGATGACGGCCCCCGGGTCGTGGCGGGCGATGATCGCCGCGGCCAGCCCGATGGCCGGCATCGACTCGCGCGGCTGCGGCTCCACCACCAGGCCGTCGGCACCCAGGCCGGGCACGCCACCGCCGAGGGCCTCGCCGGTCACCTGCTCCCGCACCTTGTCCGAGTGCGCCGACCCGGTGACGATGGTGATGCGGTCCCCGGTGAGCGGCCGCAGCCGGTCGAGGGTGGCCTGCAGCATGGACCGGCCCTCCCCGGTCATGTCCTGCAGGAACTTGGGGGCCGAGGACCGGGAGACCGGCCACAGGCGGGTCCCCGATCCCCCGGCGGGGACGATGCCCCAGAAGCCGTCGATGCCCTGGTTGGCGGTGCCGGTGCTCATGAGGCCGAACCCTATCCGGCGTGCCGCAGTGGACAACGCGGCCCGCGCCGGGCACCGTGACCAGCGTGCGCGTCGCCATCGTCACCGAGTCCTTCCTGCCCCAGCTGAACGGGGTCACCACGAGCGTCTGCAAGGTGCTCGAGTGCCTGGCCGACAAGGGCCACGAGGCCGCGGTGGTCTGCCCGCGCTCCTCCACCCTGGCCCCCGAGGACCAGGTGCCCACCACCTACGCGGGCTTCCCCGTGCACCCGGTGGCCTCGGTGCCGGTGCGCAAGTTCCGCGTGGGCATGCCCGGTTACGACACCGAGGCGGTGTTCCGCGGCTTCAAGCCGGACGTGGCCCACATCGCCTCCCCCTTCGTGCTCGGCGTCAACGCCCTCTCGGTGGCCCGCCAGCTGCGGGTGCCCACGGTGGCCATCTACCAGACCGACATGCCCAGCTACATCCGCCAGCACTCCGGGCCGGCGGGGCACATCGCCGCCAACGCGGCGTGGCGCTGGATCCGGCGCATCCACGCCCAGGCCGACCTCACGCTCGCTCCCTCGCAGGCGGCCCTGACCGACCTGCGCGAGCACGACATCCCGCGCACCGCCCTGTGGGGCCGCGGCGTGGACGCCAAGCTGTTCCACCCCGACCGCAAGCAGACCGACGCGGTGCGCCGCCTCAAGGCCGAGCTGTCGCCGCACGGTGAGGTGCTGCTGGGCTACGTGGGGCGCCTGGCCCCGGAGAAGGAGCTGCACCGCTTCCTGGAGCTGGCCGACCTGCCCGGCGCCCGGCTGGTGTTCGTGGGCGACGGCCCGAGCCGCGACCTGCTGGCCCACCAGTTCCCCACCGCGGCCTTCCTCGGCCGCATGGAGGGCGAGGAGCTGGCCGACGCGTACGCGTCCTTCGACCTGTTCGTGCACGCCGGCACGCGCGAGACCTTCGGGCAGACGCTGCAGGAGGGCGCCGCGGCCGGGCTGCCCGTCATCGCGCCGGCGCGGGGCGGCCCCCTGGACCTCATCGACCACGGGGGGACGGGCTACCTCTTCGACCCGGACCGGGCCGGGTCGCTGCGCGAGTGCGTGGAGCGCCTCGTCACCGCGCCGGGGGCGGCGCAGGAGCGTGAGCGCATGGGCGTCGCCGGCCGCACCGCCGTGGAGGGCCGCTCCTGGAGCGCGATGGTGGACCGCCTCATCGAGTACTACGAGCAGGTCATCCCGCTGCACGCCGCCGGGCGCCGGGTGCTCTGAGGAGAGCTGGCCCGCCGCTACCACCACGGCCGGGCGCGACAGGACGAGGCCGGGCGAGGCCCAGGGGGCGTGACAGGGCGAACTCAGAGGGCGCGGCACTCCCCCGAGCCGAGCTCCCAGGAGTCCAACGGGCGCCACACGCCGTCCGGCCCCGACACGTAGCGCGTGAAGTGGTCCACCGTGAACGTCGCCGCGAAGTCCGCCATCTCCTGCATGGCCCGGTCGAGCGACCCGGCCGGCACGTTCTGGGCGAGGGTGACGTGCGGGTGGTACGGGAAGGGCAGCTCCATGGCCAGCGGACCGGCGTGCACGCGACGCTCCAGGGCGGCGCACTCCTCGGCACCCTGCACCAGCGGCGCGTAGACCACCTGGGAGACCGGCCGGAATGTCTCGGTTCCCCGCAGCTCCACGACGAAGGGCGGCACCGCCGCCGCGGCGGCCGAGAGGTGGTCGGCCACCAGCGAGCGGTCGTCACGCGCCATCGTGAGCGGCGGCATGAGGGTGATGTGCGTGGGGATGGACCGGGCCTGCTCGTCCCCGACGGCCATCCGCACCCGACGGACCTCGTCCGCCCAGGGCGCGGGGACCGGGATGGCGACGCCGATGTCCATCGTCACGGGAGAGTCCTCAGTCCCGTCCGACCGGGAGGAAGCCCATCGCCTCTC
Source organism: Kytococcus schroeteri (assembly GCF_042433515.1). Lineage (NCBI taxonomy): Bacteria > Bacillati > Actinomycetota > Actinomycetes > Micrococcales > Kytococcaceae > Kytococcus > Kytococcus schroeteri. The sequence goes on along the minus strand of NZ_JBHLVH010000010.1, from coordinate 1,092 downwards.
GGGCCCGGTCCATGACCGGGGCGGCCATGGCTCGGGCCTTCTCGGAGCCACGGGCCAGGATGCGGTCGAGCTCGGCCGGGTCGGCCAGCAGCTCGGCGGCACGCCCGCGGGCCGGGGCCAGCAGCGCCTCCACCGCCTCGGCCGTGGAGACCTTGAGCGCGCCGTAACCCTGACCCTCGAAGCGGGCCAGCAGCGTCTCCACGCTCTCCCCGGAGGCGACCGCGTGGATGTTCAGCAGGTTGGTGACGCCCGGCTTGGCCTCCTGGTCGTAGGCGATCACCGCGTCGTTGTCGGTGACGGCCGACTTGAGCTTCTTGGTGGAGGCCTTCGCCTCCTCGAGCAGCCAGATGACGCCCTTGTCGGAGCTGGCCGACTTGCTCATCTTGTTCGTGGGCTCCTGCAGGTCCATGACCCGCGCGGACTCCTTGGTCACCCGGTACTCCGGCACCACGAAGGTGTCGCCGAAGCGGTGGTTGAACCGCTGGGCGAGGTCGCGGGTGAGCTCCACGTGCTGCACCTGGTCGTCGCCCACCGGCACCAAGGAGGTGTCGTAGAGCAGGATGTCGGCGGCCATGAGCATCGGATAGGTGAACAGTCCCACCGAGGCGTTGCCGGCCTCCTGCTTGGCGGCCTTGTCCTTGAACTGCGTCATGCGGCTGGCCTCGCCGAAGCCGGTGATGCAGTTGAGCAGCCACGCCAGCTCGGCGTGCTCGGGCACGTGGGACTGCACGAACAGCACGGAACGCTCCGGGTCCACGCCGCCGGCCATGAACTGTGCCGCGGTACGACGGGTGCGCTCGCGCAGCAGGGCCGGGTCCATGGGCACGGTCACCGCGTGCAGGTCCACCACGCAGAAGACCGCCTCGTGGCCGTCCTGCATCGGCCCCCACTGCGACAACGCGCCGAGGTAGTTGCCCAGGTGCAGCGAGTCGGAGGTGGGCTGCATGCCGGAGAACACCCGCGGGGTGCCGGCGTGCTGGAAACCGGTGGGGACGTCAGCGCTCATGGCGCCCATTCTGACACTCGGGGTGGGGTGTCCGTCCTCCATGGTTGTCCGGGTCGTCGTGGGTGGTAGGTGATGGTCCGTGTGCC
>NZ_JBHLVH010000001.1:57061-138575 GCF_042433515.1 Kytococcus schroeteri | reverse complement strand
CCTCGAGCACCTCCGCGGCTCCGCCCTCGGCTTCCGCACCCTGACCCACGACGTCGCCCGATCCCTCCTCGAAGCCGGCGGCTTCAGACCCCGGCTACACCCTCAGATCGGATGAGCCACTTTGCCCCCACGGCATCGGCCTCGTACCCACCGTCGACGCGCCCCACCTTCATGCCCTCCTGACCAGCTGAGTCCCAGCAACCCATGCCGACCCGAATTGAACCCAGTCCATCACATCTCCCCCCATCGGCTGGATGGGGGGAGGCAGGCAACGCCTGCCCCCCATCCAGCGAAGTCAACATTTCATCGCGAACGCTGCGGGCACTTGTCCTCGATGCCGTGGATGACCACCCCGAGCATGGCAAGAATGTTCTTCATGGATGACAATTCCCCTCGTAGTCGACTGCGAGGACTATCCCCCCCCCCGAAGCCAGGATTCAACTGCCGCAACGAACCTTGAGCGAGTCTTTACTCTCAGGCGTTCAGGAAGCCCGTCACCAGCTCGCGGACCCGCTGGCGGTGGGCCCAGATGAGCCCGCCAGGCGGCAGCACCTCCACCGTCGCGTTGCCCAGGGCCTCGCCCAGCCCACGGGCCACCGAGGCCGGGTGCGCGTCGTCGTCCTCCTGCCCGATGACGAGCACCGGGGCGCTCACCGCGGCCAGGGCGGCCCGGTCGTCGATGGGGTGGGCGCCCGGCAGTGCCCGCAGCGCCGTAGCCGCCCCCGTGCCCAGCAGCGCCTCGGCCTGCTGGCGGCAGAAGGCGCGCACCGCCGGCTGGTCACGCACCGCCGCGGGCTGGTCGGCCAGCAGCCACGCCTCGAGGGCGTCGGCGTCACCAGCCTCCACGAGCGCAGCCATCCGCTCCATACGGCGCAGCGCGGCGTCCTCGCGGGTGGCGTCGATGACGGCGGGGATCACCAGGACGGCCCGCTCGAAGCGGTCCGGCTGCTCGGCCAGGATCCGCGTGATGGCGCCCGCCCCCATGCTCAGCCCCAACGCGCGGGTGGCCCCGTGGCGGTCGGCCACCGCGAGCAGATCGGCTGCCAGATGGCCGTAGTCCCAGCCGCCGTCGGGCGCCAGGGAGCGCCCGTGGCCCCGCTGGTGCAGGAACACCGAGCCGCCGACCACCCCGGTGGCGAACGGCCGCGTGGAGGTGATGCTGCCCGCCAGCCCGTGCGCGTAGACCGTCACCGGCTCGCCCCGCCCGGTGGCGAACACCTCCAGCGGGCCCTCCGGCCCGTCCTCGAGGTGCGTCTGCGGGCCGGGCAGGCTCACCACAGGCGGCCGGGGGTCTGGGCGTTGGCCAGGATCCCCTCGATGCGCCGCTTGGTGTCGGCCAGGTAGACGCCCGCCACGGTGACCGCGATGAGGCCGAAGAGCGCCAGCGGCGGGAAGGTCGTCCACGACCCCAGCGCCACGAGGCTCCCCAGCACCCAGACCTGGTAGGCGCCCAGCAGGGTGCACAGACCAAGCACCACGGCCCAGAAGACCTTGGTGCGGGCGTCCGCGGCTGGGAAGGCGTCCACCCGGGTAGTGAGCACGTGCAGCAGCGCCCGCACCTCCACCACGAGCGCCACCACGGCGAGCACCGCCAGCACCCAGGTCTCGAACCGCAGGATGCTCAGCACGACCATGTCCATCAACGGGCCTCCTCGCCCACGATCCCGGTGGCCACGACCGAGCCGACGGCCCGTCCGTGCCCCATCACCTGCACCGCACCGATGCGGCCCAGGGCCTCGTTCTCCACGCCGGCGGCGCGGAGCAGCTCCACCGCCACCGGCCACAGCGCGCGCTCGGCACCGTCGGCGACCTTCACCGCCAGGCCCCGGCCGTCCGGCAGCCCGAGGGCCAGCACGGCCTCGGCGCCGTCCTTGGCGACCGCGCCGGGCAGCGCACGCATCAGCGCGGTGACCTCGCGATGGGTGCCGCCCACGTACTGGGGGTTCTCCCGCATCGCGTCGGCCACGGCCCGCTCTGGCCCCTCGGGGGCCGACGCGATGCGCCCGAACGCCCGGGCCAGACCGGCCAGCGTCAGCGACATCACCGGGGCACCGCAGCCGTCCACCGCCACGTGCTCCACCGCATCGCCGGAGAGGTCCTCCACCGCCTGGCGGATGGTCACCTGCAGCGGGTGGGCCGCGTCCAGGTAGGTCTGCGTGCTCCACCCCGCGGCCACGCAGGCGGCGAGCATGCCGGCGTGCTTGCCGGAGCAGTTCTGCACCAGCGCGTCGGGGCCGTGGCCGGCGGCCAGCCAGTCGGCCCGGACCTGCTCGTCCCCCGGCAGGGTGGGCGTGTTCTGCAGGAAGGAGGCGTCCAGGCCCGCGGACGCCAGCATCTCCAGCACGGCCTCGCGGTGGAAGGCCTCGCCGGAGTGGCTCGCACAGGCCAGCGCGAGGTGGCGGCCCGAGAGCGCAGCCCCGGCGCGCAGCATGCCGACGGCCTGCATCGGCTTGTTGGCCGAGCGCGGGAACATCGGCACGTTCACCGGCCCGACGGCCCGCTCCACCCCTCCGTCCGACGCGGTGAGGATGGCCAGGCCGTGGTGCACGGACTCCACGAGGTCGCCCCGCACGACGTGGGCGACCACGGGGGCCTCAGCGAGGGGGCTGTGGTGCGAGTTGGGAGCGGTCACGCGGCGAGGGTAGTCCAGCCCGCACGCACGACGCGGCCCCGCCCGGTGGGGCGGGGCCGCGTCAGCGGGTCAGCGGATCGCTCAGACGCGGTCGCGGCCGTCGAGCTGGGCGTCGTCGGCGCCCTCGATCTCGACGCGCTCGCGGCGCAGGCGCTCGGTGACCTGACGGTTCTCGGTGACGACCTTCTTGTTCAGGCCGATCTCCTCCACCGCGTAGACCTCCTTGGAGACCACCGGGTGCTCCTCGACGAGGCGGACCTCGAGCTCGTCGTCGGCGAAGTCCCAGGCGCCCACCGGCTGGCCGTCGGTGATCTCACGACGCTCGATCTCCACGGACTCGCGCTCCAGCGGCACGGAGATGGTCTCGTCCTCCTCGACCACGAACTTGCGCAGGCGCACGGAGCCGGTCTCGCGACGCTCCTTGCCCACGTTCAGGCGCTCCTCGTGGCGGGTCACCGTGGTGCGCTCGCCGTCGACGGCCAGACCGCGGTCGGCGGTGCGCTCGCCGGCGTAGCCGGTGGAGGCGGCAGCCGTGGGCACGGCGGTGGTGGCGTCGGTGCCGCGGTCGGCGAAACCGGCAGCCTGGTCGGCCTCCAGGGCGCGCTCGCGCTCCACGTCGATCTCGGACTCCGAGCCATACTGGCGGTCGTAGTCGGCCTTGGCGGTGGCGTCGCCGGCGGCGAGGCCGGTGCCCGCAGCGGTGCCGGCAGCGGTGCCGGCGGCAGCGCCGTCCCAACGGCCGAAGTCGGCGCCGGTGTTGTCGCGCTCCACGTCGGCGGCCTCGACGCGGTCACCCGCGAAGCCGGCCTCGGTCTGGGTGGTGTCGCCGTCGAACTGCACGCCGTAGTAGCGGTACAGCTCCACCTCGTGCTCGGCGTCCAGGTGCTGGCCGGCCTCGATCTGCGGGGAGTCCTTCACCTTGTCCTTGGTGTAGGGCACCGAGAGGCCACCCTCGGCGATGGTGGCGTCGTCCAGCGGCACGAAGCTGTTGCCGCTGAACATGCCGGTGTTGACCGTGGCCCAGGCGGGCTGACCGGTCTGGTCGTCGAGGTAGATGTCCTCGATGGACCCGACCTTCTCGTTGCCGGCGCCGAACAGGTCGCGGCCTCGCAGGTCCTCTAGCTGCTCCTTGCTGATCATTGCTGTACTCCTTCGGGCCCGAAGCGCGAGCCGTGTCCGTCTCAGGTCTCCCACCCGGGAGGACCGGGGGGTTCGGATCCACAGTATTTGCGAAAGGTCACGGAACCAACCGCAATCATGTGACCTATGTCACACAGGTGTCTCAGGGGCGCCGCCGGGCCGGGCGGCCACCGGGCGCCACCACCACCTCCTGGGCCGCGGCCGTCCCGTCGACGGTGAGCGGCTCCCCGGGGTCCACCGAACGCTTCACCACCGCGAGCCCGATGGGGCCCAGCTCGTGGTGGCGGGCCACGCTCGTGAGCCGGCCCACCACCCGGCCGGAGCCCGGCTCCCCGGCCACGGCCCCGGAGCGCACCTCGGCGCCCACGACCGGCAGCTCGTGCCCCGAGCCGTCGAGGTGCAGGAAGACCAGCCGCCGCGGTGGCTGGCCCAGGTTCTGCACCCGCGCCACCGTCTCCTGCCCGCGGTAGCAGCCCTTGCGCAGGTGCACCGCCGTACGGAGCCAGTCCAGCTCGTGCGGGATGGAGCGCTCGTCGACCTCGTCGGCCGCCGGTCGCCAGGCCGCCACCCGCAGGGCCTCCAGCGCCCACCGGCCGGCCAGCGGGCGGTCGCCCACCCAGGCCTCCACCTCGTCGGCGGGCAGCACCACCTCCCGCCACGCCCACCCCTCACCGGGGTGGCGCCCGAGCTCCGGCGCGGTACGCACCGCCGTCTCCCCGACCGGCCCGGGCCAGGGGTCCCGCCACACCGGGGGCTCGCCGGGCAGCCCCTCGGCCGCCACCGGCTCGCCCAACACACGCAGGTCGTCGCTGCGGTCGGCCACCTCGACCCGCAGCATGAACCGCATCGAGTCCAGGAAGGCGGCCAGCGGCGCGGCGTGGCCGGGGTCGGTCGTGATCCAGGTGGTCTCGCCGTCGTCCACCACGTGCAGAACGTGCTCGATGCGGCCCTGCGGGGTGAGGAGGATGGCCTCCGCCGAGTGGTGGGGCGGCAGCCCGGCCAGGTCCTGCGTCACGAGGCTGTGCAGCCACGTGAGGCGGTCCGGCCCGGTGACCGTCACCACACCGCGGTCCCCCAGGTCGACCACGGCCAGCCCCTCCTCGAGGAGCCGCTGCTCCTTGAGCGGATCACCGTGGTGCAGCGCCACCGGCGAGCCGAGGCGCACCGCGCCGGGCCGTGCGCTGAGTGGGGAGGGCGAGGGGTGGGCGGGGTCTTCAGGGGACGTCTGCGTCATCACACTCCGGCCAACGCGCGCAGGTCGCCGGCCCTTCCCAGCCGGGGCCCCTACTGTGTCCGCCATGAGTACGAAGATCCCGGAGACGACCCGCCAGCGCGGCCACGGCGGGCGCCGTTGGTGGCGCTGGGGGTGCGGCACCGTCGCGGCGCTGTTGGCCCTCCTGCTGGTGCTGGCCGCCGTCTGGGTGTGGCGCGCCAACGACACCCTCGAGAAGAACATCACCGTGGACGACCAGCTGCTGCCATCCACCACCACCCCGAGCACGCCCCCGGACAACGGCGGCGACGGTGGCACCGAGAGCCCGACGGGCGACGGCAAGGGCTCCGGCACGGACGGGGGCGGGACCGAGAAGGCCTCGCGGTACCTCAAGGACGTCACCGGTGACGGGAAGCCGGACAAGGGCGCGAAGGGCACCGTCACGGCGCCGAGCGACTCCGCCGAGAAGGCCCAGAACCCCAGCCGCGGCGCCGAGGGCACCCGCAACATCCTCATCGTGGGCGAGGACGACGGGCGCAGCAACGGGGCCGTCCGTTCGGACGTCATGATCCTGGCCCACATGAACGCCTCGGGGAGCAAGGTGACGCTCGTGCACTTCCCCCGCGACCTCTGGGTGCCGATCCCCGGCCACGGCTTCGACAAGCTCAACTACGCCTACTCCGCCGGCGGTGCCCCGCTGCTGGCGCAGACCTTCCAGGGTGCGCTCGACGTGCCGGTGACCGACGTCGTCGTCACCGACTTCGAGAGCTTCTCGTCCACCGTGGACGCCCTCGGTGGCGTGACCGTCCGCAATCCGCAGCCCTCCCCTGAGTTCCCCGAGGGCACCGTCCGTCTGGACGACGGGGCCGAGGCCCTGCGGTTCGTCCGCGAGCGCAAGACCCTGAAGCTGGGCGACATGGGGCGTGGTGAGCGGCAGATGGCCGTGCTCAGCGGCGTCTTCGACGCGGCCCGCAGTGCCGAGGTGGCACGGAACCCCAACAAGGTGCAGCGGATCCTGGACGCCAGCACCCGCAACGTCCGGGTGAGCGCCGGCCTCTCGCCGAAGGAGATCCGCGGCATCGGGCGCAGGTTCATCACCGGTGGCGGCACGGTGACCTACCAGACCGCCCCCTGGGCGAGCATCGGCTGGTCGCCCGACGGGCGCCAGAGCATCGTCGTCCCGGACTGGGCGGGTATCCGCGCGCTCGGCGAGAAGGTGCGGAACGACTCGCTCTGAGGGTGGCCCAGGCACGGAGGGCTCGCACCCCAGCGGGGTGCGAGCCCTCCGTGCGTCCCGGGAGGTGCCGGCCTCAGCCCTCCACGCGCTTGAGCTGCGCCGACATGTGGCTGGTGAGGGGGTGACCGCCGTAGGCCATGTCCATCACCCACATGAGGTCGCCGTTCACCAGGCCGTAGAGCCGCTTGGCCGCGGTGTACTCCGCGGCGCCCGCCGTGCGCAGGATGCCGTCGGTGGCCAGCTCGATGCTGGGACGCTCCGGGTGACGCTGGCCGAAGTACTGCTCCACGTAGCCGGTGGGGTGGGCCAGGAGCAGCACGAACTCGCCGTCCTCCCCCTCGGGGCGCCAGAAGCCGCTCTCCACGGCGAGGACCTCCCCGGGGCGCCCGTCCTCGTCGAGCATCCACGCACGGCTGGTCCAGGTGATGTAGTCCTGCCCGTCGTGGGTGGCCACGAGCTCCTGGCCGAAGTTGCCCGACTCGCGGTCGGGGTAGCCGACCACACCGGCGCCCTCCCAGCGGCCGAGGAGCCAGGCCAGCGGGGCCAGGCGGGGGGACATGTCGGGGTCGATGGTGAAGACCATGGCGCTCCTGCGTGACGGGGTGGGCGGGTGGGCCGTCGATCAGGCGAGGACCGGGCCCAGCATCGCGGACAGGCCCGCAACGATACCCGTGAGCGCCACACTCACGAGCCCCGCGACGACGCCCCCGGAGGCACCGCTGGCCACCGCGGGCAGGCGCAGCAGCACCAGCCGGGTGGCCTGCGAGACGGCCGGCGCCACGAGCGCCGCCCCCACGAGGAGCACCCGACCGGCACCGCTCAGGTGCTGCCAGCCGCCGAGCAGCAGGGCGGCTGCGGTGGCCACGGCCGCGCCCCCTGCCCAGGCCCACCACCGGCGCGTCGGCAGGAGGGCGTCACCGACGGCGGTCACCAGCACCCCCAGGGCAGCCACGGCCACGGTGGCCGGCCCGGACCAGCCCCAGAGGAAGCCGGCCACCACCACGAGGACGGCGAACACCTCCGCGGTGAGCACGTCCACCACACGCGGCCGGCCGTCGCCGCGCCACACCTGGTGCGCCAGGGAGGCCCACACCCCACCGGCCACCGGCAGTGCCCACCACACCGAGACCCCGAAGGCCCGGTCGTCGAGGCGACTGGTCAGGGCCGCGGCCACGGCCAGCGCCACCACGACGAGCAGCACCGCGACGGTCCCGCGCGGGGCGGGCAGGTCCAGCATCCGGCCCCAGCCCAGGGCCACCGCCGCACCGACGACGGCGGCCACGGCCGTCGTGAGCAGGGGCTCCCCGCCCCACGCCGTGAGGGCCAGGGTCGAGGCCGTGGCCCCGGCGGCCAGGGCAGCCGTCACGCGCCCGCGCTCGGCAGGGGCGCCGGCATCTCCGGGGAGCGGGGCCTGGGACGGCACGGGGACCTCCAAGGGGGCGGCACGGGGAACGGGTGCGGGAACGGGGCCGGGCGCCCCGCTGCCCGTAACCTACGGCACTGCCCCCCGTCCTCACGGTTCGTCCCGGAGGCGGCGTCCGCCCGGCCCCGACGCTCGACGCGCTCGGCCCGCGGGAGGCCCCCCTCCGCGCCGCGGGCGACCCGGGTCACCGCATCCAGCCCCGCCGGTGACGCGGCGCCGTGGTGGAATGGACCAATGTCGCCGGACCTGACACACCGCCCCGCCGAGACTCTCACCGACGCCGAGCTGCAGGCCGTGGCCGAGCTGGCACGCCGGGCCGGGCGGGCCGACGGGGTCGACCCCCTCAACGAGGAGTCGCTGCTGGCGCTGCGCCACCGCACCCCGGGGCGCACCCACGTGCTGGCCACCGAGGGGGACCGTCTCGTGGGCTACGGCACCCTCGCCCACGGGTCCGCCGAGGTGGTGACCGACCCGGAGGTGCGCCGCGCCGGCCTGGGCGGCAGCCTCCTGGACGCCCTGCGCGAGGTGGACCCGCAGCTGCGCCTGTGGGCCCACGGGGACCTGGACGGGGGCCGGCGCCTGGCCGCGTCCCGCGACCTGGTGCCGCTGCGGTCCCTGTGGCGGATGGAGCGGCCCGTCGCCGGGGAGTTCTCCGAGCTGCCGCCGGTGCGGCTGCCAGAGGGGGTCTCGGTGCGCGCCTTCGAGCCCGGCCGGGACGACGCGGCCTGGCTGCGCCTCAACGCCCGGGCGTTCGCCGACCACGCCGAGCAGGGGCGGATGACGCAGGAGGACCTCACCGCCCGCACCGAGGAGGGCTGGTTCGACCCCGCCGGCTTCCTGCTCCTGGTGGACGAGCAGCACGAGGGCGAGCTGGTGGGCTTCCACTGGACCAAGGTCGACGAGCTGCCCGTCGGCGAGGTGTACGTGGTGGGCGTGGACCCCGACCGGCAGGGTGAGGGCCTGGGTCGGGCGGCGACCCTCGTGGGCCTGCACCACCTGGCCGGGCAGGGCGTGGAGACCGTGGAGCTCTACGTGGACGGCGACAACGAGGCAGCGGTGAGCACCTACGGCCGGCTCGGGTTCGAGCGTGCCGCGGTGGACGTGCAGTACGGCCCCGCCGCCTGAGGGGCCGGCAGCGCACCGCCGGGCCCTCCTACGATGGGCGGCATGGTGGACTCGACAGCTCCTGGAGCGGACTCACCCCAGGAGCACGACCCCGGAGCCCCGTCGACGCAGCGAAGGGGCTCCCGCATCATCCACCCCCCTCGGCCCCGGGCGGTGCACACGGTCCCAGGTGCGGACGGGGACCTCCCCGCCGACCGCTTCCTCGAGCGTGAGACGAGCTGGCTGCAGTTCAACGAGCGGGTCCTCGAGCTCGCGGCCGACCGCACCATCCCCCTGCTGGAGCGCGTGCGCTTTCTGGCGATCTTCGCCCGCAACCTCGACGAGTTCTTCATGGTGCGCGTCGCCGGGCTCCAGCGGCGCATCGCCACCGGCTTGGCGGTCCGCACCCCCTCCGGCCAGGACCCCCACGAGGTGCTCGCGACCGTGGGCCGCTGCGCGCACGCTCTCATGGACGAGCACGCGCGCCTCCTCCACGACGACGTCCTGCCGGCCCTGGACCGGGAGAACGTGCGGGTGGTGCGCTGGGAGGAGCTCGCGGCGCACGAGAAGCAGTACTTCGAGGACCTCTTCGTGGAGCAGGTCTACCCCGTGCTCACCCCGCTCGCGGTGGACCCCGCCCACCCCTTCCCGTACATCTCCGGCCTCTCGCTGAACCTCGCCGTCACCCTCACCGACCCCCGGACCCTCAGCGACCACTTCGCCCGGGTGAAGGTCCCCCCGGCCCTCCCCCGGCTGCTGCGCGTCTGCCACGGGCTCGGGGTCCACGAGAGCGACGAGGTGCTGGTCCGCTCGGAGTCGGGCATCCGCTTCCTGCCCATCGAGGACCTCATCGGGGCGCACCTGTCCCTGCTCTTCCCCGGCATGGAGGTGCGCTCGACCTACACCTTCCGGGTCACGCGCAACGAGGACCTGGCCCTGGACGAGGACGGGTCGGAGAACCTCCTCACCGCCCTGGAGCGCGAGCTCACCCGCCGGCGCCAGGGCCCCCCGGTCCGGTTGGAGACCGAGGCGTCGATGACCCCCGAGGTGCTCTCGATGCTGAAGCGGCAGCTCCGCGTGGCCGGCCCGGACGTGTACGTCCTCCCCGGCCCACTGGACCTGCGGGGCCTGGAGACGCTGGCCGACCTGCACCTGATGCCCCTGCGCTGGCCGGTGATGCAGGCGCACACCCACTCCGACCTCGCGCCCGTGGAGAGCGCCACCGAGGTCGACGTGCTGAGCGCGATGCGGGACCGCGACGTGCTGCTGCACCACCCCTACGACTCGTTCAGCACCTCCGTGCAGCGCTTCCTCGAGCAGGCCGCCGCCGACCCCGACGTGCTGGCCATCAAGCAGACCCTCTACCGCACCAACGGAAACTCGCCCATCATCGGCGCCCTGGTGGACGCGGCCGAGGCCGGCAAGCAGGTGCTCGCGGTGGTGGAGATCAAGGCCCGGTTCGACGAGGAGAACAACATCAGCTGGGCGCGTGAGCTGGAGCGCGCCGGGGTGCACGTGGTCTACGGCCAGGTGGGGCTCAAGACGCACGCCAAGGTGTGCCTCGTGGTGCGCCAGGAGCGTGGCGGGCTGCAGCGCTACGCCCACGTGGGCTCCGGCAACTACAACCCCGGGACGGCCCGGGTGTTCGAGGACCTCGGCCTGCTCACCTGCGACCCCGAGGTCACCGAGGACGTGACCCGTCTGTTCAACCAGCTCTCCGGGATTGCCCCCGGGGCCCGTTTCTCCCGGCTGCTGGTGGGTCCCCACACGGCCCGCACGGGCGTGCTGGAGCTGGTGGAGCAGCAGTGCGCGCGCGCCCGGGCGGGGCACCGGGCCCGCGTCCGCCTCAAGGGCAACGGGCTGGTGGACCAGGAGGTCGTCGACGCGCTCTACCGGGCCTCTGGGGCCGGGGTGGAGGTGGACCTGTGGGTGCGCGGCATCTGCACGGTGCGCCCCGGCCTGCCCGGCCTCAGCGAGAACATCCGCGTCCGTTCGATCGTGGGGCGGCTGCTGGAGCACAGTCGCGCGCTCGTGGTGGGGGTCCCGGGCGACCCGCACAACCCGGTGCGCGCCTTCATCGGGTCGCCGGACATGATGCCGCGCAACCTGGACCGGCGGGTGGAGGCGATGGTGCGGCTGCAGGACGTGGACCACGTGCACCACGTGGACTGGCTGTTCGACACCGCCTTCGCGCCCGACACCGCCTGCTGGGAGCTCGACGGCGACGGCCTGTGGACCCGACGACACACCGACGGCGAGGGACGTCCCCTGAAGGAGATGCACTTCGAGATGGAGAAGCACTACACCCGCGCACGCAAGGAGAGCCGCCGATGACCCGCGAACGCGTCGTCCAGGCCGCCGGCGCCGTGCCCTGGCGCCGGCGCCGTGGTCGCCTGCAGGTGGCGATGGTGCACCGGCCCCACTACGACGACTGGAGCTGGCCCAAGGGCAAGCTGGACCCCGGCGAGCTGCTGCCGTGGACGGCCGCCCGCGAGGTGGCCGAGGAGGCCTCCCTGCAGGTGAGCCTGGGTCTGCCGCTGCCCACCGCCCGCTATCGGATGCCGAGCGGCGGCGTGAAGCAGGTGCACTACTGGGCCGGCCGGGTCACCGGCGACCTGGGCGACCTGCAGCACGAGGTCGACGAGGTGGCCTGGCTGTCCCCGGACCAGGCCCGGCGCCGCATCAGCTACCCCCACGACCGCGAGCAGCTGGACCGGCTGCTGGAGCTGGACGACCACGGCATGCTGGACACCTGGGTGCTGGTGGTGCTGCGCCACGCCCTGGCCCTGGAGCGCCGCCGCTGGGACGGCCCGGACTGGGAGCGACCCCTGGTGCCCCGCGGCTTCGAGGACGCCAAGGTGCTGGCCACCACGCTGCAGGCCTTCGGGGTGGACCGCATCGTGTCCTCCCCGTCGGCCCGTTGCACCGACACGGTCGCCCCCTTCGTGGCCCTCTCCGCCCTCAAGCCGCGGCTCAAGCGGGGCCTGTCCGAGGAGGGCTTCGAGGCCGAGCCGCACAAGGCCGCCCGGCACGTGCGCAAGGCACTGGCCAAGGGGCGCAGCACGGTGCTGTGCTCCCACGGCCCGGTGCTCCCCTCGATGCTGGAGGCCGCCGCCGAGCACACCGAGCCCGGCTCCCCCGAGGAGGCCACGGTGCTGGACCTCGCGCGCACCGGCATGCGCAAGGGCGGCATGGTGGTGCTGCACGGCACCGGGCAGGGCGAGTCCGCCCGCGTGCTGGCCAGCGAGACCTGGTGAGCCCCGCGCCGCGCTCAGCGCGGTGAGTGGTGCACCTGCTGGGCGGCCTCCAGGCCGGTCAGCAGGAGGCGCTCCACGGCATCGGCGCCGTCGCCCAGCAGGAAGGGCAGCTCCTTGCGCTCGGTGGAGGAGAAGTCCTTGAGCACGAAGTCGGCCACCTCCATGCGGCCCGGCGGGCGGCCGATGCCCAGGCGCACCCGGAAGTAATCCTTGGTGCCCAGCGACCGGGTGATGGACCGCAGGCCGTTGTGCCCGCCCTCACCACCGCCCTTCTTGAGCCGCACCGCCGCGAAGTCGATGTCGAGCTCGTCGTGCAGCACCACCACGTGGTCGGGCTCGATGCGGTGGTACCGCGCGAGGGCGCTCACGGGGCCGCCGCTGACGTTCATGTAGTCCAGCGGGGTGGCCAGCACCACGCGCGGACCGGGGCGCCCGCCGGGGAAGGTGCCCAGCCGCGTCTCCGCGCTGACCGCCCTCGCCTGCTTGGCCGCCGCCAGGCGCACGCCCGCCGCCGCGGCCATCTCGGCCACCACCATCGCCCCCACGTTGTGGCGGTTGCCGGCGTAGCGCGGGCCCGGGTTGCCCAGCCCCACCACGAGCCACGGCCCCTCGTCGAGCTCCATCGGACGTCCTTCCTCGGCGGCACCCCGCCGGACACGGGTGCGGGGCCCCACCATCGTGGCAGGGCCCCGCGTCACACGGTGCGCCGGGGGACGGCGCGGCAGGTCACTCGGACTTCTCGTCCTCGCCACCCTCGGACTCGGCAGCCTCGGCGGCCTCCTCGTCGGACTCGTCGTGCTCGATGCCGGCCTCCTCCTCGGCCTCGGCGAGCTCGGCCTCCAGGGCCTCGGCGGAGATGGTCTCGGAGACGTTGACGATGGTCTCCTCCGGGTCGGTGACGAGCTCGACGCCCTCCGGCAGCTCCAGGTCGGAGGCGTGCACCAGGGTGCCGGCCTCGGCGCCCTCGACGGAGACGACGATGGACTCCGGGATGTCCAGCACAGGGGCGCTGACGGTGACGGTCGAGGTGGGCACGGAGACGACGGTCTCCGGGGCGGCCTCGCCCTCCACGTGGATGGTGACGTCCACGTCCACCTTCTCGTGGCGGTTCACGATGACGAAGTCGACGTGCTCGATGATCGGCTTGATCGGGTCGCGCTGCACGTCCTTGGCCAGCACCAGGCGGTCCTCACCGGAACCCCAGGTCAGGGTCATCAGGGCGTTGGTGTGGCGCAGGGCGATGAAGGCCTCGTGGCCCGGCAGCACGACGTGGAAGGGGCCCTCGCCGTGGCCGTAGACGACGGCGGGGATGCCGCCCTCGCGACGGACCTGGCGGGCAGCGCCCTTGCCGAAGGTGGTGCGCTCGGTGCAGTTGATCTGGATGGTCTTGCCGGCCATGTGCTCTCCTCAGGTGTTCCTCGGTGGGGTGGCGAGGGCCGCGAGGAAGACCTGCCCCGTGGAGTGCAGGGCCTGGGTTCGTCGCCGCGTCGATCACGGGCCTGCCCCTGTGGGCGGCCCCTCGCCGAAGCTCAGTGCGAGGAAGTGTAGACGCAGCGGTGGCCGGGGCCGAAATCCGGCCCCGGCCACCGCTGTCCCGCCCCGGGGGCGGGTGCGGGCGCCGCGTCAGGCGCGGCCGTCGAACATCTTGGTCACCGAGCCGTCCTCGAACACCTCGCGGATGGCCTGGCTGAGCAGCGGCGCGATGGACAGCACCGTGAGCCCCTCGAAGCGGTTCTCCTCGGCGATCGGCAGGGTGTCGGTGAGGATGACCTCGCGGGCCACCGAGTCACGCAGACGCTGCACCGCCGGGCCGGACAGGATGCCGTGCGTGGCGGCGATGATGACGCCCTTGGCGCCGGCCTCCATGAGCGCGTCGGCGGCCTTGCAGATGGTGCCGCCGGAGTCGATCATGTCGTCCACGAGCACGCACATGCGGCCCTCCACCTCGCCGATGACGCGGTTGGCCACGGACTCGTTGGGGCGGGTGATGTCGCGCGTCTTGTGGATGAACGCCAGGGGCCGGTTGCCCAGGCGCTCGGCCCACTGCTCGGCCACCTTGATGCGGCCGGCGTCCGGGGAGACGACCACGAGGTCCTCGTCGCCGTACTTCTCCTTGACGTGGTCGGCCAGGATCGGCATGGCCATGAGGTGGTCCACCGGCCCGTCGAAGAAGCCCTGGATCTGCGCGGTGTGCAGGTCCACCGCCATGAGGCGGTCGGCACCGGCGGTCTTGAACAGGTCGGCCACCAGGCGGGCGGAGATCGGCTCGCGGCCGCGGTGCTTCTTGTCCTGGCGGGCGTAGCCGTAGAAGGGCAGCACCACGGTGATGCGCTTGGCCGACGCGCGCTTCAGCGCGTCCACCATGATGAGGTGCTCCATCAGCCAGGTGTTGATGGGCGCCGTGTGGGCCTGCACCACGAACGCGTCGCAACCGCGCACCGACTCGTTGTAGCGGACGTACAGCTCGCCGTTGGCGAACTCGTACGCCTCGGTGGGCACCACCTGCGAACCCAGCTCGTGGGCGATGTCGGCGGCGAGCCCGGGGTGCGCCCGGCCCGAGAACACCATGAGGTTCTTCTCCGTGGTCCGCTGGATCGCCAGCGGGGCGTGCTCGCCCTCGGTCGCGGCGGGGGCACCCTGGTCGCTCATCGCTTCTCCATCACTCGGGACGTGGGGTTCTGGGGCCAGTCTCTCAGTCCTCGGTGGAGCGCTCGCGCGCCACCTCGTCGGCCGCCTGCGCCGCCGCGGTGCCGGCGCGCTTCTCCTGCACCCAGCCCTCGATGTTCTTCTGCGGGGCCACGGTGATGGCCAGGGCACCGGCGGGCACGTCCTTGCGCACCACGGTGCCGGCACCGGTGTAGGCGCCGTCGCCCACGGTCACCGGGGCGATGAACATCGTGTCCGAGCCGGTGCGGCAGTGGTTGCCGATGCGGGTGCGGGACTTGGTGACGCCGTCGTAGTTCACGAACACCGACGAGGCACCGATGTTGGAGTGGTCGCCGATCTCCGCGTCGCCCACGTAGGTGAGGTGGGGCACCTTGGTGCCGGTGCCGATGGTGGAGTTCTTGGTCTCCACGAAGGTGCCGATCTTGGCGTCGGTGCCCAGCTGCGTGTTGGGACGCAGGTAGGCGAACGGGCCCACGCTGGCGCCCTCACCGATGGTGGAGAGCTCGCCGTGCGTGCGCACCACGGAGGCACCGCGGCCCACCTCCACGTCGGTGAGGGTGGTGTCCGGGCCGATGACGGCCTCGTCGCCGACGGTGGTGGCGCCCAGCAGCTGGGTGTTGGGGCGCACCACGACGTCGCGGCCCAGGGTCACGCCGGTGTCGATCCAGGTGGTGGCCGGGTCGACGACGGTGACGCCCTCCATCTGCCAGTGGCGCACGATGCGGCGGTTGAGCTCGGCGCCGAGCTCGGAGAGCTGCGCACGGTTGTTGACGCCCTCGGTCTGCAGGGTGTCGGTGATCACGTGGGCGGCCACGGTGCCGCCGGCCTCGCGGGAGAGGCCGAGCACGTCGGTGAGGTACTTCTCACCCTGGCTGTTGTCGGTGCCCAGGCGCGGCAGGAACTCGCGGAGCACGGCGGCGTCGAAGGCCCAGATGCCGGAGTTGATCTCGCGCACGTCGAGCACGTCGGCGTCCTCGCCACCGGCCTCGCGGGCGGCCAGCGCGTCCTTGTGCTCCACCACCTTGCGCACCGAGCCGTCGGTGTCGCGGACGATGCGGCCGTAGCCGGTGGGGTCCTCCAGCTCGGCGGTGATCACGGTGACGCTGGCGCCGGCGGCCTCGTGGGCGGCGGTCAGGTCGGTGAGGGTCTGGGCCGTCAGCAGCGGCACGTCGCCCATCGTCACGATGACGGTGCCGGAGAGGTCCTCGGGCAGCACCGCGAGACCGGCCTCGGCGGCGCGGCCGGTGCCCTTCACCTCGTCCTGGTCGGCGATGAGGGCCTGCGGGTCCACCTCGGCCACGTGGGCGGCCACGCGCTCGCGCTCGTGGCGGACGACCACGGAGAGGTACTGCGGGCCCGCCTCACGCGCGGCGTGCAGCGCGTGGCCCAGCAGCGTGCGCCCACCGATGGGGTGCAGCACCTTGGGGAGGGTGGACTTCATCCGCGTCCCCTCGCCGGCGGCGAGGACGATGACGGCAGCAGGCTTGGCAGTGCTCAAGAGGACTCCAGCGATCGGTGAGGGGGCGCAGGCGACCGGTGGGGCCGCCTCGTTCGCCAGCGACTCTACTGCGTCGGGCCGGGGGCCTTCCGGCGGCGCGGGCCGGCAGGCGCTGCGCGCGGGCCGGCCCGCCACGGCTCCCCGGGTAGGAATCGAACCTACGTCCCTAGTCCTGATTCAAAGTCAGGCGGCCCCTACCAGCAGAGCAACCGGGGAACGCCCCGCAGGGCCGGGCCAGCCTACGCGTCGCGGCGGGCGGCCCGGTCGGTGGGACCGGGCTCGTCGGCACCGGGAGCCGGGGACGTGCCCGGCTGGTCGACGCCGTGGAACTGCGCCGAGCGACGGGTACTGCGGGCGATGAGCCACACGAGCAGCACCACGACCGCGGCGAGCAGCACGAAGACCAGCAGCGCCGGCACGACGGCGGACGCGTTCGCCATCGGTCAGACCGCCGCGGTGTGGAAGAAGGTGGTGCGGCGGGTGAAGCGGGCCTGCTCGTCGAGCACGTAGAAGTCCGCGAAGCGCACGGCCGAGGCGCTGCCGTCCTTGAGGGTGCCCTCGAAGCGGCCGTGGACGGCCACCTGGTCGCCGTCGACGAGCAGGGCGTCCACGGTGTGCGCGCCGGAGGCGATGACGCGGTCACCGGTGTAGAAGGCACGCAGTGCGTCGTGGCCCACGAAGGGCTCGTAGCCGGGACGCTCGTAGGTGGCGTCCTCGGCGAAGAGCCCGATGAGGGTGTCCACGTCGTCGGCGTCGACGGCCTGGTAGTAGGAGCGGACGGCGGCCTCGGCGGCGGAGCGATCGGTCATGCCGTCATCCTCGCACCCGCGGCGGTGGCGGCGGGGAGGGTGTCGGGGGCGCCGCGGCCCGCGCCCGGCACACGGGGCGAGAGTCTCGACATCGAGATTCTCGGCCGGCGTAGGCTGACGACATGACCCAGCCCCCCGGCCCCACCGCCGACGACGCGGCAACCCCCGGCCCGCTGCACGACGAGGTGGACCTGGTGCTGGCGGCCTGGGAGCGCGAGCGCCCCGACCTCGACCTGCAGCCGCTGGCCGTCCTCAGCCGCATCTCCCGGGTGGCCCGCCTGCTCGACCTCGCCCGCCGCGAGGCCTTCGGCGCCGGGTCGCTCGAGCCGTGGGAGTTCGACGTGCTCTCGGCCCTGCGCCGCGCCGGCGCACCCCACGAGCTCTCCCCCGGGGCCCTCGTGGCCCAGACCCTGGTCACCAGCGGCACCATGACCAACCGCATCGACCGGCTGGTGGACCGCGGCCACGTGGAGCGCGAGCGGTCCACCACCGACCGGCGCGGCGTCATCGTGCGCCTCACCGACTCCGGGCGCGAGGCCGTGGACGCCGCCATGACCCAGCTGCTCGCCCACGAGCGGGAGCTGCTCGCCGGCATCGGGGCCGACGAGCAGGCCGACATGGCCGCCGCCCTGCGCCAGGTGCTGACGCGCCTGGAGCACTGAGCGGCGGCGCGGGGCCTCAGCGGACGGTGGGGAAGCTCGGCGCGGGGCTCGTCTCCCCGTCGTCCACGGCGTCCTTGGCCGAGAGGACGATGTTGGGGTCGGGCGTGCCCACGACCTTCTCGTCCTTCATCGGGTAGTCCATCTGCGAGAGCACCACGCGCATGGCCTCCAGGCGGGCGCGCTTCTTGTCGTTAGAGCGGATGACGGTCCACGGCGCGTCACCCGTGTCGGTGTAGAAGAACATCGCCTCCTTGGCCGCGGTGTAGGCGTCCCACTTGTCCAGCGAGGCCACGTCCGTGGGGCTGAGCTTCCAGTGGCGCACCGGGTCGGTGTGGCGCTTGGTGAAGCGGGCGGCCTGCTCGGCACGGCCCACGGAGAACCAGAACTTGAACAGGTGGATGCCGGAGTTGACCAGCATGCGCTCGAACTCCGGGGCGCTGCGCATGAACTCCTGGTACTCGGTGGGGCTGCAGTAGCCCATGACCCGCTCCACGCCGGCGCGGTTGTACCAGGAGCGGTCGAAGAAGACGATCTCGCCGCCGCTGGGCAGGTGGGGCACGTAGCGCTGGAAGTACCACTGCGACTGCTCGCGGTCGGTGGGCTTCTCCAGAGCCACCACGCGGGCGCCGCGGGGGTTGAGGTGCTCGGTGAAGCGCTTGATGGAGCCGCCCTTGCCGGCAGCGTCGCGACCCTCGAAGAGGATGGCGATCTTCTCGCCGCTGCGCTTGATGTGGTGCTGCATCTTGAGCAGCTCGATCTGCAGGTCGCGCTTGGTGGCCTCGTACTCAGCGCGCTTCAGCTTGGCGTCGTAGGGGTAGCCGTGGCGCCAGGAGTCCTTGCCCACCGGGGTGCCGCGCTCCGCGAGCGCCGTGTGGAGCTCCTCGAGGCGGGCGGCGATCTCCGGGTCCGGGTTGGCCGCGTCCGCCAGGATCGGCACCTGGGCGGGGTCCACGTCCTCGGCGGCGGCGTCCAGGCGCTCCTCGAGGTCCTCGTCCTCCGGGGCGGGGGCCTCGGCGGGCGCGGCGGAGGTCGCCTGGGCGCTCCGGGCGGGCTTCTCCGCGGCCTTCCGACCGCTGCCCGCGGTGGAGCGGGAGGTGCTGGCCGCGGCGGCTGCCTTGGTGGTGGACGGACGCTTGGACGTGGCCATCTGGGCCTCCAGACTGTGTGTGGATGGGGCACCCCCAGCCTACGACCACGCGTCGTTTCCCCGACAATCCTCCGCCGCCGGTCAGGACCCCCGGCGCGCGAGGCCGGTCAGGCGGTGGCGGCTGCCTCGGCGGCAGTGGCCCGGCCCGCGGCGATCATGTCCTCGCGGCTCACGACCTTGATGCGCTCGCGCCCCTCGGCCTCGCCCAGCGCCATCTCGTGGGCGTCCAGGCGCTCCCACTCGTCGAAGAGCGTGAGGTCCACGCCGGCGGCACGCAGCTCGGCCAGCAGCTCGTCGGGCGACCCGGCCGGGGCCGGCAGGGCCTCGAGGTCGGCCATGAGCGACTCGATGGTCTCCTTGGCGTCGGACTTGGTGTGCCCGATGAGGCCCACCGGCCCGCGCTTGATCCAGCCGGTGACGTACGCGGCCTCCTTGGGCGCGCCGTCCTCGATGACGCGACCGGCCTCGTGCGGGATGGTGCCGGTGGCGTGGTCGAACGGCAGGCCCTCCAGCGGGGAGGACAGGTAGCCCACCGCGCGGTAGACCGCCTGCACGTCCCACTCCTTGAACTCGCCGGTGCCGGAGACGGTCCCGTCGCCGTTGTACTGCATCACCTCGGTGCGCAGACCGGTCACCGACTCGTCGCCGAGCACCTCCACCGGGGCCTGCATGAGGTGCAGGTGGATGCGGTGCGGGGCACCGGTGGGCTCCTTCTCCAGGTACTTCAGCAGCGTGTCCACCACGAGCTTGGTGGACTTGGCCGCCTGGATGGCCGCCTGGCCGGCGTCGTCGATCTCGAAGCCCTCCTCGGTCATCACCACGTCCACGCTGGGGCTGTGGGAGAGCTCGCGGAACTCCATCGGGCTGAACTTCAGGTGCGCCGGGCCACGGCGGGCGAACACGTGGACGTCCTTGACGCGGTTGGCCTTCAGGCCCTCGTACACGTTGGCCGGGATCTCGGTGGTGAGCTGCTCGTCGGCCGGCTTGGCCAGCATCCGCGCCACGTCCAGGGCCACGTTGCCGGCGCCGATGACGGCCACGGACTCGGCATCGAGCGGCCACTCGCGCGGCACGTCCGGGTGGCCGTCGTACCAGCTCACGAAGTCCGCGGCGCCGTGCGAGCCCTTCTTGTCGATGCCGGGGATGTCCAGCGGGCGGTCGGCCATGGCGCCGGTGGCGAAGACGACCGCGTCGTAGTGCTTCCGCAGCTGCTCGAACGTGATGTCCGTGCCGAAGTCGACATTGCCGATGAAGCGGAGGCGGTCGCCGGACAGCACACGGCGCAGGGCCTTCACGATCTCCTTGATGCGCGGGTGGTCCGGGGCCACGCCGTAGCGCACCAGGCCGTAGGGCGCCGGGAGGCGGTCGTAGACGTCGACCGTGGCCGACTCGTGCTCCTTGGTCAGGATGTCCGCGGCGTAGATGCCGGCCGGGCCGGCTCCGATGACGGCAACCTTCACAGGGCGCATGGGGACCTCTCACTCGGGGACGCGCCCCGCCACGACGGGCAGGGCGAAAGGGGGATAGGTCAACCTTACCAACGGCCCGGGGCGCGTCCTCCACACGGGCGGGCGCCGACGACCGGGGTCAGCCGAAGCGCTCGGCGGCCTCCAGCCACTCGGCCTCGGCGGCGTCGTGCTGCTCACGCAACCCGGCCTCCCGGGCCGACAGCGTGGTGAGCCGCTCGGGGTCCATGGCGGCCTCGGCCATCTCGGCGTGCACCTTCTCCAGCTCGGTGGTGGCCTTCTCCATCTGCTTCTCGGCGCGGGCCATGGCCTTGGTGAGGGCCCGCTCCTCGGCCGGGCTCAGTCCCGAGGCCGTGGACGAGCCAGAGGCACCCGACGCACCTCCCGCACCGGCCCCCGGCCCCACACCCGAGGCCGCCGCCACGGCCTCGACCACGTCGCGCCCGCCCCGCCCGGTGCCGCGCCCCGCCCCGCGCCGCTCGCGCCGCAGTTCCAGGTACTGCTCCACCCCGCCGGGCAGGTCGCGGATGCGCCCGTCGCCCAGCAGCGCCACCTGGCGGTTGGCCATGCGCTCCAGCAGGTAGCGGTCGTGGCTCACCACCAGCAGCGTGCCGGCCCAGCCGTCCAGCACGTCCTCCATGGAGGTCAGCGTCTCGATGTCGAGGTCGTTGGTCGGCTCGTCGAGCATCAGCACGTTCGGCTCGTCCAGCAGCAGCCGCACGAACTGCAGGCGCCGCCGCTCCCCACCGGAGAGGTCCGAGACCCGACTCTGCTGGCGCTGCCCGGAGAAGCCCAGCCGCTTGGCCAGCGAGCTCGCCGAGACCTCCTTGCCATCCAGCACCGTGTAGCTGCGCACCATCGTGATGGCGTCGATGACGGTCATGCCCGCCACCTCGTCCAGCTCGTGGAGGTCCTGGGACAGGATGGCCGGCTGCACCGTGCGCCCCACCTTGAGCTTGCCGGAGGCCAGCGGCACCTGCTCCAGCAGCACGCGCAGCAGGGTGGACTTGCCGGCGCCGTTCACGCCGACGACGCCGTACCGGTCGCCCGGGCCGAGGCGCCAGGTCTGCCCCTCGAGCAAGGTGGTCTGCTCGTCCTCGGGGGCGCCCGGCGGAACGCGGACGGTGGCGTTCACCAGGTCGTACACGTCCTTGCCCAGGCGGGTGGTCGCGAAGCGCGCCAGGGCCACCTCGTCGCGCGGCTCGGGCTCGTTGGCGATGAGGGCGTCGGCCGCCTCGATGCGGAAGCGCGGCTTGCTCGTGCGCGCCGGTGCACCCCGGCGCAGCCAGGCGAGCTCCTTGCGCAGGACGTTCTGCCGCTTCTCCTCGGTGGCCTGCTCGACGCGGGCACGCTCGGCGCGCGCCTGCACGAAGGCCGCGTACCCACCCTCGTACTGGTGCACCGCGCCCTCGACGACCTCCCAGGTGTTCTCCACCACGGCGTCGAGGAACCAGCGGTCGTGGGTGACCACCACGAGCGCCTGCCCGGAGCGGCGGCTGGTGCGCAGGTGCTCGGCCAGCCAGGCCACACCCTCCACGTCGAGGTGGTTGGTGGGCTCGTCCAGCAGCAGCACGTCGGGGTCCTCCACGAGCAGCGCGGCCAGCGCCATGCGCCGCCGCTCGCCACCGGACATGCCTGCCACCGGCTGGTCGAGTCCGCCCAGCCCCTCCGCGTCGAGTCCGCCCAGCAGTCCGGTGAGCACCCCGCGGACCCGCGCGTCGGCCGCCCACTCGTGCTCGGCCAGGCCGGGCAGCACCACGTCACGCACGGTGGCGTCGGCCGCGATGTCGTCGCGCTGGCGCAGCATGCCCACCGTGGCCCCGCGGGAGCGCACCACGCGCCCGGAGTCCGGCTGGGCCAGACCCGCCATCACCCGCAGCAGGGTGGACTTGCCCCCGCCGTTGCGCCCCACCACGCCGATGCGGTCCCCGTCGTTGAGCCCGAGGGTCACGTCGTCGAGGAGGGTGCGGGTGCCGTACACCAGGTGCAGGCCCTCGCAGTTGAGCAGGTTCGCGGGGGGATTCACGGCGGTCACCCTACGTGGGCCGGGCCCCGGGGCTCAGTCGCGGCGCTCGACCACCCGGGCGCCCGGGGCGGGCCCGCTGGCGGTGAACACCTGCACGCCCGGGCGCAGCGCCGCCATGCCCACCGAGACGTCGATGGCGTGCTCCCGGCTCTCGGCCAGCAGCGCGACGGTGGGCCCGGACCCGGACACGATGCCGGCCACGGCCCCCACCTCGGTGCCCGCATCCAGGGTGTCCTGCAGCGACGGCTGGAGGCTGATGGCGGCCGGCTGCAGGTCGTTCTGCAGGTGCTCGGCCACCGCCAGCGGGTCGCCCGTGCGCAGGGCCTGCAGCAGCTCCTCCGGGGGCTCGGGGGTGGCCTCCCACGCCTCGAGCGTCTCCGGGGTGGGGGTCTGGTCCCAACCGTTGAGCCGGTCGAACTCGCGGTAGACCGCCGGCGTGCTGAGCCCCTGGTCGCTCACGCAGAACACCCAGTGCAGCTCGCCCCGGGCCAGCACGGTGGAGACCTCGTCACCGCGCCCCAGCCCGAGGGCGTTGCCGCCGGTGAGGCCGAAGGGCACGTCGGCCCCCAGGTCGGCGGCGAGGGCGCGCAGGTCCCCCATCGGGAACTCGTTGCCCCACACCTCGTTGGCGGCGAGCAGGGCCGCGGCCGCGTCGGCCGACCCGCCGGCCATGCCCCCGGCCACGGGGACCTGCTTGTCGATGGTGATGGCCACCGGCCGCGGGCGCCGCAGCCCACAGGTGCGCCCGTGGAGCTCACGCAGCTCCTCCACCGCCCGCCAGGCGAGGTTGGTGTGGTCGGTCGGCACGCCCTCGGTGAAGCTGCCGGTGACCTCCAGCGACATCGTGCGCGCGCGGCGCACCGTCACCTCGTCGCACAGGTCGACGGCGTGGAAGACGGTGGCCAGCGGGTGGTACCCGGTCTCGAGGTCGGGAGGCCCCACCCGCAGCGCCAGGTTCACCTTGGCGGGCGCGCGGACGGTCGCGGAGCGGGGGGCGGCCGGGCTGGTCATGGCACCCACACTAGGGGGACCGCAGCGGGCCCGGACCCGGCGGTCCACACCGCACCGGGCACCACCTCAGCGGGCTGCGCCGTCCTCACCGACCAGGCGCCGGTGCGCGGCGGCCAGGCGGATGAAGCCCTCCACGTCCAGCGCCTCGCCTCGGGTCCGCGGGTCGATGCCGGCGGCCACCAGCGCCGCCTCGGCGGCCTGCGCCGAGCCCGCCCAGCCCGCGAGCGCGGCGCGCAGGGTCTTGCGCCGCTGGGCGAACGCGGCGTCCACGCAGGAGAAGACCTCCTCACGCCGCACGCCCACGGCCGCCTCGTCCCGCGGGGCCACGTCGATGCGGGCGAGCCCGGAGTCCACGTTGGGCGCCGGCCAGAACACGTTGCGGCCGATGCGGCCGGCCAGCCGCGTGGGGCCGTACCAGGCGCACTTGACGCTGGGCACGCCGTACACCTTGGAACCCGGTGCGGCGGCCATGCGCTCGGCCACCTCCAGCTGCACCATCACCAGCACGGTCCGCAGGCTGGGGAAGCGCTCCAGGAAGGTGAGCACCACCGGCACGGCGATGTTGTACGGCAGGTTGGCCACCAGTGCCGTGGGCGCGGGGCCGGGCAGCTCCGTCACCTGCAGCGCGTCGTCGTGCACGACGCGCAGGTCGGCAGCGCGGTCGGGCGCCATCGCGGCCACGGTGCCGGGCAGCGCCTCGGCCAGGCGCGGGTCCACCTCCACGCAGGTCAGCGAGGCCACCGACGGCAGCAGCGCGAGGGTCAGCGAGCCCAGACCGGGCCCCACCTCCACCACGTGGTCCTGCGCGCCCACCCCGCTGGACCGCACGATGCGGCGCACGGTGCCCTTGTCGATGACGAAGTTCTGCCCCCACTGCTTGGTGGGGCTCACACCGAACCGGTCAGCCAGCTCGCGGATCTGGGCGGGGCCCAGCAGGCCCTCGTCGGGCGCCTCCACCGGCACCGTCCCCTCGGGCTGCGGGGTGGTCACCACGGCCCGTACACCCGCTCGGAGTTCTCCGAGATCGCCTGGCACAGCTCGGGCACGGACACGTTGAGTGTGCTGGCCATGGTGCGCACCGTGAGCGGCACCAGGTAGGGCGCGTTGGGGGCGCCGCGGTGGGGGTGCGGCGTGAGGTACGGCGCGTCGGTCTCCACCAGCAGGTTCTCCAGCGGCACCACGGCCAGGGCGTCGCGCAGGTCGCGAGCGTTCTTGAAGGTCACCGTGCCGGCGAAGCTCAGCATGTAGCCGCGCTCCACGCACTCCCGCGCCATGGAGATGTCGCCGCTGAAGCAGTGCAGCACCGTCCTGTCCGGCGCCCCCTCCTCGGCCAGGATGCGCAGCACGTCCTCGTGCGCGTCGCGGTCGTGGATCTGCAGCGCGAGCCCCAGCTCCTTGGCCCTGTCGATGTGCCAGCGGAAGCCCTCGGCCTGCACCGCGCGCCCCTCCGGCGGGGTGCGGAAGTAGTCCAGCCCGGTCTCCCCCACCACCCGGATCCGGTCGCCGCGCAGGAGCCGGTCGATCTCCTCCAGCGCCGACTCCAGCTCACCGCGCTCGGCGAGCACCGGCACCTCGTTGGGGTGCAGCGCCACGCCACCCAGCACCTCGGGGTGGCGGGTCACCACCTCGGCGGTCACCCGCGCGGACTCCAGCTCGCACCCGATCTGCACCAGGCGGTCCACGCCCACGGCCCGGGCGGCCTCGATGACGCCGCGCACGCCGCCACCGGCCCCCTCGCCGCCCATGACCACACCGTCCCGCTCGATGTCGACGTGCGTGTGGTTGTCCACCACCGGGATCGGCAGCGGCTCGGGCAGCGGCGGGGCCTCGGTGCGCCGGGGGCTGGTGTGCGGCACTCAGCGCTCCCCGGTGGGGCCCTCGGCCGGGGCCGAGGTGGTCAGCTCGCGCTCGCGCTGCACGGCCTCGTCGTCGAGCTTGCGGAAGATCGGCGTCGGCTTGGCCACCGGGGCGCCCACCACCACGTCGCGCGGCTCCCAGCGCACGCCCGTGGTGTAGTCGCCGGTGATCACCGGGTAGGCGCGCGAGGGGTCGTCCAGGTCGGTCACCTCGTCGATGCGGGGCAGCGGCGCGACGGTGGCCCCGCCGCCCAGCGCGGCCTCCACCTCGTTGGCCGAGTGCGGCAGGAAGGGCGCCAGCATCGTGTTGAGGTCGGTGACGGCCTGGGCACAGGTCCACAGCACGGTGGCCAGGCGCTCGCGCTGGTCCTCGCCCTTGAGCTTGAACGGCTCGGTGGTCGAGATGTACGCGTTGGCCTCGCCCACCAGACGCATCGCCTCGGCCAGGGCCTGGCGGTTGCGGAAGCGCTCGAGCAGCTGCCCCACGGTCGCGAACCCGCCGCGCACGGCATCGAGCAGGACGCGGTCCTCGTCCTGCAGCTCCGCGGGCGCGGGCACCTCGCCGAAGTTCTTGGCGATCATCGAGGCGGTGCGGTTGACCAGGTTGCCCCAGCCGGCCACGAGCTCGCCGTTGGTGCGGCGCGCGAACTCCTCCCACGAGAAGTCGGCGTCACTGGTCTCCGGCGCCACGGCCGAGAGGTAGTAGCGGATGGCGTCGGGCTGCTGGCGCTCCAGCACGTCGCGCACGTAGATGACGTGCCCGCGGGAGGTGGAGAACTGGCGACCCTCGAGCGTCATGAACTCCGAGGAGACCACCGCGGTGGGCAGGTTGAGCTCGCCGAACGGCCCCGGCTCCCCGCCCTTGCTGCCCTGCCCGTTGTGGGCGAGCAGCTCGGCCGGCCAGATCTGGGAGTGGAAGACGATGTTGTCCTTGCCCATGAAGTAGGCGCTGACGGCCTCGGGGTCGTTCCACCAGGCGCGCCACGCCTCGGGGTCACCGCTGCGGCGGGCCCACTCGATGGAGGCGCTCAGGTAGCCGATGACGGCGTCGAACCACACGTACAGGCGCTTGGGGGCGTCCTCCCAGCCCTCCAGCGGCACCTTGATGCCCCAGTCGATGTCGCGCGTCATGGCGCGGGGGCGGATCTCCTTGAGGATGTTGCGGGAGAACGCGATGACGTTGGGGCGCCACGCACCGGAGGCCTCGCGGCCCTCGAGCCACTCCCCCAGCGCCTCGGCCAGGGCGGGCAGGTCGAGCAGGAAGTGGTTGGTCTCGACGAACTCCGGGGTCTCGCCGTTGATGCGCGAGCGCGGGTCGACCAGGTCGGCCGGGTCGAGCTGGTTGCCGCAGTTGTCGCACTGGTCGCCGCGGGCGGAGGTGTCGCCGCAGATCGGGCAGGTGCCCTCGATGTAGCGGTCCGGCAGGGTGCGGCCCGTGGACGGGCTGATGGCGCCCAGCTGGGTCTGCTCCACGAAGTAGCCGTTGTCGTGCACAGCCGTGAACATCTGCCGCACGACCTCGTGGTGGTTCACCGTGGTGGTGCGGGTGAACAGGTCGTAGGAAAGGCCCAGTGCGGTGAGGTCCTCGCAGATGGCCCGGTTGTTCTCGTCGACGAACTCCTGCGGCGTCTTCCCCGCGGCCTCGGCCTGCACGAGGATGGGCGTGCCGTGCTCGTCGGTGCCGGAGACCATGAGCACGTCGTGTCCGGCCATGCGCATGTAGCGCGAGTAGACGTCCGAGGGCACCCCGAAGCCGGCGACGTGGCCGAGGTGGCGGGGACCGTTGGCGTAGGGCCAGGCGACGGCCGAGAGAACCTTGCTCATGGCGCCCGAGTCTACGAGGCGAAGGGCGCGTACTCCCGGCGCGGGCGGCGACGACCCGACAGGCGCTTGAACCGCCGCCAGAGGGACCACACGATCCACCCCAGCACCACCAGCACCACGAGCACGAACAGCGGCGCGAAGACCGCCACCACGCTCAGCGACACCGCGGCCACGTCCTCGGCGAGGGAGACCACCGGCGTGCCCACACCCACGGTGCTGGCGTTGACCGCCGGGCGCGCGGCCGCCTTGCCGGAGTGCACGATGCCGGCCACCACGATGCCCGCGATGACGCCCACCCACGGGTGCTCCGCCATCCACTGCGAGTTGTCCAGGCTCTCGGCGGCGGAGGTGGCGGCGAAGACCAGCCCACCGGTCATCGGCCGGATGAAGGTGCCCACCGCGTCGTTGACGTGGTCCACCACCGCCACCTTGTCCACGGTGACCTCCACCAGGAGCAGCACCGCCGCGCCCACGATGGCCCACCAGGACTCGATCCAGGCGAAGGAGGGCGGCAGCGTGACGAAGGTGGTGAAGCGGGCCAGACAGGCCACGATGAGGAAGGGGATGTAGGCGTTGAAGCCCGCAGCGGCGGACAGGCCGAGGCCGGTGAGGGCTGCAAGCACGTGGGTCTCCTGAACGTGGTGGCGACGGGGGCACCTCTGTGCTCCGTGGGCGCCGCCCCCATGGAATCGCACCGGGGGACGCCGCCTTCCCCGCTTTGCCATTTCGTGCCCGGTTCGTTGCAGAGTTGTGACGTCGGGCGATGATGGGCGCATGACCTCCGGAGCCCTCGTCCTGGCCGCGACCCCCATCGGAGACCCGGCGGACGCCGCCCCGCGCCTCTCGACCGAGCTGGCCGGTGCCGACCTCGTGGCCGCCGAGGACACCCGTCGCACGCAGCGGCTGGCGGCCGCCCTGGGCGTCACCGTCTCGGCCCCGCTCGTGAGCTACCACGAGCACAACGAGGCCTCCCGCACCCCCGAGCTGGCCGACCGCATCGCCGCCGGGGACCGCGTGGTGCTCGTGACCGACGCCGGCATGCCCTCGGTGAGCGACCCCGGCTACCGGCTGGTGCAGGCCTGCGTGGAGCGCGACCTGGTGGTGACCTGCGTACCCGGGCCCAGCGCCGCCCTCATGGCGCTGGCGGTCTCCGGGCTGCCGGTGGACCGCTTCTGCTTCGAGGGTTTCCTGCCGCGCAAGGCCGGCCCCCGCGTCGCCGCCCTGCGGGAGCTCGCCGAGGAGCGCCGCACGATGCTCTTCTTCGAGGCACCCCACCGGCTGGCCGACACCCTGGGTGCCATGGCCGAGGCCTTCGGTGCCGACCGCCCGGCCGCCGTCTGCCGCGAGCTCACCAAGACCTACGAGGAGGTGCGGCGCGGGCCGGTGGCCGAGCTGGCGCAGTGGGCCGTCGAGGGGGCCCGCGGCGAGATCACGGTGGTGGTGCAGGGCGCGGCGGCCCGCGCGGCCGACCCCGAGCAGGCCGCCGCACAGGTGCAGGAGCTGGTGGCCCAGGGGGTGCGCCTCAAGGACGCGTGCAAGCAGGTGGCGGCGGCCACCGGGCTGCCCTCCCGCGCGCTCTACGAGGCAGCGCTCACCGCATCGGACTGAACTCACCGCCTCGGGCCGAGGGGTACGGCCCCCGCCCGGCCCACGCGAAGGGGCCCCGTCCACCGGTGCGGTGGACGGGGCCCCTTCGGGCGCTGCGGGTCAGCGCTGCTTACGGTCCCAGTGACGGAAGCCCGCCGCCACGGCCGACTCCTCGTCGGCGAACCAGACCTCGGCGCGGGTGTTGGCGTAGCCCGGGCTGTCCTCGGTGTGGAACAGGCCCGAGTCGGCGTTGCCCTTGATGGCCCAGCCCTCGGGGCCGGAGCCGTCCTCGGCGGGGAGCGCCGAACCGGGGCCGTAGGGCGAGTCGGCGTCGGCCGCGTCCTCGCCGTCGACCACCGGGATGGCCTGGGTGTGGTCGGACGCGCCGGTCACCGGCTGCACGTCGTCGTCCAGGTCGTCCTCGCCCAGCGGGTGGGCGCCGGCGCCCTCCTCGTCGTGGACGTCGACCCGGTCGGCGTCGGCGTCGGCCTCGACCAGCTCGGCGTCCTCGTCGTGGACCTCGTCGGCCACCACGGCGTCCTCGTCGTCACCCAGGGCGTGGGCACCGTCGGTCTCGGCGTCGACCAGGTCGACCTCGTCCTCGCGGACGTCGTCCCGCTCGGTGTAGAAGCCGCGACGGTCCGCCTCGGCGTCCTCGTCCACCTCGATGCGGTCGGCGTCGTCGTCGACCTCCACCTCGTCCTCGTCGTCCACACCCAGGGAGGCCAGGTGGGCGTCGTACTCACTCGCCGGGATCACCCGCGTGACCGTGCGCACGGACCACAGCCAGGTGACCAGGGCGCCCAGCGCGAAGGCCAGGAGCATCAGCAGCCAGTTCACTCGTCGTCTCCGATCTCACGTGCGCCGGGAAGGTCGGCGAAGGCGGCCTCCTCGGAATCCGCCGGGACGGTCATGCCCACGACCACGTACATCGCCAGCGCGCCGACGACGAACGCCACGAGGTACCAGAGCCACTCCATCAGGAATTCACCCATCGGTCCTCTCCTCTCACTTCACCTGGATGGTGACGCGACGGTTCTTGGCCCGCCCGTCCTCGGTCTTGTTGCTCGCGACGGGCTGCGACGCGGCCGCGTTCTTCTGCTCGATGCGGCTGTTGTCCACACCGGCCACCACGAGGGCCTGCGCGACCTTCTCGGCGCGGTAGGCGCTGAGCTTCTCGTTCACGTCGCCCCCGACGTTGTCGGTGTGCCCGATGACCACGACGTCGAAGTCGCAGCCGGCCAGCTTGGCACCGATCTGGCCCGCGGCCAGAGCGGAGTCGCCGTACAGGGCGTCGCTGCTGGACGGGAAGCGGATCGGGTTGGCCGCGTTGACGCGGTCCATCGAGACCTTGGCGTTCTCACAGGTGAGGTCGCCGATGGCGGACACCGGGGCCGGGCCGGACGGGCTCGGCTTCGGGGTGGTCGGCTCGGGCTTCGGGGCCTCGCTGGTGGGCGACGGCTCCGGGGCGGAGGACTCGGTGGGCTCGGACGTGCTCGGCTTCGCGGTGGGCGACGGCTCGGCCGGCTTGCTGGACTCGGTCGGCTCCGAGGCACTGGGCTCCGGGGCCTCGCTCGAGGACTGCGACGGGCTCGGCTCGGCGGGCTTGCTCGACGCGGCCGGCTCCGACGGGCTCGGCTCGGCCGGGGCCGGCTTGCCGCCGACGGTCAGCTCGTTGGTGATCCTGGCGTCCGGGTAGACGGTGGCGAACTCCTTGGCCACGGTCTTGCGGGCGGCCTCGTCGGCGACCTCGCCGGAGAGCGTCAGGGCGGAGGCGTCACCGGACACCGTGAGGCCCTCGCCACCGGCCTTCAGCGCGTTGGTCAGCGCACCCAGCTGGGCGCCCTCCACCAGCGGCGCCTTCTCGTCCACGGACACCTGAGCGTCCACGGTGCGGCCCTCGTTGGCGTCCTCGACGGCCTTGACGAGCGCGTCCTTGTCGGACTCGCTCGGGGCGGAGGCCGTGAAGGTGACCTTGTCCTTGTCGCCCTCGTAGGAGACCGAGTCGGCCGCCACGGCGTCGCCGGAGTCCTGCACCGAGGAGGAGGTCTCGGCCGCGGTGGTGGTCTTCTCCTCCGCCGGCTCGTCACCGCCCTTGTCGAGCAGGCTGCCCAGCAGGGCCAGCAGCAGCGGGATGGCCAGCAGCGCCAGCCACCACCACCCACCCAGTCCACGGCGGTAGCGGCGGGAGACCTCGTACCACTCCTCACCCCCGTCGTCGACCGCGTCGTAGCGGTCGACCTCGTCACCGTCGCGGGCATCGAGGTGGTCGCCCTCGCCCCACTTGTCACTCATGAGTGCTCCTTCGTCCGCCGTGCTGGGAGTGGCCGGTCTCGTCCCCCGCGGCGGCCCGGGGGACAGAAGTCCTGGGCAGAGGATATCCGCTGCACCCCACGCTTCCGGGGCGGGCGCGACGGCGGTTCGCCACGCCCTCGCGGCCCCGTCCCGGGCGGCTCGGCCCGGCCCGCGTGCGCGGTTTGTGAACTTGGTGGCGCAGACTGCTCCGTGGCCCCACCCCCGATCCGAGGACGTCCATGCACCGCATCACCCGATCCCCCCGCTGGGCCCTCCCGGCCGTGGCCCCGGTGCTGCTGGCCGCCTGCTCCGGCGCCGACGAGGTCCCGCAGTCCCACGGCGCGGAGACGAGCACCAGCGCCCCCTCCGCCTCCGGCGTCGGCCAGGCCGAGGCGGCCGGGGGCGACCACGCCTCGACGGAGCCCGAGCCGCAGGTCCTCGACTGCCTCGGCGAGGGCACGATGGTGCGCCCGCCCACCCTCAGCCTCGACTGCCAGGACACCAACGCCACCCTGAGCAAGCTGCAGTGGGCGGAGTGGGACGCCCGGAGCGCCAAGGGCACCGGGGAGTTCAGCGTGAACAACTGCCAGCCCAACTGTGCCGAGGGGACCCTGGAGAGCTATCAGGTGGAGGTGGAGGCCCCCGAGGTGAAGACCTCCGAGGCCGGCAGCGTCTACACCTCGATCGTGGTCCACTTCGTGGACGGGCGGCCGCTGGGCTCCACCTCGCAGGAGACCTACGAGCTGCCCCACTGAGCGTCGGCGGCCTGGAAGCGCAGCACCGTGCGCGCCCCGCCGGTGCGGGCCCGGTCGAACTCCACCGTCGCCCCCATCGTGGCCGCCTGCTTGGAGATGATGGTCAGGCCGAGCCCGGTGCCCTTGCTCGCCCCGCTGCCGTGGAAGCGCTGCGGGCCGTGCTCGAGGATCTCCGCGGGGTAGCCGTCCCCGAAGTCGTCCACCACCACCGCGCGGCGCACCACGGTGATCACGCAGTGACCGCCCCCGTGGCGCTGCACGTTGACCAGCAGGTTGGCCATGATCCGCTCGAAGCGCCGCGGGTCGATGAGGACCTGCTGCGGCGACTCGCCCCGCAGCTCCACCCGCTCGCACGGGGCGGAGACCGCCAGGAAGCGCACCGTGCGGTCCACCACCTCGCCGAGGTCGTGCTCCTCCAGGGTGGCCACCTCCGACCCGCTCTCCAGCCGGGAGACCTCCAGCAGGTCCTCCACCAGGCGCCGCAGCCGGCCCACCTGCGTGCGCACCAGCGTGGCCGGGCGCCCCTCGGGGAGCAGCTCGACGGCACTCACGAGCCCCGTCACCGGGGTGCGCAGCTCGTGCGCCACGTCCGCCGTGAAGGCGCGCTCTGCCGCCAGGCGGCTCTGCAGGGTCACCGCGAGGGTGTCCACGGCCCGGGTGAGCGCGGCCACCTCGTCACGTCCGCCGGTGTCCGTGCGGGCCGTGGTGTCCCCCTCTGCCATGGCCGTGGCGGCCGTGGCCGCGCTGCGGAGCCGGCTCGAGAGGGCGTTGCCGAGCGTCCAGGCCGCCGCCGCGGAGATGGCCGAGGCCAGCGCCAGGGAGAGCAGCAGGGTCCGCAGCCGCTCGGCGTCCTGCTGGCGCAGCATGTCGTCGTCCAGCTGCACGGTGAGCAGCACGTCCTTGCCGAGCCGCTCGGTGGCCCACATCGTGTCGCCGTCGTAGTAGCTCCGCCGCTCCCCCTGCTCCATGCCCTGCACGAGCTCCCGGGGCGGCACGTCCGGGTCGGCCGTGGCGCCGCGGCGCACACGCCCGTCCAGCCGGTAGGAGGCGCTCACCGTGTCGAGCCGGCTCACGGCCTGCTGGCGCAGGTTCTCACGCGCGGCGTCCGAGGCCTGCGAGGCCAGGAGCACCCCCAGGCCGGCGCTGGTGACCATCGAGACCAGCAGCACCGCCAGTACGATCCGGGTCCGGATGGAGTCACGCCAGCGGGTGCCCCCCAGTCGCTGGTCCCGACGAGCGCTGCGGCCGCTCACCCGCATCGGGCCGGTCACCGCCGCGTCGAGGCGGTGGGTGGGGATGCCGCCGGTGCGGCGCCTGGGGGCCTCGGGGTCCCCGGAACGGTCCGGGCTCACGCATCCACCAGCTTGTAGCCCGCTCCGCGGACGGTGACGATGCGCTCGGCGCCGATCTTGCGGCGCAGGCGCTGCACGGTGACCTCCACGACGTGGGTGTCACCCCACGAGCCGATGTCCCACACCATCTCCAGCAGCTGGTGGCGCGAGAGCACCCGGCCGCGGTGGTCCAGCAGCACCTCCAGCAGGCGGAACTCGGTGGCGCTCAGGCTGATGGTCTCCCCGGCCTTCTGCACCACCATTCCGTCGCGGTTCACCGTCAGGTCCGCCACCCGGATGGTGGTGGTCGTCGGCTCGGTCGGCACGGTGTCCACCCGGCGCAGCACCGCGCGGAGGCGGGCGGCCAGCACCTCGCCGTCGAAGGGCTTGGTCACGTAGTCGTCCACGCCCACCTGGAAGCCGGCGAGCTGGTCGTGCGGCAGGTCGCGCGCGGTGAGCAGCACGATGGGCAGGTCGGAGTCCTCCCGCACCTTGCGAGCGAACGTGATGCCGTCCATGCGCGGCATCATCACGTCCACCACCGCCACGTCGAAGCGCTCACGGCGCAGCGCGTCCAGGCCGTCCACGCCGTCGGCGGCCGTGGACACGGAGAACCCCTGGCGCTCCAGCACCAGGGCGGTCGTCTCTCGGAGCATCTCGTCGTCCTCGACCAGCAGGACGTGGACGTTCTGGTTCACGGTCACGGGGCCACAGTAGGAGGCGGGCGTGCTCACGCGAAAGTTGTGAACGTCCTGTGAGCAACGCGTGCGAGACGTGAGATGTGGCCGGGTTTGTATGGGACACATCGAGAGCGAGGGACACGTTCTCGGCCGCCGGCCTTCTGGAGGAACGCCGGAGCGGCACACAAGGGACAGGGAGCCACCGTACTGAGGGGTCCGGTGGCTCCCTCTCTTGTGCCCCTCGACCGGGTGGGGGAGCACGTACGGTGGGGGGCGTGAACTTCGAGAAGGTCGTCTTCGGTTTCTTCGTGCTCCTGGCCGCCACCCTCAACCTGGGTTACGTGACGGGGGACATCAGCGATCCCGACCTGCACAACTCCTACGAGCTCTACGCCGCCCTCGTGGTCAACCTCGTGGCCGCCGTGCTCAAGCTGGGCGACCGCACCCACGTGGGCGCGGTGCACCTGGCCGCCAGCCTCGTCTCCTGCCTGCAGCTGCTCGCCGCCACCGCCGTCTGGGTGTGGATCGACCAGGGCCGGGACGCCCCCATCGACGCGCAGGCCATGTCGTCCGTGGTGTCGCTGGCCATCGGCGCGCTGCTGGCCAACCTCGTCTCGCTGGTGATCCTCGTCATCGAGACCGTGAACTACCGCGGCCGCTGAGGTCCACCCCGTGGTCAACCCCCTGACGCGGATGACCGCCCACCACCGGGCGGCCCGCCCCGAGTCCCGCCGCCGCCGCGAGGTGGAGGTGCCCGTGGACGACCAGGCGCGGGAGGTGGTCAACGCCACCCTGCGCGGCCTGCGCGCACCGCTGCTCATGATCGTGGCCGTGTTCACCTTCTGCGTGGTGGGCCTCTCGCTCATGCCCGGCGTGGACGCCGACGGCAACCCGCACCGGCTCTCACTGTTCGACGCGTTCTACGTCATGAGCTACACGGCCACCACCATCGGCTACGGCGAGGTGCCCAACGAGTTCACCATCCCCCAGCGCATGTGGGTGGCCGG
This sequence comes from Kytococcus schroeteri, assembly GCF_042433515.1. Classification (NCBI taxonomy): domain Bacteria; kingdom Bacillati; phylum Actinomycetota; class Actinomycetes; order Micrococcales; family Kytococcaceae; genus Kytococcus; species Kytococcus schroeteri. The sequence goes on along the minus strand of NZ_JBHLVH010000001.1, from coordinate 103,948 downwards.
GTCGATCTTCGCCTCGGTGTTCACCTGGACCTACGCGGTGACCGCGATGTTCTACACGCTCACCGCCCCCGGCTTCCGCGAGGCCACCTCCGAGCTGCGGCTCATGCGCTCGCTGCGCCGCACGCGCGACCCGTTCTACATCGTGGTGGGGCACGGCCAGGCCGGCACGGGCGTGGTCGAGGGCCTCGTGGCGATCGAGCGCGACGTGGTGGTGGTGGACGGCGACGCCGAGCGGCTCGAGCGGATGGCGATGGGGCGCCGCGGCGGACGCGTGCTGGCCCTGCACGGCGACGCCCGCAAGGTGACCACCCTCGGCACCGCCGGGCTGGGCAGCCCGTGGTGCCACGGCGTACTGGCCATGACCGAGGACGACGAGACCAACCTCGCCATCGTCATGACCGTCAACCTGCTGCGCCCGGACGTGCCCGTCATCGCCCGGTCGACCAGCCGGGTCATGGCCGACCGGATGCAGGACTTCTTCCCGGAGCACGTCATCAACCCGCTGGACGAGTTCGGCACCTACCTGACGATGCAGCTGCGCAAGCCGTCGGTGCACCGCCTCGCCACCTGGCTCATGAGCCCTCCGGGCACCGAGCTGGAGGAGCCCCGGGAGCGGCTCGACGACGGGCCGTGGGTCGTGGTGAGCGACGGCGAGTTCGGCGAGGAGGTGAGCCGCGACCTCACGCGGGCCGGGCTGGAGGTGCGCGACGCGCGCCCCACCGGGGAGCTGGTGGACCTGCACGACGTGACCGGTGTGGTGGTGGGCGCCGAGAGCGACATCGTGAACCTCTCGGTGGCCGCCCGGGTGCGCGAGGCCAACCCGGACTGCTTCCTGGTGCTGCGGCAGAAGACGCTGGGCCGCCGCTCCACCGTGAAGGCCTTCGCCCCCGACGCCACCTTCCACCCGGCCGAGCTCATCTCCCGGGAGGCGCTGGCCTACCTGGTGAGCCCCAACTACTGGCACTTCGTGCGCAAGGTGATGGAGCGCGACGAGGAGTGGGGGGCCCGGGTGCTGGAGGACCTGCAGGCGCGCGTGGGCACGCAGACCCCGCAGGCCGCACGGCTGGACGTCACCGAGGAGAACGCCCCCGCCCTGGTGCGCTGGCTGGAGGGCGGGCACATCACCCTGAAGCAGCTGCTGACCCACCCCGAGAGCGGGGAACCGCTGGAGGTCTACCCGGCCGTGCACGGCCGCGGCCGGGAGCGCACCGCGGCCCCCGACCCCGGCACCTCGCTGCACCTGGGCGACTCGTTGCTGGTGCTCGGCACGGCCGAGGGCCTGGGCGAGCTCACCTCCACGCTGTACAGCGACGCGGACGTGGAGAAGCTGGCCACGGGCGTGCACGTGCCGCACACGTGGGTGTTCCGCGCGCTGCGGGGCCGCCGGACCACCCCGCACCACACCCTGCCCAAGGGCGTGCGCCGGCGCCGGTCGCGCCTGGACGACCGCGACGACATCCGCCGCCTGGGGCGCTGAGGCTCAGCCGACCGGGGTCACCAGGCCGTCCGGCACCGCGCGCAGCCTCGCCCCCGCCGGGTCACGCCCCGCCCGGAGTACCGGCCGCCCTCGTCGTGGTCCGCGACACATCGACGGCGCAGTACCGTGCCGCGCCGGGGTGGGTCCGGCGGCGCGGACCGGACCGGCGGGACCGGCGCGTCCAGCAACCGGGGCTGACTCAGGGGCGCAGGAGGCACCACTCCGCCACACCCGTGGGCCCCGTGCGGTGGATGAGCTCCTTGCGCCGCCCGGTGTCGGTGAAACCCCGCTTGCCGTAGTACGCGATCGCCCGCTCGTTGCCCTCGAGCACCCACAGGTAGGCGGGCCCCATCGGGAGGGCTGCGGTCAGCAGGCGGTCGGCCAGGCCCGTGCCGTGCCAGGCCGGGTCCAGGTTGAGCGCCCACAGCTCCCTCGGCGCCGGGGGGTCGTCGTCACGGGGCGGGCCCACGGAGATGAAACCCAGCACGTGACCGTCCTGCTGGCGTGCCACTCGGGTGTCCGCGACCGGGGGTGGGCCGTTGCTGCCCAGTGGGTGGGCGGCACCGGTGGGGCCCTCGTCCGCGAGGCGCTGCGCGGCCTCCCGCCACCGGGCGGCCCCGGCGACGGGGTCGAGGGAGTCCAGCACCGCATCGGGGAGGAGTCCGGTGTAGGTCGCGCGCCAGATCATCCCGTGCACCCGGGCGAGGGACTCCACATCGGCCAGCCGCAGCCGATCAACCTCCACCTCGCCCACCGCCGGACTGCCGCGCTCCTGGTCCATGGCCCGATGGTGCCACCCCCCCCTGCCGCGGCGTCAGGCCGGGGTGGCCAGGGGCGCGGGCACCGAGCGGAGCAGCTCGGCGAGCTCCGGCATGAGGTCGGCCTGCACCGAGGAGGCGCGCCACGCCAGCACGATGTCCCGATGGGGTGCTGGCGCGGTGAACTCGACCGTCGCCACTCCCCCGGGGCCGCCGGGGCGGTCGACCGCCATGCGGGGCATGAGGGTCACCCCGACCCCGGAGGCCACCATGTGCCGCAGGGTCTCCAGGGAGGTGGCGCGGAAGCCGTCCATCTCCACCGCGCCGGAGGAGCGGCAGACGTCGAGCGCCTGGTCCCGCAGGCAGTGGCCGTCCTCCAGCAGGAGCACCGACTCGTCGCCCAGCACGGAGGGGTCCACCGTCTCCTGCCCGGCCAGCGGGTGGTCCAGCGGCACGGCCAGCAGGAAGTCCTCACGGAAGAGGGGCTCCACCGCCAGTCCGGGGTCGGTCAGCGGGCCGGCGAGCACCACCGCATCGAGGGTGCCCTCCCGGAGCTGCCGCATGAGGTCCGGCGTGCGCTCCTCCACCAGCAGCAGGTTGAGCTCCGGGAGGGCCTCGCGGATGCCGGGCACCACGTGCGGCAGCAGGTACGGCGCGAGGGTGGGGAAGATGCCCAGCCGCAGCGAGCCGGCCCGGGGGTCGCGGGCCTGCTCGGCGACGCGCCGGATGGCGTCGCCGTGCCCGAGCATGCGCCGTGCCCGGCCGGCGATCTGCTCGCCGGCCGGGGTGAGGCGCGTGGTGCGGCCCGCACGCTCCACGAGCGCGCAGCCCAGGGCCGCCTCCAGCTTCTTGACCTGCGTGCTCAGCGTGGGCTGGCTGACACCGCAGGCCTCCGCGGCGCGACCGAAGCTGCCGTGGTCGCCCAGGGCGACCAGGTACTCGAGGTCGCGCAGGTTCACGACGAGGCGTCCGCGGTGTCGGCCACGTCGGTGGGCTCGGCGTCGGCATCGACCACCTTGGTGCGCGCCGCGGTGTCCTCCGCGTCGCCCTGGCTGGGCGCGGAGGTGCGGATGAGGTGGTCGAAGGCGCTCAACGAGGCGGTGGAGCCCGAGCCGAAGGCCACGACGATCTGCTTGTACGGGGTGGTGGCCACGTCGCCGGCGGCGAACACGCCCGGCACGTTGGTGGCACCCCGCTCGTCGATGACGACCTCGCCGCGGTCGGTCAGCTCGATGCCGGAGTCCTTGAGGAAGGCCGAGTTGGGCACCAGGCCGATCTGCACGAACACGCCCTCGAGATCGAGCTGCTGGGCCTCGCCGGTCTCGCGGAGCTCGTACCTCAGGCCGGTCACGCGGGAGCCGTCGCCGACGACCTCCTGGGTGGCCGCGCCGAGCACGACGTCGACATTGGGCAGGGAGCGCAACTTGTCCTGCAGCACCTGGTCGGCACGCATGGAGTCCATGAACTCCAGCACCGTCACGTGGCCCACGATGCCGGCCAGGTCGATCGCGGCCTCCACGCCGGAGTTGCCACCGCCGATGACCGCGACGCGCTTGCCCTTGAAGAGCGGGCCGTCGCAGTGCGGGCAGAAGGTGACGCCCTTGTTGCGGTACTCCTCCTCACCCGGCACGCCCATGGTGCGCCAGGAGGCACCCGTGGCGACCACCAGCGAGCGGGTGCGCAGGGTGGCGCCGGAGGCGAGCTCCACGGAGTGGTAGCCACCCTCGGCCCGGGCGGTGGTGACGCCGGTGGCCACCTGGGACTTCACGAGGTCCACGTCATAGTCGTTGACGTGGCGCTCCAGCGCCGCCGAGAGCTGCGGACCCTCGGTGTGGGAGGTGCCCGAGAGGTTCTCGATGGCCATGGTGTCGTTCACCTGGCCGCCCATGCGCTCGGCCACCAGGCCGGTGCGGATGCCCTTGCGGGCCGCGTAGATGGCGGCGGTGGCGCCGGCCGGGCCGCCACCGAGCACGAGCACCTCGTAGGGGTCGGCCTCGGAGAGGCGGTCCGCGGCGGCCTGCGCGGCGTCGTCGTCGATGCGCTCGACGATCTCCTCCAGGGTCATGCGGCCGGAGCCGAAGTCCTCGCCGTCGAGGAAGACGGTGGGCACGGCCATGACGCCGCGCTCGTCGGCCTCGTCGGGGAAGGCCGAGCCGTCGATGGCGGTGTGCGTGATGCCCGGGTTGAGCGTGGCCATGAGGTCCAGCGCCTGCACCACGTCGGGGCAGTTCTGGCAGGACTGGCTGAAGAAGGTCTCGAAGTGGTGCTCGCCGCGGATGTTCCGGACCTGCTCGATGGTGGCGGGGGCGGCCTTGGACGGGTGGCCACCGATGTTGAGCAGGGCGAGCACCAGCGAGGTGAACTCGTGCCCCATCGGCAGGCCGGAGAAGGTCACGGCCGCGGCGTGGTCGTCGGCGGCGCGGATGGTGAACGAGGGGGTGCGCTGCGCGCGCTCGTCGCCCTCGGCCTCACGGGCGGTGACGAGCTCGGACATCTCCGCGATCTCGGCGCACAGCTCGAGGGTCTCGCGGGTGGTGGCGTCGGTGGCGTCGGCCTCGACGGTGGTGAGCAGCTCGACCGGACGCTTCAGGTTGTCCAGGAGCTGACGGAGCTGGGTGGCGAGGTTCTTCTCGAGCACGGGGTCCTCCAGGGGTGCGTGGCGTGGCGTGGCGGGGACGAGGGCGCAGGGGCGGGTGCACCGCATCGGGTGCGGGTGGTGGGTGCACCGACGGCGGCCGACCGGCACCTGGCCGGCCCGACCGCCGTCGGGTCAGGGGTCGACGCCGTCAGGCGCCGAGGGCGGTGTCGCCGATCAGATCTTGCCGACGAGGTCCAGCGAGGGCTCCAGGGTCTCGGCGCCCTCCTCCCACTTGGCCGGGCAGACCTGGCCGGGGTTGTTGCGCACGTACTGGGCGGCCTTGACCTTGCGGACCAGCTCGGCGGCGTTGCGGCCGATGCCCTCGGAGGTCACCTCGGTGAACTGGATGACGCCGTCGGGGTCCACCAGGAAGGTGCCGCGGTTGGCGACGCCCTCGTCCTGGCGCAGGATCTCGAAGTTGTTGGCCAGCAGGTGGGTGGGGTCACCCAGCATCGGGTAGGTCACCTTGCCGACGGTCTCGGAGGAGCCGTGCCAGGCCTTGTGGGTGAAGTGGGTGTCGGTGGAGACACCGAAGACCTCGACGCCGAGCTTCTGCAGCTCCTCGTAGTGGTCGGCCAGGTCACCCAGCTCGGTGGGGCACACGAAGGTGAAGTCGGCCGGGTAGAAGAAGAAGATGGCCCACTTGCCCTGGATGTCGGCGTCCGAGTAGTCCTTGAACTCACCGTTCACGAAACCGGTGGCCTGGAAGGGCTTGATGGTGGTGTTGATCAGCGACATGCGTGCTCCCTCGTTGCGTTGTTGACGTCTGGGGGGTGCAGCCGACGTTCCCGACTGCGATAGCCACTGTATATGAGTCGGACGGTTTTGCATAGTCGACACCTATACCACCCCCCCCCCACCCCCCGACACCACCCAAGCGGCCCGTTGAGTCGTCGCTCCTCGGGGTCAACTCCCCCCATCGGCCCCAAGAGTCGACGACTCAACGGGAGGGGGGTAGGGGGGGTCAACGGGCAGCCACGCTCACTCCCCCGGCAGGGCGTGGACGATGTCGGTGACCAGACGGGCAGCGGCCTTGGCGGTGCGCGAGTCCACGTCCACCGACGGGTTGTACTCGGCCACGTCCACCACGCGAAGCTTCCCGGAGGCCGCCAGGCGGCGCACGACGGCGCTGCACACCCGCATCGGCACGCCGTAGGCCGCCGGCGCGCTCACACCGGGCGCGATGTCGGCGGGCAGCACGTCGAGGTCGATCTCCAGGTGCACGTGGTCCGCGCGGGCGAGCACCTTGTCCACCGCGGCCACGGCGGCCTCCTCGGTGGAGTCCACGTCGAGCAGCCAGGTGGCACCCAGCGAGCGCGCGGCGTCGAACAGGACGGCGGTGTTGCTCGACTCGGCGATGCCGATGACGGTGTAGTCCAGCCCGCGGCCGGCCTCCTGCTCGGCCTGCGCCATCTGCAGGAAGGGGGTGCCGCTGCTGGGCTCGGGGGCCTCGCGCAGGTCGAAGTGCGCGTCCAGGTTGACCACGGCGGTGCGGCCCATCGCCTCGGGGGTGCCGTAGCGCTGGGAGCGCGCGCGGCCCAGGTAGCAGCCCCACGCGGTCTCGTGGCCACCGCCGAGCACGACGGTGAGGTCGTCGGCGTCGAGCGAGGCGGCGATGGCGGTACCCACGGCCTCGTGACCGGATTCGAGGTCACGCCCCTCGTAGCCGGTGTCGCCGTGGTCGGTCAGCGCGAAGGGCCTGTGGGCGGCCATGCCGGCCAGGGCGCCGCGCAGCAGCGGCGGGGCCTCGGCCGCACCCTGGCGGCCCTTGTTGCGGCGCACGCCCTCGTCACTGGCGAAGCCGACCACGCCCACGCGCGGGCCGCCGTCCGTCGCCCCGGCCGCGACGTGGTGCCAGCGGCGGTGCTCGGGGCCGGGGCCGTCGTCGCGGCCGGTCCAGGGAGCGGGGGCGGAGGACTGCGAGGCGTCGGTGGTCATGGGGCCATTGTGGCGCGACCGGGCGGGGCGACCGCCAGCCGGCGAGGACCCTCCCATGTACTTAGGCAGTCTTACTATGAGATAGCCTCACTACCATGCGACACGGCCCCGAGGACCTCGCCACCGCCCACGCCCTGCGCGGCGCCCTGCGCGAGGTGGTGGTGATGATGCGCGGCCTCGACCACACCGAGGCACTCAGCACCTCCCAATCCACCGCGCTCACCGCCCTGCGCGAGGGGCCGCGCACCATGGGCGAGCTCGCCCGCATCGGGGGCATGCGCCTGCCCAGTGCCACGTCGATGGTGCGGCGCCTGGCCGATGCCGGGTACGTCACCCGCACCCGCGACGAGGCCGACCAGCGCGTGCAGCGCGTGCACCTCACCGAGGAGGGACGCGCCGCCCTGGCAGCCAGCGACGAGCGCCGCGCCGCCTACCTGGCCGATGCCGTGGCCACCCTCAGCGCCACCGAGCGGGAGGCACTGGCCGCCGCGGCACCCGCCCTGCAGGCGCTGGCCGCCGCGGCCAAGCGCCCCTGAGCCTCGCCCACCGAGGAACCCGTCCCACCGAGAGGAGACCCGTGCCCACAGCCACCCACCGCCCCTCCGCCGAGGAGGTCGCCGCCGCCGAGCGCACCTCGATGCTGCGCCAGCCGCCCGCCGTGTGGGCCACCGCCCTGGCCAGCGTGTTCGCCTTCATGGGCATCGGCCTGGTGGACCCGATCCTGCCCGCCATCGCGGAGAACCTGGACGCCACGCACTCGCAGGTCTCGCTGCTGTTCACCAGCTACTTCGCCCTCACCGCGGTGATGATGCTGGTGACCGGCTGGTTGAGCTCCCGCATCGGCGGGAAGCGAACGCTCCTGCTGGGCCTGGCCCTGGTGGCCGTCTTCGCCGCCCTGTCCGGCACCTCCTCGACGGTGGACCAGCTGGTGGGTTTCCGGGCCGGGTGGGGCCTGGGCAACGCCCTGTTCGTGGCCACCGCGCTGGCCGTCATCGTGGCCGTGGCCAGCGGTGGGTCGAGCGTCGCGATCATCCTCTACGAGGCCGCGCTGGGCGCTGGCCTCTCACTGGGCCCCCTCCTGGGCGCGGTGCTGGGCGGCTGGCACTGGCGGGCCCCCTTCTTCGGCACGGCCGTGCTGATGACGGCGGCCTTCGTGGCGCTGCTCGTGCTGCTGCCCGACCTGCCTCGCCCGGCGCAGCGCACGCGGCTGTCCGACCCCCTACGCGCCCTGGGACACGGCGGGCTGCGCATCGTCTCCACCAGCGGGGCGCTCTACTACTACGGCTTCTTCACGGTGCTGGCGTTCGTGCCGTTCGTGCTGGACGCGGGCCCGTACACGATCGGCGCGGTGTTCTTCGGGTGGGGCTTGGCGCTGGCCCTCACGTCGGTCTTCCTGGCCCCGGTGCTGCAGGCGCGGTGGGGCACGGCGCGCACGCTCGTCACGGTGCTGGTGCTGCTGGCCGCGGACCTCGGCGTGACGGCCGCGGCCGCAGCCGGTGGCTCCCGGGCGGTCGTCATCGCGTGCACCGTGGCCGCCGGCGCCCTCCTGGGCGTGAACAACACGCTCTACACCGAGCTGGCCATGGAGGTCTCCGACGCCCCGCGTCCGGTGGCCTCGGCGGGCTACAACTGCGTGCGCTGGATGGGCGGCGTGGTGGCCCCGTACGTCTCCACCCTCGTGGCCGAGCGGGCCGGCGTGGCCTGGCCGTTCGTCATCGCGGCGGTCGTGGTGCTGGTGGCGGCGGGGCTCATCGGCCGCGGGGCGCGGTGGATCGGCGGGCACGAACCGGCGGTCGTCTGACGGGTCAGGCCTCTCGCAGGTCGGCGGTGTCGGTGTGCCAGGCCGCGGCGAGGGCCTCGAGGTCCACGCGGTGGTCGGCGATGCGGCATCCCAGCCCGTTGGGCTTCCAGACGATGCCCTCGTCGGCCCAGTGCTCGGCGGCCCGCGGGCGCAGGTGCGGCGGGAGGTCCCCGTCGGAGTTGGTGACCCGCCACCAGCTCACGAGGTGCCCGTGGTGGGCCATCACCGCGCCGACCTGTCGGGGCCCGGCCCCCACGATGCGGCCGACCTCGCCGTAGGCCACCACCCGCCCCGCGGGCACCAGCTCCACGCAGCGCAGCACCTTCTCCACCAGCAGCTCGTCCACGGCGGCAGCCTGCCACGGGGTGGGGCGCCTTCGACGGGACGGCACCGGGCCGGGGCTGGGCCGCCCGCACGCGAAAACCCACCCGGCACGGGAAAGGTGCTGGCCGCACGGGATGTTTCCCGGGTGACCAGCACCTTTCGCATGCGGCCGGAGGTTTCCCGTGCGCGCAGATGAGGCGGTGCGATCGGGCCGCGGTGAGGCCGGGGCGGCACGCGTCGCCGGGCGGCGCGATCGGGCCGTGGGACCGTCGCGCAGCGACTCAGGCCGCGGGGCGGGCGGCGCGATCGCGCAGCATCATCACGGCCCACACCACCAGGCCCCCGACGGACAGCGCAGCCCCGGCCCACCCGGTGGAGTGCCAACCCCACCCGGCCGCGAGCGCCGCCCCCGCCACGGCCGGCCCCAGCGCGTTGGCCGCGTTGAAGGCCGCATGGTTCATGGCCGCCGCCATGGTCTGCGCCTCACCGGCCACGTGCATGAGCCGCGTCTGCAGCGGCACCACGAGCCCGCCGCCGAAGCCCACCACGGCCACCGAGAGCAGCATCAGCCACCAGTGGTCCACCGTGAGCGAGTAGACCAACGTGGCCACCCCGATGAACGCCTGGAAGGCGCCGGCCACGGGCAGCAGCCGCCCGGCGGGGGTGCGCCCGGCCGCGAGGTTGCCCAGGATGCCGCCCACGCCGTAGGCCATGAGTACCAGCGGGATGCCCCAAGCGGGCGCGTCGGTGTTCTCCAGCAGGGTGGCCGAGAGGAACGAGTACACGGCGAACATGCCACCGAACCCGATGGCGCCCATGGCCAGGGTGAGCAGCACGTCCGGGTTGCGCAGTGCGTTGAGCTCGTGGAACGAGGTGCCGCCCGAGCGCCCGCCGCCCGGCGGCACGAGACGCCAGAGCACGGCCGCCAGGAGCAGCCCACCCACGGCCACCAGGGCGAACGGCAGCCGCCAGGTGGTGGCCTGCCCGATGACGCTCACGGTGGGCACGCCCACCACGGTGGCCACCGTCAGGCCCATCATCACCCAGGCCACGGCCTGCGCCGCCCGCTCACGCCCCATGGCGGTGGCCGCCACCAGCTGGGCGATGCCGAACAGCGCACCGTGCGGCAGACCGGCCAGGAAGCGGGCGCCGACGAGCAACGGCATCGAGGGGGCGAGGGCGGCCAGCAGGTTGCCGGTGGCGAACATGCCCAGCAGCACCACCAGCGCGCGGCGACGCTCCCAGCCGCCCATGACCACCGAGAGCACGGGGGCACCCACCACCACCCCCAGCGCGTAGGCGCTCACCGCCCGCGACGCCTGGGGCTCGGTGACGCCGAACTCCCGCGCGTAGAAGGGCAGCAGGGTCATGGCGGCGAACTCCGTGAGCCCGATACCGAAGGTGGCCGCCGCGAGCCAGAGCACGAGCGTGCGGGCGCTGGTGCGCAGGTGGGCGGAGGGGGCGGCGGGGTGGGCAGACACGGGCACGCCCGGACCAACCGAGGGTCCGGGCGTGCCATTCCGCCGCGGTGGGGCGGGGTGGGTCACACCGTCGGGCGCGACCGCTGGGGTCGGGTCGCTCAGGCGGCGTCGTCGCCGGAGAGGGAGACCTGCAGGTTGTTGCCCTGCACGTACTCGCCGGGCAGGTCCATGCCGGCGTCCTTGAAGGTCATGATCTGCGGCTCGGCGCCGAAGGCCTCACCGTGGAAGCGCATGGCCTCCTCGGCGTTGCCGTCGAAGGTGATGTACGGGTTGAGCTCGGTGGCCACGGGGCCCGCCTGAGGGAGACTGGATGTCAACGGCGTTCACGCCAGGACCCGCACCGTGCGGCGACAGGCCCCCGGAGCGTGACGCGCCACCCACTTCTGCGAGGGGGATGGAGCCGCCTCAGAGGTCCTGCCCGAGGACCCGCGCCCGCTCCAGGTAGGGCGCCGCCTCGGCGTCGCGCCCCTGCCGCTCCAGCGAACGGGCCAGCAGCACCGCGGCATAGGAGTCCTCGGGCCGCTCGGCCAGCATCTCCCGGGCCATGTTCTCCGCCCGCGTGAGCTGCGCGGAGTGGAAGTACGCGCGCGCCAGCAGCAGCCGCACCTCGGCCAGGCCGTGCACCGCGTCGGCCGTTCCCAGCAGGGTCTCTGCCTCCACGGCGGCCTCGCGGTAGAGCTTCTGCTCGAAGAGGAACTGCGCCCGGCGGAAGCGCTCGTAGTCGTCCAGCTCGGTCATCGGCGCTCCAGCAGGCTCTGCATCCTGCGGGTGATGAGGTCGGCCGCCCACCGCGGGGCGATGCGGCTCGCACGGTCCACGAACCTCGCGTCCTTCCCGATGACCACGCGGAAGGCCCCCTCCTCCAGGGCGCGCAGGATCACCTCGGCCGCGTCGGGTGCGCTGGTGCGGGGGAAGGACGACGCCTCGGCCGCCGCGGGGTCGTCCGCCGCCGCCCCCACGGACACCCCGGAGTTGTCCGCGATGCCGGTCTCCACCGCCCCGGGGAAGGCGACGGTCACCGCCACCGGCCCGTCCTTGAGCTCGCAGTACAGCGCCTCGGTGAACAACTTCACCGCCGCCTTGCTCGCGCCGTACGCGGCCTGCCCCGGCACCGGGGTGAGCGCCCCCATGCTCGAGACGTTGAGCACCGCCGCCTCGGGGCGGGCCTGCAGGTGCGGCAGGAAGGCCTGGCAGGTGTTGACCACGCCCCAGAAGTTCACGTCCACCACGCGCCGCACGTCCTCGACGGCCAGCTCCCCGACGGTGACGAACGGCTGGATGACGCCGGCCACGTTGAGCAGGCCGTCCACCGCGCCGTGCTCGGCCACCACGGCCTCGGGCAGCGCCTCCACGGCAGCCCGGTCGGTGACGTCCACGGCGTGGGTGCTCAGGAACTCCCCGGCCCCCTCGTTCACCGCCTCGGCGCGCGTGGCGGCCAGCCCCTCGGCGGAGCGGTCGACCGCGGCCACGCGGGCACCGGCGCGCAGCAGCCCCAGCACCACCTCGCGGCCGATGCCGTCACCGCCGCCGGTGACGGCGAACACCTTTCCCTCGAGCTGCATCTCAGTCCTCCGTCCCGTGGTCGGTCCGCCACCAGGTGTGGAAGGGGGTGACGGGGGTGGTGCGCTTGTGCCGCGAGGTGCGCCACTTCTGCTCGATGCGCTCGGCCACCTCGGCGGGCACCTCCTCGCCCTGCAGGTAGGCGTCGATGTGCGCGTAGGTCAGGCCCAGCTCGTCCTCGTCGGAGCGCAGCGGCTGGTCGTCGAGCAGGTCGGCCGTCGGCTCCTTGGCCCACAGCTGCTCCGGCGCGCCCAGGTGGCGGGCGATCTCGCGGTTCTGCCCCTTGTCGAGCCCGTACAGCGGCAGCACGTCGGCCCCGCCGTCGCCGAACTTCGTGAAGAACCCGGTGACGGACTCCGCGCCGTGGTCGGTGCCGATCACCAGCATCCGCCGCTCCCCCGCGATGGCGTACTGCGCCACCATGCGCAGGCGGGCCTTGACGTTGCCCTTGGAGAAGTCGCTGACCTGGCTGCCCAGCGCGCGGGCGTACTCGGCCTCGAAGGCGTCGGTGGCCGCCCCGATGTCGAAGGTGACCTCCTCGTCGGCGGCCACGAAGCGCATCGCCTCAGCGGCGTCGGCCTCGTCGGCCTGCACGTGGTGCGGCAGGCGCACGGCCACGAACACGGCCTCGCCGCCCTGCTCCCGGTGGCGCTCGGCTGCGAGCTGTGCCAACCGACCGGCCAGCGTGGAGTCCACCCCGCCGGAGATGCCGAGCACGAAGCCCTTCGTGCCCGTGGCCTGCAGGTAGTCGCGCAGGAACTCGACGCGGCGCTCCACCTCGCGCGCCGGGTCGATGGAGGGCTTGACGCCCATCTCGTCGATGATCACTCGCTGGAGATCGCGCATGAGGCCACCCTACGGCCGCAGGTGCGCCATGATGGCCACATGGCCCAGACCTTCCAGGTGACCCGTTCCGTCGAGATCTCCGCCTCCCCCGAGGAGGTGTTCCCGTACCTCAACGACCTGCACCTGTGGCAGCAGTGGTCGCCCTGGGAGGAGGTGGACCCCGACCTGCGCCGCTGCTACTCCGACCCGGCCAACGGCGTGGGCGCCACCTACGCGTGGGAGGGCAACCGCAAGGCCGGCAAGGGCGAGATGGAGATCACCCACTCCGAGGTGGGGCGCGTCAGCCTGGACCTGCGCTTCGAGAAGCCCTTCCGCGCCGACAACCAGGTGGCGTTCACCCTGGCCCCCACCGCAGTGGGCACGCTGGTGACGTGGACGATGACGGGCACCCGCGGCCGCGTCATGGCCCTGGTCAACAAGGTGGCCGACTTCGACGCGATGATCGGCAGGGACTTCGAGAAGGGCCTGGGGCGCCTGAAGCGCGCCGTCGAGACCCGCCTCTGACGCCGTCTCCGGGGCCCTGCGCCCCCCCTCGTGCGTGGGCCGGCGGGTGCTCAGAGGTCCATGAACTTGGGCAGGAAGACGGCCAGCACGGAGGCGATCACGGCCACGTAGTTGACCACCACGACCACCCAGGTCCACTCGCGGAAGAAGTGGCGCACCCCCTCGGACCCCGGCAGGAGACCGCGGGAGACCAGGGCGCCGGTGAGGCCCCAGAACATCGGGATGGTGGCCGCCCAGCAGACCATGCAGTAGATGCAGAGCTTCTCGATGTCGAACAGCGCCTGCGACCACAGCCACACGAGGAAGACCCCAGCCAGGGCCACCCCCACCCAGGTGGCCACCCAGTACCAGCGGGCGTAGCGGGCGCCGGCGAGCAGGCCCGTGCCGATGGCCACGACCAACGCGTAGCCCACGATGCCCAGCAACGGGTTGGGGAAGCCGAACAGCGCGGCCTGCGGGGTGGCCATGACGCTGCCGCAGCTGACCAGGGGGTTGATGTCGCACGAGGTGGAGGCCAGCGGGTTCTCGTAGAGGTGCACCCGCTCCAGCACGAGGACGGCCGCACCCACCCAGCCGACGAGGCCGGTGGTGGTCAGCAGCCAGCCAAGTGCGCGGTCGGTGGCCCAGCGGGGGGTGGTCACGACGACGCCGGCGTCGTCGACCTCGGCGTCGAGGCGTTCGCTCACGGCAGGATCCCTTCGTCACGTGGCCACGGATCGGCTTCCGCGGCCCCCTCATTGTGCGCCACCGCACACCACCCGCCCCGGGCGGGGAGGACCCCGGGGCGCGTACACCGCGAGTGAGGTTCGCCTACCCTTCACCCTGTGAGCCAGACCGCCCTGCACGAGATCCCCGTCCACGCCGAGGCACGCGCCCGCACGGTGGGCGCTCCCCACCACCTGCCGGCCGTGGCGTCCCTGTACGTCACCCAGTACCTGGGGGTGGGCTTCCTCTCCACGGGACTGCTCGGCATCGCCCGCCAGCAGGGGCTCACCCTCACCGACCTGGCCCTCATCACCCAGCTGGGCATGGTCTGGGCCCTCAAGTTCCTCTGGGCGCCGGCCGTGGACCGCTGGGCACCGCCCGGCCGCGGCGGCCACTACCGCCGCTGGGTGATGTGGACCCAGCCGCTGGTGGTGCTGGGCATCCTGGCCATGCTGCCCTTCGGCGACCTCGGCACCGGCCTGGGCGGCCTGGGCGTGGTCGTGGGCCTCTACCTGCTGGTCTCGGCCACCCAGGACGTGGCCGTGGACGCCCTGGCCGCGCGGCTCTTCGCCTCGCAGGGACGCGGGCGCGTGAACGGCGTGGTCGTGGGCGCGCAGTGGCTGGGCACCCTGGTGGGCGGTGGGCTCGTGGTGGTGGTCTACGACCAGCTCGGGTGGACGCCGGCGGTGCTGCTGCTCGCCGCGGCCGCGGCTCTGCCCTACCTGTGGCTCCCTCGGCTCGACGAGACCTCCGGCCACCACACCGCTCCCCCGCAGCCGCTCCCCCTGGCCTCGCAGGCCCTCGGCGTGTTCCGCCAGCCCGGTGCCGTGCTCTGGGGGCTCGTGGTCGTGCCGCTGCTGCACATCGGCATCGGCGGGGCGTACTTCCTGCTGCAGCCCGCCCTGGTCGATACCGGGTGGTCGCTGAGCCGCGTGGGCGTGGTGCTCTCGGTGGTGGTGGCCGCCCCGGCGATGCTGGCCGGCCTGGCCGCCGGCCACCTGCTGGACCGCTGGGGCCGCCGCTCGGTGCTGCTGCTCACCGGGCTCGGCGGGGCGCTCTCTCTGCTGCCGCTGCTGCCGCTGGCCGCCGGGCACGCCCCGCTGGGTGGGACCGTGGCCGCGCTCACCGGGTTCGTGGTGCTCAACGCCGTGGCCAACGCGCTGGTCTACACGGTGAGCATGGACCTCGCGCGCCCCGACAGCGCCGGCGGCGACGTCACGCTGCTGGCCTCGCTGGCGATGGTCGTGTACTTCGTGGGCGGCGGCGCCCTGCTCGCCCTGGCCGACTCCCTGGGCTACACCGCCGTGCTCGGCATCTCCGGCGCGTTCTACCTGGCCGCCACCGTGGCCGGCCTGCTCTTCCTGCGCCGCCGCCCGGACGTGGCCGCGGCGCGCGCCGACTGAGCCCGTCCCCATCGACCGGCCGGCCCACCCCGACCAGCCCCCTCGACGCGACGACGCCCGGCCCCCTGGGGGACCGGGCGTCGTCGGTGGTGCCGGACGGCTCAGCGCAGGCCGGCGGAGTGGGCACCGTCGGTGCCGGTCACGACCGCCTCGCCCTGGCCGTCGCGGACGCGACCCTCGACGCGGTCCACCCAGAAGTCGGCGTTCGTGATGCCGATCTCCCGCGGGTCGAACTGCGGGTCGCGGCCCTCCTTGAGCTGGCGCTGGTAGTCCTTCAGCGCCTTCACCGCCGGGCCCTGCAGGATGAGGATGGCGATGATGTTGAGCCACGCCATGAGGCCCACGCCGATGTCACCCAGGGTCCACGCGTCGGCGGCCGACTGCACGGCGCCGTAGGCGGTGGCCAGCAGGATGGCCAGCTGCACCAGACGCACGGCCACCGCACGCGTGAGCGGGTTGGACCGACGGAACAGGTAGGTCACGTTGGTCTCGGCCATGTAGTAGTAGGCCACGATCGTGGTGAACGCGAAGAACAGCAGCGCGATGGCCACGAACGAGCCGCCCAGGCCGTGGAACACGGTGTCCAGCGCGGCCTGCGTGTAGGTGGGGCCGGCCTCGGCACCGTGCACCTCGGCCGGGCCCTCCAGGAGCAGGGCCTTGTCGTTCTTCTCGTCGAAGACCTCGTACATGCCCGTGGACAGGATCATGAACGCGGTGGCCGAGCAGACGAACAGGGTGTCGATGTAGACCGCGAAGGACTGAGCCAGACCCTGCTTGGCCGGGTGCGAGACCTCGGCCGCCGCGGCGGCGTGCGGGCCTGTGCCCTGACCGGCCTCGTTGGAGTAGATGCCGCGCTTCACACCCCAGGCGATGGTGGCACCGAGGATGCCGCCCAGCGCCGAGTCCGTGCCGAAGGCGCTGGAGAAGATCAGCTGGAAGACGTGCGGGACCTCCGAGAAGTTGACCACCAGCACGATGAGGGCCAGCAGGATGTAGCCCACGGCCATGAACGGCACGACCATGGAGGCGAAGGTGGCGATGCGCTTGATGCCGCCGACCACGATGAAGGCCAGCGCGATGACCACGATGATGGCCACCCACAGCGGGTCGACGCCCCAGGCGCTGTTCATGGCCTCGGCGATGCCGTTGGACTGCACGCCCGGCATGAACAGGCCCATGGCCAGCACCGAGACGATGGCGAAGAGGATGCCGTACCAGCGCTGCCCCAGGCCCTTCTCGATGTAGTAGGCCGGGCCACCGCGGTACTCGCCGGAGTCGTCGCGCTCCTTGTAGATCTGGCCCAGGGTGGACTCGATGAACGAGGTGGAGGCGCCGAGGAAGGCCACCACCCACATCCAGAAGACGGCGCCGGGGCCACCCATGGCGATGGCGGTGGCCACACCGGCGATGTTTCCGGTGCCCACGCGGCCGGACAGCGAGATGGCCAGCGCCTGGAAGGACGAGACGCCCGAGGCGGACTCCTCGCCGTGCAGGATCTCGTGGACCATGCGGCCGATGAGGCGCACCTGCGGGAAGAGCAGGCGCGCGGAGAAGTAGAGGCCGGCGGCGAGGCAGAGCCACACCAGCCACTGGGACCAGACGATGTCGTAGATCGCCGTCAGGGTTTCGGACATGGGGAACCTTTCGGAGGACAGCCGGGTGGGCTGGGTCTCCCCGAACGCTAGGCGCCCACCGGGGCCAGTGCGATGACCGTTCGACAACGGATCTGCAACGATTCGGCAAAGGGAGCCGACCGGGCCCCGTGACCGCGAAGGAGGCGACATGCGCATCGGCGTGCCGACAGAGGTGAAGAACAACGAGTTCCGGGTGGGGATGACCCCGGTGGGCGTGCGCGAGCTGACGCAGCGCGGGCACGAGGTGCTGGTGCAGGCCGGTGCCGGCCTGGGCAGCGCCGTCACCGACGAGGAGTACGCGGCCCAGGGTGCCCGCATCGTGGAGTCCGCGGACGACGTGTGGGGCGAGGCCGAGATGGTGGTCAAGGTCAAGGAGCCGGTGGCCGAGGAGTACCACCGCCTGCGCGACGGCCTGACCCTGTTCACCTACCTGCACCTGGCCGCCGAGCCGGAGCTCACGAAGGCGCTGCTCGAGGCGGGCACCACCTCCATCGCGTACGAGACCGTGCAGCGCACCGACCGCTCGCTGCCGCTGCTCTACCCCATGAGCGAGGTGGCCGGCTGCCTCGCGCCGCAGGTGGGCGCGGCCTCCCTGCTCAAGGCCCGCGGCGGACGCGGCGTGCTCATGGGCGGCGTCGGCGGCGTGGCCGGGGCCAAGGTGGCCGTGCTGGGTGCCGGCACCGCGGGGCAGAACGCGGCCAACATCGCGATGGGGATGGGCGCCGACGTCACGCTGCTCGACATCGACCTGGAGAAGCTCCGCATGAGCTTCTGGCGCTACGGCAACCGGGTGCACGGCATCGCCAGCTCCGCGTTGGCCATCGAGGAGGCCGTGACCCGGGCCGACCTGGTGATCGGCTCGGTGCTCATCCCCGGTGCGGCGGCGCCCAAGCTGGTGACCAATGACCTCGTGGCCCAGATGAAGCCCGGCTCGGTGCTGGTGGACATCGCCATCGACCAGGGCGGCTGCTTCGAGGACTCCCACCCCACCACGCACGACGACCCCACCTTCGAGGTGCACGACTCGGTGTTCTACTGCGTGGCCAACATGCCCGGCGCCGTGCCGGTGACCTCCACGCAGGCGCTCACCAACGCGACCCTGCCGTACACACTGCGTCTGGCCGATGCCGGGTGGCGCGACGCGCTGCGGGCCGACGAGGCGCTGGCCAAGGGCCTGTCCACGCACGGCGGGACGCTGTACTCGGCGCCGGTGGGTGAGGCGCTGGGCATCGAGAGCCAGGACGTGGCCGCGGCGCTGGCCGGCTGAGGCGGGGCGCCGGCGGGGGGGTCAGCTCGCACCGCACAAAGGTCCGCCTGTGGTCCGGAGGTCCGGGTTTCCGGACGCACCTCTGGACCACAGGCGGATCTCTGCGTGTGGGCGAGGCAGGCACGAACTCACCCCCGGGCCGCCACCGGCCGGTTGCCTCGGGTTCACGGCACGTTCTCCCGTGCCGCCTACCGTGCCGGCGTCCTGCACCCCTCACCCGGGAGCCCTCGTGTCCCGCACCCCTGCCCTCTCCCGCCGCGCCGCCCTCGCGATGGGTGGCACCGCAGCCCTCGCCGCGGCCGCCCCGGCACACGCCGCCAAGCCGACCACCCTGCGGGTGCTGGCCATGAACATCTGGTTCGGCGGCACCGCCGTGCCCGGTGGACGCGCGCTCGTGGCCGAGGCCATCCGCCGCACCAAGGCCGACGTCGTCCTGCTCTCGGAGTCCGGCGACGCCACCGCCGACCTCGCCGCCACCCTCTCGGCCGGCGGCCAGCGCTGGCACCACGCCTCCAGCTCCGACACCGGAGTGCTCTCGCGCTTCCCCATCGTGGACAGCGCGGTGATGCCCTTCGTCACCAAGGCCGTGATCGACCTCGGCGGCCGACAGGTGGCCGCATACGCCGCACACCTGGAGTACCGCTGGTACGCCACCTACCTGCCCCGCGGCTACGGCGCGGGCGTGCCCAGCGGCCCCTACTCCGGCTGGGACCTGCTGCCCGGCGGGCCCGTGACCGATGCCGGGACCGTGCTGGACGTGAACGCCGCCTCGGGCCGCCCGCAGGTGATCGCCGACGTCATCGCCGACGCGCGGGCCGAGCAGGTGCGGCGCCGTGCCGTGCTCATCGGCGGTGACTTCAACGAGCCGTCCCTGCTGGACTGGACCCGCGCCGCCGCGACCACGCAGGACCACCAGGGCCTGGTGGTGCCGTGGCAGTCCACCGCCCTGCTGCGCGAGGCCGGCTACGTGGACGCCTACCGCGCCATGTACCCGAACCCGGTCACCCACCCGGGCACCACGTGGCCCATCAGCAACGAGGCCGTGGGCACCGACCAGCTCACCTGGGCTCCCGAGGCCGACGAGCGCGACCGCATCGACTACGTGTTCGCCTCCCCCACTGCCGGGCTGCGCCTGCTCGATGCCGGACGCGTGGGCACCGGGCGCACCATCGTGCGCAACCAGCGCGTGGCCGAGCGCACCGACGACTACCGCGCCCTGTTCAGCGACTGGCCCACCGACCACCAGGCGGTGCTGGCCACCTACCGCGTGGCCGGGGCGCCTGCACGCGGCTGACGGGCGCGAACGCACACAGATCCGCCTGCGACCCAGATGTCCGGGTTCCCGGGCGCACCTCTGAACCGCAGGCGGATCTCTGCGTGTGGGGCGGCGGCGTGGTTCCGGCAACCCGGCGCGGGCCCCCCGTCTTTTCGCCCGGGAAAAGCGGTCGTGACGGCCGGCCGGTGGCCGGTACGGTCCGGGCATGCCGCACCTGGAGGTCCACGACATCGAGTACTGGCTGCCGGACGGGCGGCCGCTGCTGGGGGCGTCTCGTTCCGGGTGGGGGACCGGCAGCGGGTGGCTCTGGTGGGGCCCAACGGCACGGGCAAGACGACGCTGCTGCGCATCATCTCCGGCGAGCTGGCCGCGGAGGGCAACGTCACCGCATCGGGCAGCGTGGCGCTGATGCCGCAGTTCATCGGGCGGGTGCGGGACGAGTCGACCGTGCGGGACCTGCTGGTGCGCTCGGCGCCGCCGCGGATCCGGGCAGCGGCCGAGGCCGTGGACGCCGCCGAGCTGCGCCTCATGGAGACCGACGACGAACCGGCCCAGATGGCGTACGCCCAGGCGCTGGCGGACTGGGGCGACGCCGGCGGGTACGACTACGAGACCCAGGTGTGGGACGAGGTGGCCCAGGCCGCGCTCGGCGTGACCTTCGAGCGGGCGCAGAACCGGGCGGCCGCCACCCTCTCCGGGGGTGAGCAGAAGCGGCTCGTGCTGGAGGCGCTGCTCCGCGGACCGGCCGAGATCCTGCTGCTCGACGAGCCGGACAACTACCTCGACGTGCCGGGCAAGCGCTGGCTGGAGGAGCGGCTGGCCGGGTGCGGCAAGTCGGTGCTGCTCATCAGCCACGACCGCGAGCTGCTCAGCCAGGTGGCCACCCACGTGGTGACCCTGGAGCCGCACGCCGCCGGGGCCAGCGCGTGGACGCACGCCGGGTCGTTCAGCGGCTGGCACGAGGCCCGCGAGGCGCGCAACGCCGCCCTGGAGGAGCGCCTGCGCCGGTGGGAGGAGGAGCACGCCAAGCTCAAGGCGCTGGTGCTGCGGCTCAAGGTGAAGGCCGAGTACAACGACGGCATGGCGCCCCGGTACCGCGCGGCACAGACGCGCCTGGCGAAGTTCGAGGAGGCCGGACCGCCGGAGAAGCTCGCCGCCACGCAGAACGTGCGCATGCGGCTGCGCGGTGGGCGCACGGCCAAGCGCGCCGTGGTGACCGAGGGGCTGGAGCTGCGGGTGCCGGCGCTCGAGGGTGGTGGCGCCGCGACGCTCATGGAGCCGTTCGACCTGGAGGTGTGGTTCGGCGAGCGCGTGGCGGTGCTGGGGTCCAACGGGTCGGGCAAGAGCCACTTCCTGCGCCTGCTGGCCGGTGGCGGGTCCGACCCCGAGCCCGAACACCGCCCGGTGGGCGACGTGGCCCCGCCGCCGGTGGACCACCGGGGCGTGGCCCGGCTGGGCTCCCGGGTGCGCCCCGGCTGGTTCGCCCAGACCCAGGACCACCCGGCGCTCATGGGCCGCACCCTGCTGGAGATCCTGCACCGCGGCGACGACCACCGCGACGGGATGGGCCGCGAGCAGGCCGCCAAGGTGCTCGACCGCTACGGGCTGGCCGCTGCCGGCGAGCGCACCTACGACCAGCTCTCCGGAGGGCAGCAGGCACGCTTCGGCATCCTGCTGCTGGAACTCTCCGGCGCCACCCTGCTGCTCCTGGACGAGCCGACGGACAATCTCGACCTGCACTCGGCCGAGGCGCTCCAGGACGCCCTGGAGTCGTTCGAGGGCACCGTGGTCGCCGTGACCCACGACCGCTGGTTCGCCCGCACCTTCGACCGCTTCCTCGTGTTCACCTCGCAGGGGCGGGTGGTGGAGACCCCCGAGGCCGTCTGGGACGAGACGCGGGTGCGCCGCCGCCGCTGAACCCCCTCAGGCGCGCTGCACGCCCGCGGCGAGCAGCGCCTCGTCGACCATCGGGGCGATGCGGGGCTGCATCTTGGTCTCGCCCTTGGCCATCGAGGAGAGCGAGCCCGTCCACGAGCCGTCGGCAGCGGTGGGCTGGCCGACCCAGACGGTCCGGGCGAGCTCGAGCTGCGTCAGGGCGGGGTCCTGCTGGGCGGCCTTCTGCGCCTCGATGACCTCCGTGGCCTGGGCGTCGGTGAAGTCCTCGCTCTTGGCGGCCCCGACCGCGCCGAGCATCCACTTGCCCCACGGCCCGTGCAGCTCGTTCACCTTCAGGACCCGGGAGACCTTCGTGCGCACCTGGTCGGCGGGGACGTCGGCCACGACGCGGTCCGCGGAGGCCAGCACGATGCGCCCCGGGCTGATGGTGAGGATCACCGGGGTGCTGCGCTGGGTCATGACCTTCTCGAACAGGAACATGCCGATCTTCAGGGGCGTCCCCGACTGCGGTGCGTTCACGTGGTCCTCCTGGGCTGCGTGTGCTGGGCGACGTCCGCCCCGTTCACTGGCCCTCGCAAGGTAGCAACCCGGCAAGGCCGCCACCCCCGCCGCGGGGATGGCGGCGAAGACGACCTGGATGGTCGCCATGCGCCAGCGGCCCGCCAGCTGGGCACGCATCTCGAGGTCGATGAGGCCGTGGGAGACCTCGTCGAAGCGCTCGGCGTCCTGCCACCCCGACGGCGGGACCGACTGGCAGAGTGGCCCGCACAGGGTGGGCGGCGGCGCCCGACAGGACTGGTACGAGGAGGACCACGGTGGGGCGAGACGGATCGGTGAAGCCGGGTGACGGGTCGACCGTGACCCCCGTGACGGGGTGGCAGTCGCTGTGGCGGGGCCAGTTCACGGCCATGGCCGACGGGCACGAGTACACGCTCGACGTGGACTACCTCGACATCGGCGAGAAGCTGGTCCTCCACCGGGACGGCCGTCAGGTGGCGGTGGGGCGCAGCACCGCGACCTTCGTCCTGGACGACCTCCCGGGTGATCCCGGCCCCGACGCAGCCGACCGCCGGCACCCCCGCGAGCGCACGCCCCGCATCGAGGCCGCGTTGAGTTTCTACGGCATGAAGCGGGCGCACCTGGTGACCGATGCGGGGGAGCAGCCCCTGACCCCGGCCGCCGGCACCGGGGAGGCCTGGCGAGCCGGCCTCGACGAGCGCCACCCCACCGCCAGCCGGGTCCTCGGGGCGCTCTCGCTCACCGTGCTGCTCGTGGCGCTGGGCCTGGAGCTGCCGCAGCTGCTGCAGGCGTTCACCCGGGCCGACTGGTGGCAGTCGCTCACCGGGTGGACCTTCCACTCCCCGATCGAACTGCCCGCCCCGGTGAACGCCGGCCTGACCGTCGCTGGCGTCCTCGCGGGGCTCGAACGGGCGCTGCGCCTGCAGCACAACGCCTGGCTGGACGAGTGACCCGATGGGGTGACGCGCCGCCCGTCGACCGCAGGCCCCCTGCACGCGTCGGGTGAGCCGCGTCGGATCAGCACGACGTCAGGCCAGCCCGAACTCCTGCGCGTACTCCGGTGCGAGGTCCATGTACCCGTCCCACTCGATGGTGGCCTGCTCCCCGGTCTCCAGGGACTGCTGCAGGCGGTCGAGGTAGAACTCCCACCCGGGGCCGACCTCGCGCACCATCTCCCGGCTGTTCAACGGCTGGCTGAAGGTCAGTGCGGTCCCCGGCTCGGCCTCGGTGAGCTCCACATCCATGGTCCACACCTGGGTGGGGTCGTCGTGGACGTTGTGCACCCGCAGGTGCCGCGGCGGTCGCACCGCCAAGCGCGCCGTGGTGACCGAGGGGCTGGAGCTGCGCGTGCCTGCGCTCGAGGGTGGCGGCGCCGCGACGCTCATGGAGCCGTTCGACCTGGAGGTCTGGTTCGGCGAGCGCGTGGCCGTGCTGGGGTCCAACGGGTCGGGCAAGAGCCACTTCCTGCGCCTGCTGGCCGGTGGCGGGTCCGACCCCGAGCCCGAACACCGCCCGGTGGGCGACGTGGCCCCGCCGCCGGTGGACCACCGGGGCGTGGCCCGGCTGGGCTCCCGGGTGCGGCCGGGCTGGTTCGCCCAGACCCAGGACCACCCGGCGCTGACGGGGCGGACCCCACAGCGACCTCCGCACCCGTCGGCACGGCGAACTCCGCACCGGTGCCGAACTCAGGCCGCCGAGCACCCACTTCCGCACCGGTGCTGAACTCGACTGTCGAGATCGGCACCGGTGCGGTTCTCACGGCCGGGTGACGTCCGAGATCGGCACCGGTGCGGAGTTCGTGGCCGGCGATGCTCGAGATCGGCACCGGTGCGGAGCTCGCCGGCCGCTCAGTGCCAGAGGGCGTGGAAGTGGTGCACCGGCCCCGGCCCGGCCCCCACGTCGAGGGCGTCCGCGTGCTCCAGCGCGGCCGTCAGGTAAGCCTTGGCGTCGGCCACCGCATCGGTCCAGCCCGCCCGCTGCGGGCGCAACGCGGCTACCGCCGAGGAGAGCGTGCAGCCCGTGCCGTGGGTGTTGCGCGTGGCCACCCGAGGAGCGGTGAACTCCTCCGCCCCACCCGGCCCGGCCAGCACGTCGGTGCTCGCGGCGCCGTCCACGTGGCCGCCCTTGAGCAGCACCCGCGCCCCCAGCCGCTCGTGCAGCGCGGCAGCCATCGCCCGCTGTCCGGCCAGGTCGCGCGGCGGTTCGGCCCCGGCGAGCACCCCCGCCTCGGGACCGTTGGGCGTCACAAGGTCCACCACCGCAACCAGCCGGCGCACGGCCTCCACCGCGTCGGCGTCCAGCAGCCGTGATCCGGCCGTGCTCACCATCACCGGGTCGAGCACCACGGGGCAGTCCAGCCGGCGCACCACGTCGGCCACCGCATCGGCCACCGGCGCCGTGCCGAGCATGCCGATCTTCACCGCGTCCACGCGCACGTCCTCCAGCAGCGTGACCAGCTGCTCGGTGACGAACCCCGCCGGCACCGGGTGGACGCCCGTGACCCCGCGCGTGCTCTGCGCCGTGAGCGAGGTGAGCACCGCGCAGCCGTAGGCCCCCAGGGCACTGAAGGTCTTGAGGTCGGCCTGCACACCCGCCCCGCCGGAGGGGTCCGAGCCCGCGACGGTGAGCACCACCGGCACGCGCGCGCTCCCCGCCCCTGCCGGGCCCCCGTGCGCGCTCACCGCCACAGCTCCCGGAACTCGCGTGCGGCCGCGGCCACGTCCGGCGCCGCGCACAGCGCCCGCACCACCGCCACGCCCTCGGCCCCGCACCCACGCAGCTCGCCGATGTTCTGCGGGGTGATGCCGCCGATGGCCACGCCCGGAAGCTGGCTCGCCGCCCGCATCGCACGGGCCCCCTCCGGCCCGATGGCGGGATCGTGCGCCACCTTGGTGGGTGTGGGCCACACCGGGCCGATGCCGATGTAGTCCACCGTGCCCGGCGGCAGGGCGCTGGCGGCACGGGCCTGCTCCACCGAGTGCGTGGACAGCCCGACGAGCACGTCCGGCCCCACCTCCTCGCGGGTCTGCACCGGCGGGGTGTCGGTCTGGCCGATGTGCACCCCCTGCGCCCCGATGGCGTGCACCAGGTGGGCGCGGTCGTCCACCAGCAGCGGCACTCCGGTGCCCTCGAGCACCTCGCGGATCTCCTGCCCCAGGCGCACGAACGCGACGTCGTCGAGGCGCTTCTCGCGCAGCTGCACGATGGTGACGCCGCCGGCCACCGCATCGCGCACCACGGCGGGCACGCCACGCGCGCCGCAGCGGGCGGTGTCGGTGACGAGGTAGAGCGTGAGGTCCAATGCGGGGCGGCCGGGCACCGACGGGCGCGTGGGGGCGGGTGTGGCCGCGGGGTGCGGGGCCGGCTGGGCAGGGTGGTTCACGATGACGTCCCTCCGCTCGCGTGAACGAGATCAGGTTCCACGGGTGTGTTCTCAGCCCCGGTGGGGCACCCCGCGTCGTCGGCCACCCTAGGTGGTGGGGCGTCCCGCCCTCGGGTGGGTGTGTGGCCGGGGCGGGGCCGGGGCGGCACCCCTCCGGACGTGCTCACCTCCGGAAAGCTTTCAGATCCACCGCGCCGTCGTGGTGGTTCTGAAAGCTTTCCGGAGGGTGGGGCGGCGGAACCCGGAGGTCTGCACGGAACCCGGAGGTCTGAGGCCGCTCGGGTGGGTCTGCTGCGGAGGTGGGCCCCATCGCCCCGCCGCACGGGAAAGGTGGCGCGGCACGGGAAGGGACGCCCCCGCACGGGAAGCTTCGCGTGCGGCCAGCACCTTTCGCGTGCGCAGTGAGTTTTCGCGTGCGACGGGCGGTGCGATGGGGGACGCGGCGGGGCGATGAGGCGAGGATGCCGGAGGGCGTGGGCTGGGCGATGCCGGAGCGGGCTTCCCCGCCCAGGCCCAACGACGTCCCCCCTCACGCCTGGCGGGCGCCGCGCATCATCCACGCGTGGTTGGCCCGCAGCACCGCCCGCGCACCGGGCACCCACAGCGCGTGCCGCAGCACCGGGTGCGCCAGCCGGCACCGCTGCCGCCACACGATGCGGCTGCCCCCGCCGCACGCCACCACGCGCACCTCGATCGTCCCCACCAGGTCGCCCGCGGACCGGGCCACCAGCCGGCGCCCCACCGGGTCCTCCACCACCCGCCGCAGCGAGAACCGCAGGGGCACCGGCAGCAGGCTGCGCACCACCATCGAGCCCGCGCCGTCCCCGGTCCGCCGCGCCGCCCGCGCCTGCGGCCACCACCCCGGGAAGCCCTCCGGAACCGCCCACCGCGCGTACACCGCTGCCGGAGCGCCGGGTTCGGTCCACGAGTGGGTGAACACGAAGGGGCGGTCGGCAGGGCGGGGCACGTGCCCCATCGTGGTCCACGCACCGCGGCGCTCCCGCGTGCGGCCCCGACACCCCGACAGGCATGATGGCCCTGCGGACCCGGCACACCGCCGGCCCACCCGCCGCACACCACGGAGGTCACCATGAGTCTCGAGTCCGGCCTGCACGCGCGCTTCTCCCAGGCGTTCGCCGACGTGGCGGACACGGTGACCGACTGGGACGCCCCCACCCCGGTCAAGGAGTGGACCGCCGGCGACGTCGTGGAGCACCTCATCGACTGGTACGAGTCCGTGCTGGAGAACTGGGTGGACATGGACTTGCCCGACCGCGACCCGCAGGCCGACCCCGCCACCGCCTGGCGCCAGCGCGCCGCCGACGTGCAGGAGCTGCTCGACGACAGCGAGCGCTCCACCATCGTGCTGGACGAGGGCCCGTTCGCCGGCCAGACGATCGCCGAGATGACCGGCGACCTGTACGTCTCGGACATCTACATGCACACCTGGGACCTGGCCCGCGCCGCCGGCGTGGAGCCCGACCTGGACCCCGACTACGCCGAGCAGATGCTGCAGGGCATGGAGCCCATCGAGCAGATGCTGCGCCAGTCCGGCCAGTACGGCCCGGCGGTGGAGACCGAGAGCGAGGACCCGGTGGAGCGCCTCATGGCCTTCATCGGCCGCGACCCGCAGTGGCGCCGCCCGGGTGCCCCGGAGGGTGGCGCCAGCCCGATGTGACCCGGGCGATCGCGCCCCGCCCCCTCGGGCAGGATGGCCCCGTGCCCGCCTGGACCCGCCGCGCCCCCGCACCGCACTTCCGCACCGCCACCGACCGGGCGGTGCGCCAGTTCGGCCTGTACACGCTGTTCTCGGTGGCGCTCGTGCTGGTCACCTTCCTGTTCCTGGGCGGCGCGGTGCTGTGGGTGGCCCTGCCCGCGCTGCGCTGGCTGACCCTGCCCTCGGTGCTGCTGATGCTGGTGTGCTCGGTGTGGATGGCGCGCGAGGCCCTGCCCCTCCAGGACGAGGGCGAGCTCGCCGGCCCGGCGTGGGCCGCGGTGGCCGGCACCGTGGCCGCGGGCACCGTGCTCACCGCCGTCCCCGCCTGGGCGGCCGAGGAGCCCCGCATCCTGCCGATGATGGGCTACACGGCCATGTCGGTGGCGATGATGCTGGGCCTTGCCGTCCGCTGGCGGCTGGCCACCACGCTCGCGTGCGTGCCGGCCCTCGCCGCGTGCCTGACCCTGGCCGTCCGCGACCTGCGCCTGGTGCCCATGTCGGCCGTGGGCCTGGGAATCGGCCTGGGGACGGGGCTCTTCATCGGGTACTGCAGCGCGTGGGCCATGAGCGTGGTGCGCGCGCAGGCCCGCCACCACCGGGTGGCCGCCGACCTGGCGGTGGCCGAGGAGCGGCTGCGTTTCAGCCGCGACCTCCACGACGTGCTGGGCCGCACCCTCTCGGTGGTGGCCCTCAAGAGCGAGCTGGCCGGGGAGCTGGCGCGGCGGGGCGACGGGGAGGCCGCCGCCGCGGAGACCGACGCCGTGCGCTGCCTCGCACAGGAGGCCGCGGACGACCTCCGGGGCGTGGTGCGTGGCTACCGCCGCATGGACCCGGCCGCCGAGCTCGAGGGCGCGGTGGCCCTGCTGCGCTCGTCCGGGGCCGAGGTGCACGTCGAGGGCGCCGAGCACGTGGAGCACCACCCCGGCTGGCCGCCGGCCACCTCCGAGGCCGTGGGCTGGGTGCTGCGCGAGGGCGTCACCAACGTGCTGCGCCACTCCGACGCCCGCACCGTGCACCTGGCCGTGCGCCCCGGCCCCACCGACGTGTCTCTGGAGCTGGTGAACGACCGCCCCCGGCAGGCCCCCACCGGCCCCGATGCGGGGAGCCGCCCCCGGGGCACGGGGCTGGCCGGCCTGCGCGAGCGGCTCCGCCAGGCCGGCGGGCACCTGGCGACCCACCCCACCGCCGACAGGTTCACCCTCGTGGCGACCCTGCCCACCGACGCACCACCCACGCCTGCCCCGTCCCCCCAGGAGACCCGATGACCCCCGACGCCACCGGCACCACCCCGGCCCGCACCCGCGTGCTGCTGGTGGAGGACGAGACCCTCATCCGCGAGGCGCTGGCCTCCCTGCTGGCCCTCGAGGAGGACCTCGAGGTGGTGGGTCGTGCCGGCTCGGTGGCCGAGGCCCAGGCGGTGCTGCGCTCCACCGAGGTGGACGTGGCCCTGCTGGACCTGCAGCTCCCGGACGGCGACGGCATCGACCTGGCCGTGCACCTGGCCCAGGTGCAGCCGCAGGCGGCGAGCCTCGTCATCACCAGCCACGGGCGACCGGGGTACCTCAAGCGCGCTCTGGAGAACGGGGTGCGCGGGTTCCTGCCCAAGACCGTGGGACGCCGCGCGCTCACCGAGGCCGTGCGCACGCTGGCCACCGGCGGGCGGTACGTGGACCAGGAGCTCGCCGCCGACGCCCTGGCCGCGGGCGCCTCGCCCCTGAGCGCCCGGGAGGCCGATGTGCTGGAGCTCTCCGCCGACGCGGCCCCGGTGGAGGAGATCGCCGAGCGGGCGCACCTCTCCCCCGGCACGGTGCGCAACTACCTCTCGGCGGCGGTCACCAAGACCGGCACGGCCAACCGGCACGAGGCCGCGCGGGTGGCCCGCGCCAAGGGGTGGATCTGAGGGGTCCCGGCTCGATGCGGGGGCACGGGCCGACGAGGGGACCGAGCCGGTGCGGGTGGCCCGCATGACGTCCGTCATGCCGCGGCGGTGAGGCCTCCCCGGCATCCGGTGCACGGGTTCACGGGTGGGTGGCCGGTGACGGCCCGAGGCTGGAGCCACCACCGAGACACCAGGAGGCCACCGTGCTGGACGCACTGCAGAACTTCACCGAGGGCCTGCCGCCCGCCCTCCAGTGGGCCGGCATCGCGCTCGTGAGCGCGATCCCGTTCGTGGAGAGCTACTTCGGTTCCACCATCGGCGTGCTGGCGGGGCTGCACCCCGCCGTGGCCGTCGCTGCCGCCGTGGTGGGAAACGTCGTCTCGATGCTGCTCTTCGTCACCCTGGCCGGCACGGGCCGCGCCCTGGCCACCTCCGGCGCCGAGGAGGAGTCGCCCCGCCGGCGCCGCTTCCGCCGGGCCTTCGACCGCTGGGGCGTGCCGGGTGTCTCGCTGCTGGGCCAGACCATGCTGCCCAGCCAGGTCACCTCCGCCCTCATGGTGGGCCTGGGCGCCGACCGCCGCGCCGTCATCGGCTGGCAGTGCGTGAGCATCGTGCTGTGGGGCGTGCTCTTCGGCGCCCTGGCCAGCCAGGGCGTGCAGCTGCTGCGCTGAGACGGGTCAGGCGCGGCGGGCCGTGGCCAGGAAGGTCGGGTAGTCGCCATCCGGCTTGGTCACGGCCACACCGTCGACCACCGTCACCCGCTCGAACCCGGCGTCGGCCAGCCAGAGGCTGAACTGCTCGCGGTCGAACCCGTCGTGGCCGTGGAAGTCGTCCACCTGGGCGTGGAAGGAACCGTCCGGGTCGGTGTCCAGGTCGAGCACCGCGAGGTGGCCGCCCTCGGCGAGGAGGTCGTGCAGGGCGCCGAGCACCGGCGGCACCTCGACCAGGTGATGCAGCACCAGGCTGCAGACCACCACGTCGAAGCGCTCGCAGGGCACGGCATCGTGGGTGAGGTCGAGCTCGAGCACGCGGGTGCCGGCGGGCAGGTCGCCCTCGGCCACCTTGGCGCGCATCACCGCGAGCATGCCCGCCGAGGCGTCGGCCAAGGTCACCCGGCCCACGTGGTCGGCCAGGGCAGCGGCCACCAGCCCGGTGCCAGCGCCGTACTCCAGCAGCCGCTCGTCGCCGCGCAGGTCGAGCGCGTCGACCACGGCACCGGCCACGGCGGCCGCCTCCTCGCGCTTGCCGGGGGTGCCGTCCCAGGTGGCCGCGCGGTCGTCGAAGTGGCTGCCGTGGTGGGCGGGGTCGTGGTGCGGGTGCTCGGGCACGGAGGTCTCCTGGCCGGTGGGTGCGCGACGGGTGAGGTTCCCCGTCACCATCCGGAGTATGCCGCGAGATCGGCCGGGTCCACCTCGCCACGGGCCGCGGCGTCGAGCGCGTCGAGCAGCCGGTCGAGTGCGAGGTCCAGCTCCTCCTCGCCGATGGTGAGCGGCGGCGTGATCTCCAGGACGTTGTCGCGCACCGGGTAGGCCACCACTCCATGGCCCCAGCCGGCGAAGCTCGTGGTCGCCGCGAGCGCCGCATCGGGATCCGTGGACCCGGCCTCCACCAGCTCCACCCCGAGCAGCAGGCCACGGCCACGGACGTCGCCGACCCGGGCCGCCCCGGGCCGGCCCGAGGCGAGGTAGTCGTTCAGTCGCGCACGTGCCCGGTCCCCGAGGGCCACGGCCCGCGCGGCCAGCTCCCCGTCGGCGAGGGCGGCGAGGACAGCCCGCGCGGCGGCGCAGCACACGGGGTTGCCCACCGTGGTCATGAGCGCACTGGCCACCGGCGTGCCCAGCGCGGCGGTCGGGCCGACGGTCGCCGAGACCGGCAGCCCGTTGCCCAGCGCCTTGCCCAGGGTCACCAGGTCGGCCTCCACCT
Source organism: Kytococcus schroeteri (assembly GCF_042433515.1). Lineage (NCBI taxonomy): Bacteria > Bacillati > Actinomycetota > Actinomycetes > Micrococcales > Kytococcaceae > Kytococcus > Kytococcus schroeteri. Next base: position 73,020 of record NZ_JBHLVH010000001.1, on the reverse strand, counting down.
GCTCGTGGCGGTGGGCCAGCAGGTGGCCGGTGCGGCCCATCCCCGCCTTCACCTCGTCGACCACCAGCAGGGTGCCGAACTCGTCGCACAGGGCACGCAGCCCGGGCAGGAACCCGTCCGGTGGCACCACCACGCCACCGTCGCACTGGATGGGCTCCACCATCACCGCGGCCACGTCACCGGCGGACAACGCCTCCCGCACCTCCGACAAGGTCGCGGCAAGGAGGTCCCCCTCGCACCAGGGCCGGTAGGGGTCGGGGTAGGGCACGAGCACCAACCCGTCCTCGGCCGGCACCCCGGCCTCCACGTGCACGCCCGAGACGCCCCGCGACCGCCCGATGCCGCCGTGGTACCCGCCGCGGAAGGCCACGATGCGCTCGCGTCCGGTGGCGTGACGGGCGGCGGCCACGGCCATGTCGTTGGCGTCCGAGCCGGCGTGCCCCAGGTAGACCTGCCGGTCCTCGCCCCGCGTGGGCACGACCGCGAGCAGCTCCCGGGCCAGCAGCACGGCATCGGGGTGCGTGCCCGAGAGCAGCGACCCACCCGCCGGGGCGCGGACGGCCCGGGACACGGCATCGGCCACGCCCGGGTGGCCCAGCCCCAGACCGGTCGCGGTCCAGCTGGCGCTGAGGTCCAGCACCTGGCGCCCCTCCGGGGTGGTGAGCACGGCACCCTGCCCGGAGGCCGCCACCTGCGGGAAGAAGCGCAGCTTCTCCACCCCGGCCAGCAGCCGCTCGTCCTGGGCGTACCACGCGGCATCGGTCGTCGGGGCGGCCATCACGCCCCCAGCCGCTGGACGGCCCCGAGGTAGCCGGCCACCATCGCCCGGGCCACGTCACGCACCGCCTCGTCCGTGGGCAGGAAGGCCGGGGTGTGCAGCTGCGGGGGCTCGTCGTGGCCCTCCACGCGCACGCCCACGAAGGACATCACCGCCGGCACCTGCTCCCCCAGGTAGGAGAAGTCGTCGGCCCCCAGGGAGCGCATCGGCTCCGTGGGCTCGATGCCGGCACGCACCAGCCAGGCGTCCATGTGCTCCACGAGCTGCACGTCGTTGTCGAGCACCGGCTCCCCGGGCACCACACGCACCTCGGCCGTGGTGCCGAACACCTCGGCCTGCGCCGCCACGGCCCGCTGCACCTCGCGCAGCACCACCTGCCGGTCGGTCGCGTCGGTGGTGCGGAGCGTGGCCAGCACCACGGCCCGGGAGGGCAGTACGTTGGCGCTCGCCGCACCGGCCTGCACGTGCCCCACCGAGAGGGTGGCCGGCCGCATCGGGGACACGTGCCGCCGCACCACCTCCTGCAGCGCCAGCAGCGTGTGGGCCAGCGCGGCCACCGGGTCGGACGCTCGATGCGGGTAGGCCCCGTGGCCGCCCTGACCGGTGATGGTGATGTGCAGCTCGTCGGCCGCCGCGTTCACGACGCCCCCACCGGTGGCCACCTGTCCGGGCGGCACCGCCGGGTGCACGTGGGCCCCGACGGCGGCGGCCACTCCCAGGCGCTCCAGCTCACCGGACTCCACCGCATCACGCGCTCCGGACGGGTAGGTCTCCTCGCGTGGCTGCAGGAAGGGCACCAGGCCCAGGGGGAGGTCGAGGCCCCGGGCGGCACGCACCACGGCCACCAGGGCGGCCAGGTGGACGTCGTGTCCGCAGGCGTGCATGGCCCCGTTCGAGGCCGCGAAGGCAGCCCCCGTCTCCTCGGCCAGTGGCAGGGCGTCGAGCTCCCCGCGCACGAGGACGGCCGGCCCCTCCTGCGGGCCGATGCGCCCGATGCGCCCCACGTCGGCCAGGCGCGCCATGGGGATGCCGAGGGCCTCCTCCACCAGGCGGGCGGTGTCCTCCTCCTCCCCGGAGACGCGCGGGTCGGCGTGCACGCGGTGGCGCAGCTCCACGGCATCGGGCAGGTGGTCCTCCAGGGCGCTCGTCCAGCGCTCCTGCAGGTCCTCCAGCCCCGGCAGGGCAGTGGCGGTCGGGTGGGCGGCGTCAGTCATGCAGTCACCCTCCGGTGGTGGGGTTCTCGAGGCGGTACAGGCGGCGGGCGTTCTCCGATCCCACCATGCGGGCCACGCGCAGTTGCTCCTCGGTGGGCCAGCCGGCGGTCCTCCCCCACTCGCTCAGGGCCTGTCCGAGGCCTCGGCGGAAGAGCAGGGCCCCGAGATGGTAGAGCTCGGCGGCCCCGAACGCGTCGGAGGAGAACAGGGCCTTGTGGAACGGGGTGAGCTCCAGCGACTCGGCGACCACCTGCGGCGACTGGGCGCCGGTGAAGTTCACCGCCAGCCCCACGTCGCAGTACACGTGCTCGAAGACGTGGGCCAGGTAGCCGGCCTCACGGTGGTAGGGGTAGCAGTGCAGCAGGGCGAAACGCACCCCCGTCCCCCGGGTCCGGCGGAACAGCTCGGTCATGAGCAGGGGGTTGCACCGGTGGAGGTCCACGTCCGGGTCGCCGTACCCCACGTGCACCTGCACCACCGCCTGGCGGTCCACCGCCTCCCACCAGCCGAAGCGGACGAGCACCGGGTCGGTGAGCCGCAGTGGCCCCTCCGCACACCGGGTCCAGGCGGCCACGGCGGCCACCACCTCGTCGTCGGTGGGACGCTCGGGGTCGAGGTCGAGCCCGCCCCGGTACGCCGCGATGGTCTTGACCCCCACCGCGGTACGCAGGGCGTCGTCGAGCGCCGCCCGGTAGGCCGCCGGGAAGTCCGCCGGCTCCACGCGGGCGGCCACCTGCTCGGCGATCACCTCCAGACGCACCACCTCGGCGTGGCCGGCGCCGGTCACCTCCGCCATCTGCTCGGGCGTGAGGATCTCATCGGATCGGTGCCCGGTCTCGATGACGTAGGTCCCGATGCCGGCCGCGCGCAGCAGGCGACGGTTCACCTCGGCCGCCCCCAGGTCGGCCCGCCGCGCCACGTAGTCCTCCGGGACGGCGAACGGGGGCAGGTCGAGCACCGGTGCGCACTCGCGCCGCACCGCGAAGCCCAGCTGCGTGTCGAAGAAGGTGGTGCCGGCCGGGGCCGGGGCGTCGGACTCCGTGAGGAGGTCCTCCATCCCGGCCCGGTCCAGGTCGGTGGTCACCACGCCGTGGCAGTGGTGGTCCACCAGCTCCAGGGCGCCCAGGTCCAGTGCCTCAGTAGACACGGGCGTACCACTCACAGGTCTCGGTGTCGCTCAGGGAGGACACCTCCGCGAGCTCCTCGCGCTTGATGCGCAGGAAGGTCTCCACCAGGTCCGGGTCGAACCAGCCGCGCACCTCCTCGTCGGCCTCGAACAGCTGCAGCGCCTCCTCGAGGGAGTGGGGGAACTCCGGGATGCCGTCGGCACCGTCGGTGAGGTCCACCTCTCCCTCCCGCGCCCGGGCGGGCTCGGTCTGCTGGCGCAGGCCCTCGAGGCCGGCGCGCAGGACGACGCCGAGTAGCAGCCACGGGTTGGCCCCCACGTCACCGCCACGGAACTCGAAGTGCAGCTGCGGCTCGGGGTCCCGTCCGTCGATCTCCACCGTGGGGCACAGGCGCAGCAGGGCCTCCCGGTTGTGCAGGCCCAGGAAGATGCCGGCCGAGGCCCACTGGTGGGGACGCAGGCGCAGGTAGGAGGCCGAGAGCGGCGCGAACAGCGCGGCCAGCGAGCGGGCACGCTCCAGGATGCCGCCGGCGAAGCGGCCGCCGAACTCCGACAGGCGCCCGGGGCGGGAGTCGTCGAAGAACACGTTGCGCCCCTGCGCGTCGCTCAGGCTGAAGTGCACGTGCACGCCGTTGCCGGACTCCCCGGGGATCAGCATCGGGGTGAACGAGGCACGGCGCCCGGCCGAGGCGAACACGTCGCGCACCAGGTCGCGCACCACGATGGCGCGGTCCGCCGCCGCCACGGGGTCGGTGGGCTTCATGGTGACCTCGTACTGGTGCAGGCCGTACTCGGGCAGCCAGTTCTCCGGCTCCAGCCCGGAAGCCTGCATCGCGGTGACCACGCGCGACCCGAGCGGTTCGGCGGCCCGGTAGGAGCGCCACGAGAAGGGGTGGTGGGTGTCAGTGGCGTCGCGGTCCATGAACTCGTGCTCGAAGGAGGCCTTGACGGTGACGCCGAACTCCTCCTGCAGGGCCGCCACCGTGTCCCGTAGGAAGGTGCGCGGACAGCAGCCCCACGGCTCACCGGTGGTGGTGATGACGTCGGCGAACACGATGGTGGTGTCGGGCTTCCCGGGCACACCCCGCAGGGGGTAGCTCGCCGCACGGTCGGGGCGCAGGCGCAGGTCCCCGGTGGACCCGAACGGGATTTTCTCGGCGATGTGGCCACCGGTGCCGATGCCCAGGTTCGCGGGCACCCAGCCGGTGGTGTCCTTCTCCCCCAGGTTGGCCGAGGGGAGTGCGCGTCCCTTGGTGACGGCGGTGAGGTCGCTCGTGGCCACGAAGGTGAGCGGGGTGAGGTCGTCGGTGGTCGGGCACTGCGGGTTCTCGCACATGGTGTTCACTCCAGGTCCTCGGCCGTCAGCCGGGCGCCGATGCGCTCGGCCAGACGGGGCTTGGCGAAGATGACGACGGCGCCCAGCAGGCACCAGGCCCCTGCGATCCAGGGGAAGTAGGTGTACGGGGCCTCCTGGCCGGTGACCTGCACGAGGTACACGTAGCCGAGGTAGGCCAGGCCCAGCACGGGCACGAGGGCCTCCCACCGCGCGATGCCGGAGCCCGGACGGAAGGCGTGGCGCAGCACGCCCACCGAGGTCATGCCGTAGGCGACGACCATGCACAGGGTGGCGATGGTGGCGTACCAGTAGTAGACCTCCACCGGCCCGCCCCGGAGCCCGGCGAGCAGGAACACCAGCGCCAGCGTGGTGCCGACGACCGTCGCCGTGGCCACGGTGGGGACCCCGGTGCGGGCGTCGGTGCGGGCCAGCACGGAGGGGCCGAAGCCGTCGCGGGCCAGGGCGAACAGCAGCCGTGCGGCGGCGGCCACCGAGCTGAGCAGGGAGGCGAGCGCCACGAGGAACGCCACCACCGAGATGAGCACGGCGAACCAGCGCCCGAGGTAGCTGGCCCCCAGGTCGGTAAGGGTGGAGCTGGCACCGGCGAAGGCCTCCTGGCCGGCGGCGTCGGTGCCGTAGCCGATGGTCTGGGCGAACATCACGAAGGTGTAGAGCACGCCGGCCAGCACCACGGCACCGAGCAGGGCCCGCGGGATGGTGCGCTTGGGGTCGCGGGACTCCTCGGCCAGCGAGGTCCCGGACTCGAAGCCGGCCCACGAGAGGAAGCCGAACACCGAGGCGGTCATGACCGCGTTCCACGAGTTCTCGCCCGGCGTGAGGGTGCTCAGGTCCACCCCGGTGGAGACCGGGGCGGAGCCGGAGGCCACCTTGGCCACGATGACCACGGCGAGCACCACCATCGCGAGGATCCCGGCCATGCCGATGACGAGCAGGGTGCGGGTGGTGACCGTGGACTCGCGCAGGTTGAGCACCAGGGTCAGCGCGGCCACTGCGATGGCCACGAGGAGCCAGCCCCAGAACGGCATGGTCACCCCGAACTGCTCCAGCATCGCCTCGAAGAAGACGGCACAGGCACCGGCGATGCAGGCGGCGAAGAAGAGGTAGGTGCCCAGAAGGGCGAACCCGCCGAAGAAGCCTGCGCGCGGACCGAGGGTCACCCCGGAGAGGGCGTAGACGCTGCCGGCGTGCGTGAAGTGGCGCGTCAGGCGCACGAAGGCGTAGGCCACCAGCAGGGTGCCCACGAAGGAGACGAGGAAGGTGAAGGGCACGGCGGTGCCGACGAGGCCCGCGATGCCGATGCCGTTGAGGGACATGGCCATGACCGGCCCCATGAACCCGACGGAGAGGGCTGCGACCTCCCAGACGCCCAGGCCACGGCCGCCGGCGCCGAGCTGCGGCTCGTCGGGCCCCGCCACGCGTGCGGGATCGGTGTGAGTGCTCATGTCGCCATGAAACAGATCACACACATCGACCGTCAAGAGGTCGTTACGAAATGTTTATTAGCCAGCCGTCTCCGCGCCGCCAGCGGGTCCGGTGCTGGCCTCCTGGGGCGCCAGTGCCGAGGGCGTGTGCGGGTCCAGCTGGCTGCGCACCTCCTCGAGGCGTTCCACCCGCAGACGCCCCTCCTCGGCCAGACGCTCGGTCACCGCGGTCACCACGGCCTCCACCAGCGCCATGGCCGGCACCAACGAGTCGAAGGGCGACGGGGACTCCACCCGGGTGGGCAGAACGGCCTCCGCCAGCTCGGCCACGGGCGAGAGCCACGGGTCGGTGAACAGCACGACACGGACCCCGGCGGACCGGGCCAGCTCGGCGAGCTGGACGGTGCTGGGGTCGTGACGACGGAAGTCGAAGACCACGAGGACGTCGTGCTCGTCGGCGTCCCCCACCAGCGCGACGCGCGAGAACTCGTCCGCCGGCACGGCCCGCACCCCGGGGCGCAGCCACTGCAGGTGCGCCACCAGGTAGTCGCTCAGGACGTGGCTGAAGCGACCGCCCACCACGTGCACGCGGGCGCGCGGGTCGGTGAGGACCTCCAGGGCCCGCTCGAACTCGCTCGGCGGCACCTCGTGGAAGGACTCGCGCACCCGGGCGGTGTAGACGTCCGCCGCCCAGGGCAGGAAGGCGCCCCCCTCGGGCACGTCCCGCCCCTCGGCGTACTGCTCCACGGGCGAGCCCATGCGATCCTGCACCTCGCGCATGAGCGCGCGCTGGAAGGCCGGGTACCCGTCGTACCCGAGCCGCCCCACGAAACGCACCACGGTGGGGGCGCTCACGCCGGCCCGGGACGCGAGGGCGGCGACGGTCTCGAGCCCCGCCATCGGGTAGAGCGCGAGGAGCGCACGCCCCACCTTGCGCTCACCCGCGCTCAGGTCGCCGAGGCCGGCCCGCGTGCGCTCGGCGACGGTGAGACCCTCCGCCGCGAGCGCCGCCTCCCTCGGCGACCCCGCACTCACTTGCCGGAGCCGTCCAGGTCCTGCCCGTCCTGCGTGGACGGGAACTCGTCGATGGCGCGCACGGCCTCGGTGAACTCCACCTCGACGTCGCGGCGGCGGTCCAGGTGGATGCCGGCGATCATGCAGCGCACGGACCCACCGGCCAGCTCGATGGTGGGGATGTCCACGGCCACGATGCGGCAGGACTCCTCGATGGCGGCCACCTGCGCGTCGGTCAGCGAGCGGCGGGCACGGCCCGACATCGCCATGATGCGCTGCAGCCTGCCGTCGGCGTCCTTGCCCATGAGCTCGATGGCGTTGCCGGCGAACTCGCGCACCTGCTCCTCGGTGATCTCCACGATCTTGCGGCCGTTCACCGTGAGGCGCTCGCCCACGGCCCAGCGACGCTTCTCGTCCTTGATCATGTCCAGGGCGAACAGGGCCACGTCCGTGCCGATGGTGGCGATGACGTTGGTGTGGTACACCGGCACGCCGTCGGAGTCCACGGCGTCGAAGGCCATGGGCTCGTAGCCGAAGTCGGCGCAGAAGCGCTCCAGCACCATCTCGTCGGCGCGGTGGCTGCGCGCGGTGTAGGCCACGCGCGAGACGTGGTCGAGCACCATCGCGCCGGTGCCCTCGAGGAAGATGCCGTCGGGCTCCAGGCCGGAGTAGTCCACGATCGTCTGCACGCGGTAGGTGCTCTTGAGCATCTCCAGCACGTCGGCGCGGCGCTCGAGGCGGCGGTTGGAGGCGTACATCGGGTAGACGGCCACGTAGCCGCCGGCGTGGGTGGAGACCCAGTTGTTGGGGAACACGCTGTCGGGGCGGGTGAGCTCGTCGTCCTCGAAGACGTGCACGGTCACGCCGGCCTCGCGCAGCGCCTCGGCGAGCGCGTCCATCTCGGCGATGGCCTGCTGCGACACGGTGGCGGCGTCGGTGCCCTCGGCCACCTCGGACTGGAACGCGTTGTCGGCGGCGGTCGAGGGGTTGGGGGTGAAGTTCAGGGCGCGGACGAGGATGACGCTGGAGGGGGCCTGTGCACTCATGGGGTCAAATCTACCGGTGCTCCCGACCGTGCCCCGCCCCCCACGGACAGGCCGTGCCTCAGTCGGCCAGCAGGTCGGCGTACTGCGGCTCGTCCCGCATGAGGTGGCGCACGTAGGAGCAGTCCGGGCGCACGGTGCGGCCGGCCTCGCGCGCGGCCTCGAGGGCGGCCCCCACCACGGCTCGGGCCACCCCCTGGCCACGGTGCTCCGGCAGGGTCACGGTGTGCGGCATCACCTGCACGTCACCGTCCAGCTGGTACTCGGTGAAGCCGGCCAGCTCCCCGTCGACGTATCCCTCGAAGCGCTGCTCGGCGGTGTCCTCCCGCACGGTCACGGTCGGGTCAGTCATTGTCGCCTCCGGTGTCTCCCATGCGGGCCGCCGCGGCGCCCGCATCGGCCTCGTCCTGGTTGTCGGACCACTGCCACCCTGCCACCTCGGGCAGGTCCACCCCGTGCGCGTAGGCGTGGGCGCGGGCCTCCAGGCGCTTGTCCTCCATGCGCTGGCGCAGGCCGGCGTGGCGTGCGCGCAGCCCCGGCACGTGGTCGATGACGTCCATCACCAGGTGGTACCGGTCGAGGTCGTTGCGCATGAGCATGTCGAACGGCGTGGTGGTGGTGCCCTCCTCCCGGTAGCCGCGCACGTGGAAGTCCGACCCGGTGTCGTTGCGGTACACCAGCCGGTGGATGAGCCACGGGTAGCCGTGGTAGGCGAACACCACCGGGGTGCCCTCGGGGAACAGGGCCCGGAACTGGTCGCGGTCCATGCCGTGCGGGTGCTCGCCGGAGTCCTGCAGCCGCATCAGGTCCACCACGTTCACCACCCGCACCCTGAGCCCCGGCAGCTCGCGCTCCAGCAGGGTGGCCGCGGCCAGCACCTCCACGGTGGGGACGTCTCCGGCGCAGGCCAGCACCACGTCCGGCAGCTCCCCGTCGCGCACCGTGCCGGCCCACTCCCAGGTCCCGATGCCGCGCGTGCAGTGGGCGACCGCCTCCTCCATCGACAACCAGGTGGGCGTGGGCTGCTTGCCGGCCACCACCACGTTGACGTACTGCCGCGAGCGCAGGCAGTGGTCCATGGTGGACAGCAGGGTGTTGGCGTCCGGCGGCAGGTACACGCGGATGATCTCGGCCTTCTTGTTCACCACGTGGTCGATGAAGCCCGGGTCCTGGTGGGAGAAGCCGTTGTGGTCCTGCCGCCACACGTGCGAGCTGAGCAGGTAGGTGAGCGAGGCCAGCGGGCGCCGCCACTCGATGCCGTTGGTGACCTTGAGCCACTTGGCGTGCTGGTTGAACATCGAGTCCACGATGTGGATGAACGCCTCGTAGCTGCTCATGAGGCCGTGGCGGCCGGTGAGCAGGTAACCCTCCAGCCAGCCCTGGCACTGGTGCTCGCTGAGCACCTCCATGACCCGGCCCGACGGGCCGAGGGGCTCCCCGGCGTCGTTCGGGTGGTACTCCCCCATCCACTGCTTGGGGGTCACCTCGTAGACGTCCTGCAGGCGGTTCGACGCGGTCTCGTCCGGCCCGAACACACGGAAGTTCTGCAGGTTGGCGGCCACCACGTCGCGCAGCCAGGCCCCCATGCGGCGGGTGGGCTCCACCACCTCGGCGCCGCGCTCCTCCACCGGGACGGCGTAGCGGCGGAAGTCGGGCAGCTCCAGCTCCTGCAGCACCGCGCCACCGTTGGTCACCGGGTTGGCGGACATGCGGGCGGTGCCCTCCGGTGCGGTGGCGGCGATCTCCGGCAGCAGGGCGCCGTCGGCGTCGAACAGCTCCTCGGGGCGGTAGGAGCGCAGCCAGTCCTCCAGCACCCTCAGGTGCTCGGGGGTGTCGCGGGCGCTGGCCAGGGGCACCTGGTGGGAGCGCCAGTGGCCCTCGGTCTGCCTGCCGTCCACCTCGGCCGGGCCGGTCCAGCCCTTGGGGGTGCGGAAGACGATCATCGGCCAGGCCGGGCGGTGCGCGTGCGGCACGGAGCCGTCGGCGGCGGTGGGGTCCTGGCCCTGCTCGGCGCGCACCGCCGCATCGGCCTTGAAGCGGGCGATCATGTCGAGCGCCTCGTCGAGCACGGCTGCGAAGCGCTGGTGGATGCTGATCGGGTCCTCGTCGTCGAACCCGGCGGTGAAGAACAGCGGCGTGTGGCCGTACCCGGTCATGAGTGCGGCCAGCTCGTCCTCGGGGATGCGGGCGAGCACCGTGGGGTTGGCGATCTTGTAGCCGTTGAGGTGCAGCACCGGCAGCACCACCCCGTCGGTGTGCGGGTTGAGGAACTTGTTGGAGTGCCACGCGGTGGCCAGCGGACCGGTCTCGGCCTCGCCGTCACCCACCACGGTGAAGGCCAGCTGGTCGGGGTTGTCGAACACCGCCCCGTAGGCGTGGGAGAGCGCGTACCCCAGCTCGCCGCCCTCGTGGAGGGATCCGGGGACCTCCGGGGAGACGTGCGAGGGGATGCCGCCGGGAAAGCTGAACTGCTTGAACAGCCGCTGCAGGCCGGCCTCGTCGCGCGTGATGCCGGGGTAGGTCTCGGTGTACGTGCCCTCGAGGTAGGTGGAGGCCACCAGGCCCGGGCCGCCGTGGCCGGGGCCGGTCACGTAGAACGCGTTGAGCCCGCGCTGCCGGATGGCCCGGTTCATGTGCGCGTAGAGGAAGGTGAGCCCGGGCGTGGTGCCCCAGTGGCCCAGCAGGCGGGGCTTCACGTGGTCCTCGGTGAGCGGCTGGCGCAGCAGGGGGTTGTCGAGCAGGTAGATCTGCCCCACGGAGAGGTAGTTGGCGGCCCGCCACCACTGGTGGATCCGTGCGGCCTCCTCGGCCGTCAGCGGGGTGGAGGGCCGGTCGGGCCAGGCGGTCGGTGCGGTCACAGCGGCTCCTCGAGGGTGGTGTCGCTCACCGGGCGCCGGCGGTCCCCGGGCCCGCTCACCACGCTAGCCACCCCAGCCGGTCCGGCGCACCTCGACACCCCTGCCAAACCCTTGGCCAACTCCTGACCGCGGCTTGGTCCGTGCTCGAGGGACGCGGGGCCACCATCACGAGGACCCCCTCACCCCCCTTGGAGGACACCATGCGTCGCACCCTCGCGCTCACCACCCTCGTCGCCCTGGCCGCCACCTGCGCACCGGCCGCCACCGCCGCCCCCGATGCCGGGTCGCCCGCTGCGCCCGACCTGCGCCCGCGCGTGGCCGCCACCGCCGACGGCGGGCTCTCGGACGACCACCGCTCGCGCACCCGCATCCAGCTCAAGCTCGCCGAGGGCACCTCACCCGACGCGCTGGCCGGCACCCTGGCCGCCGCCGGGGACGACGCCGTCTCCTCGCTGGCCGCCGCGGGCACGCTGCGCGACCTCCGCCCGATGGTGGACCGCCCCGCCGCGGACCTGCGCGCCCTGAAGGCCACCGCCGAGCGGCGCTCGGGGGACCAGCAGGCCGACATGTCCCTGTGGATGCTGGCCGAGGTGGACGCCGCCGACATGGACCGCGTCCTGGCCGAGCTCGACGCGGACCCGGCCGTGGAGGTGGCCATGGCCCAGCCGCTGCCGACCGCGGAGCCGCTGGCCGGTCCGCAGAAGGTGGCCGCCACCCCGCTGGCCGCGTTGCGCGCCGACGGCGCCGACCCGGTGAACCCGCTGGCCACCCCGGACTTCACCGACCGCCAGGCCTACCGGGGCCCGGCCGCCGAGCAGGGCGTGGAGGCCGTCGCGGCGGCCGAGCAGCCCGGTGGCGACGGGGCCAACGTGGCGGTCGCCGACATCGAGTACAACTGGCACCGCAACCACGAGGACCTCACGCAGCTGGCCCGCGAGGGCGCGCTCTTGGCCGTCGGCACCCCGGACCCGTCCTACGGCCCCCACGGCACCGCCGTGATGGGCGAGATCGTCGGGGACGACAACGGCGGCGGGGTCACCGGCATCGCGCCGGCGGCCACGCCGTTCATGTCCAACGCCATCAGTCTGGAGAACGGGTGGGCGCCGGGCGCCGCCATCGCCCTGGCCGCCGAGACGCTGGAGGCCGGCGACGTGATCCTGCTGGAGCTGCAGGTGAACGGGTGCGGCGGCGGGTACGCCCCGGTGGAGCTGGACCCGGCCTCGTACGACGCCATCAGGACCGCGACGGCCAAGGGCATCCACGTGGTGGAGGCCGCCGGCAACGGCACCCAGAACCTGGACGACCCCTGCTACGGCGGGGAGACCTTCCCCGACGGCAAGGGTGACTCCGGCGCCATCATCGTGGGCGCCGGGGCCGGGTCGCGCTCGGGCCGCACGCCCGGCTCGCGCCTGGACTTCAGCACCTACGGCTCGCGCGTGAACGTGCAGGGATGGGGCGAGACCGTCACCAGCGCCGGTTACGGCGACCTGTACGGCAGCGACGAGAACACGCACTACACGGACGGCTTCTCCGGCACCTCCTCGGCCTCCCCCATCGTCACCGGGGCGGTGGCGCAGATCTCGTCCATCGCGCAGGAGAGGGGTGTGGAGCTCACCCCGGCGCAGATGCGCGACCTGGTCGTGGAGACCGGCACCCCGCAGCCCGAGGGCGACGCCGGCCACATCGGCCCGCTGCCCAACGTGGTCAAGGCCGTGGAGGCCATGGGGTCCGGCGTCGCCGAGTGATGCCACCCCACCCGGGGGCCGCACCGTCGCCCCCGGGTGGGGAGCACACTGGGGGCATGACGACCCTCCACGACTTCACGGCCACCACCATCGACGGGCAGGAGCGCTCGCTGGGCGACTACGCCGGACAGCTGGTGCTGGTGGTGAACACCGCCAGCGAGTGCGGCCTGACGCCCCAGTACGAGGACCTGCAGAACCTCTACGCCGAGCACGCAGGTGCCGGGTTCGTGGTGCTCGGGTTCCCGTGCAACCAGTTCGGCGCCCAGGAGCCCGGCACGGAGGCGGAGATCTCCGGGTTCTGCCAGAAGAACTACGGCGTGACCTTCCCGATGTTCGCCAAGGTGGACGTCAACGGTGACGAGGCCCACCCGCTGTTCGCCTGGCTGCGCGAGGAGTCCGGCGGCGAGGAGGTCGAGTGGAACTTCGCCAAGTTCCTCGTGGACGGCGAGGGCAAGCTCGTGAAGCGCTACTCCCCGCGCACCACCCCCGCCGAGATGGGCGGCGACGTCTTGCGACTGCTCGAGATCGGCCTCTGAGGCGCTACACTTCGCCGACCGCGGCCACTCCCGGAGGCGGCAACCACCCCGCGTCCGAACGGAGTCCGCGCATGCCCACGTCCACCCTGCCCTCCCGCACCCGTCGCAGCCCGCGCGTCCTCGTGACGGCGGCGGCAGCCCTGGCCGTCATCAGCAGCGGCCTGGTGCCTGCCACCGCCTCGACCGGTACCGCCGGCGCGTACTCCGCCCCGCTGCGCACGGCCGTCCGCAACCTGCCGGTCGCCCACGAGAACAACGCCGGGTACGACCGGGACCGCTTCTTCGGAGAGTGGCGTGACGCCAACGGGGACTGCCAGAACACCCGCCACGAGGTGCTCGTCCAGGAGTCCCGCATCACCCCCACGTACTCCAGCCGTCGCTGCACGGTGAAGGCCGGCAGGTGGGTGACCAGCTGGGACAACAGGACCCACCGGTACCCCTCCACGGTGCAGATCGACCACACGGTGCCGGTGGCCGAGGCCTGGGGCTCCGGCGCACGTCGCTGGACCCAGACCCGCCGCAAGGCCTTCCACAACGACCTCGGCGACAAGCGGTCGCTGAACGCCCAGACCACCTCACTCAACCGCGCCAAGAGCGCCAAGGGCCCCGAGGCGTGGATGCCCCGCGCCAACCGCTGCCGCTACGTGCAGGAGTGGGTGGCCGTGAAGATCCGCTGGCGCCTCACCGTGGACCCCGCCGAGAAGGCCGCGCTCACCCGCCTGGCCTCGCAGTGCTCCAACGTGACCCTGCGCGTCAACCGCGTCTGACCCCGCCGCCGTGCCCCGAGTCCCCTCCGGCGCGGCGTTCAGCAGGCTCGCCGCACGTCGGTGTGGGGGGAGTGGTCGCCCGTGAACAGCAACGCTTCCCCCAGGTCCTGCGCAGTGGTGTACGCAAAGCAGTCACCCAGGTTGAGCCCGGCGGGATGACCGCTTCCCCAACCGATGTCCCGGAAGGCGGCACGGGCGGCACGCGCCTGCGCAGGCGTGAACGGCACCACCTCGATGCCGAGTGCGTCCAGCAACTCGTCGACCACCCCGGATGCCCTCTAGCCTCGGGCCATGAGCAGCGCACGAGGGACCTTGGAGTGGACGCCGCTGGCCGACGGGCTGGACCTGGTGGCACCCCCGGTGGCCGAGGCCGCTCGCGCCGGCCACGTGCCGGGCGCCGAGGTGGTGGGCATCGACGCCGACCTGGCCGACACCGCTGCCTTCTGCGAGACCTACGCGGTGTCCCCCGAGGCGTCGGCCAATTGCGTGGTGGTGGAGGGTCGTCGCGGGGAGACCACCACAATGGCAGCGGTGATGGTGCTGGCCACCGACCGCGCGGACGTCAACAGGACCGTCCGCAAGCACCTGGGCGTGCGCCGCATCTCGTTCGCCGACCAGACCGCCACGGAGTCCGCCACCGGCATGACCTCCGGTGGCATCACCCCGGTGGGCCTTCCCGCCGACTGGCCGATCCTCGTGGACGAGCGCGTGGCCGCCGCCGAGGCCGTGGTCGTCGGCGGCGGTGTGCGAGGCGCCAAGTTGCTGGTGCCCGGCGCGGAGCTGGCCGCCCTGCCGGGCGCCGAGGTGCTGGACCTCGTCGTCCCCGGCTGACCCCGGCGGCCGGCCACCACTCAACGGTCGACGACCCGTCGTCGTTCCTGACCAGATCCTGACCGAATCATGGGCCGAGCTTGAGGTCGCCGTTGCCACGATGTGGGTTCCCCACACCCTCACCCCCTCCCGAGGAGAACTCCATGAACCGATCCGTGGCCATCGCACTCGCCGCGGCCCTCGCCACCACCGTCACCCCGTCCGCCCTGGCCGCCCCGGCCACCACACACACCGGCGGCCCCACCCCGACCACCGCCAGCAGCACCCCCACCACCGGCACCGCCCCGCGCACCACCCTCGAGCCCCGCGCGGTCGCCTCCTCGACCACCCCGGTGGCCCGCGCCGGGCAGTCGCGCACCCGCATCCAGTTCAAGCTGGCCGAGGGCACTTCCACCACCCAGCGCACGAGCGCCCTGGCCGCCGAGGGGCCGGGCGCCGTCTCCCGCCTGACCCGCAGTGGCGCGCTGCGTGACGTGCGCCCGATGGTGGACGCCCCCGCCTCCTCGCTGCGCTCCCTCAAGGCCACGGCCGAGCAGCGCTCCGGCGCGGAGCAGGCCGACATGTCGCTGTGGATGGTGGCCCGCGTGGACGCCGGTTCCCGCGACGAGGTGCTGCGCCGCCTGCAGGCCGACCCCGCCGTGGAGGCGGCCATGCCGCAGCCCCTGCCGGTGACGCCGCCCGAGGCGATGGCGGCCGCCGCCCCCGCCGTTGCCTCCCCCGAGGCCGTGTTCCGCAAGGATGGCCGCAGCCCCGTCAACATGCTGGCCACCGCGGACTTCAGCGGCCGCCAGACCTACCGCGGCCCGGCATCCCAGCAGGGCATCGAGGCCCTGGCCGTCAACAAGCTGCCTGGCGGCAAGGGCGAGAACGTGGCCGTCTCCGACGTGGAGTTCGGCTGGACCATGAACCACGAGGACCTCTCCCAGCTGGCCCGCAGCGGCGCCCTCATCGCCACCGGCACGCCGTCGTTCAGCTACCCCGAGCACGGCACCGCCGTGATGGGTGAGGTCATCGGCGACGAGAACGGCTCCGGCGTCACCGGCATCGCCCCCACGGCCACCGGGTACGTGGCCAACGCGGTGAGCCGCGAGTACGGCTTCTCCGCCGGGGCGGCCATCACCCGCTCGGCACAGAAGCTGCAGGCCGGCGACGTGATCCTGCTCGAGCAGCAGCTCACCGGCTGCGGCGGGGGCTTCGCCCCCGTGGAGATCGACCCGGCTGCCTACGACGCCATCCGGACCGCCGTGGCCAAGGGCATCCACGTGGTGG
>NZ_JBHLVH010000001.1:0-56942 GCF_042433515.1 Kytococcus schroeteri | reverse complement strand
CTTCGCCCCCGTGGAGATCGACCCGGCTGCCTACGACGCCATCCGGACCGCCGTGGCCAAGGGCATCCACGTGGTGGAGCCCGCCGGCAACGGCGCCCAGAACCTGGACTCGTCCTGCTACGGCGGCACCGCCTTCCCCGGCGGCCGCGGCGACTCCGGCGCCATCATCGTGGGCGCCGGCGCCAGTTCCCGCTCGGGCCGGACCCCCGGCTCGCGCCTCAGCTACTCCACCTACGGCTCGCGCGTGAACGTGCAGGGCTGGGGCGAGATGGTCACCACCGCCGGCTACGGCGACCTGCAGGGCGGGTACGCCAGCACCCAGTACACGGACGTGTTCTCCGGCACCTCCTCGGCCTCCCCCATCGTGACCGGCGCCGTGGCCCTGGTGTCCTCCGTGGCCCAGCAGAAGGGCGTCTCGCTCACCCCGGCGCAGATGCGCTCCCTCCTGGTGAAGACGGGCACCCCGCAGAAGGGCTCCGGCGGCCACATCGGCCCGTTGCCCAACGTGCTCGCGGCGGTCAACAGCCTGGGCGAGGGGACCGACCCGGACCCGGGCACCGACCCGGAGCCCACCGGCTGCACGGGCCTGGCCTCCACCACCGGCGCCCTCTCCGGCCAGGGAGACCGCGACATCCTGCCCAACGGGTCGTGGTTCCGGACCACGTCGGCCTCCACGCAGCACGCCTGCCTGAAGGCCGACGGCGAGTTCGCCCTGTACCTGCAGAAGTGGAACGGCGCCAGCTGGGACTACGTGGCCAAGTCCACCAGCCGCACCGGCACCGAGGAGATCACCTACTCCGCCGGCGCCGGCTACTACCGCTGGATGGTCTACTCCTGGGCCGGCAGCGGCAACTACAGCCTGCTGGCCACCGGCCTCTGAACAGCCCCTCCCGCCGATGCCGGGGCCCGGGTCGCGTGACCCGGGCCCCGGCACGCGCCTCGCCCTACGCCTCGCCCTCGAGCCGGCGCCGCTGCTGGCGCGCCTTGGCCCGGTCACCGGGGCGGCCGCGCTCCTCGAGGTGGGCCGACACCCGCTGGCGGTGCTCGGCCGGCTTCTCGTCGTCGTACTTGAACTTGGCCACCACCTCGCGCACGGGCAGCCGCAGCGCGGTGATGGCGGGCAGCATCCGGGCGTAGGGGCCACCCTCGGCGGTCACCGGGGCGCTGCCACCCTCGGGCTGCAGGTCGGCGAACTGGTGGGTGAGCACCTCGGCCTTCCCGGCCGGGTCGTCCACCACCTGCACGCCGCAGCGGAACTGCACGCTGGCGTAGTAGCTGGTGGGCACGCCGTGCTCGGAGGGAACGTCCGGCGCCGCCCGCCACGGACCGGGCACGTAGGCCACGGCCCCGGTCACCACGAAGCGCACCTCGCCGTGCTCCTCCAGGTGCTCGAACACCGGGTTGACGCGGGCCAGGTGCAGCACGAGCTCGTCGCCGGTGCCCTCGCCGCCGCCCTCCCCCTCGGCGCCGGTGAGCAGCGTGGCGTGCGTGGGCACCACCACCGGGGCGCCGTCCGGGTCGGTGTTGTTCACGGCGAGCACGCCGAACAGCTCGGGGCCGTCCAGCCACTCACGCCACTCGCCCTCGTCGCGGGCGGCGTCCTGCGGGAAGACGAGCATCAGACCTCCTCGGGGTCGGCGGTGGGGGACGCCTCCACGGCGGTGCTGCTGCGGTAGGCGCCCGGCAGCAGGTCGCCGACCTCCACCGAGACCGGCGGGCCCCCGTCGGGCCCGGGGACCACCACGCGGCATCCGGGGTGGTGGTCCACGAGCACCTGCCGGTCGCGCCCGCACAGCGCGAGCACGCCCCGCCCCAGGTCGCCCACGGCCACGATGGCGGCCACCTCCCGCGCCCCGTTGGCCCGCGCCGCGCCCAGGGCCACGAGCTCGGCGCACGGGCCACCGGTGAAGTGGTACAGGTTCACTCCCGTGTGCACGCTGCCCCCACCGTCGAGCACCGCGGCGCCCACGGTGTGCAGGCCGTCGGCCTCGGGGTCGGTGCGGTCGGTGGCGGCGTCGATGGTGCGCGTGGCCACGGCCAGCAGCTCCTGCTCGGAGGCGTCCAGGGGCCGGGCGGTGGGGAAGGTCATGGACCCCAGCGTAGGCGCACACCCGGTGCCACCGGGCTGCGCGACCAGAGGGAAAACGCACCCTTTCATGGGCTTTCCGTGACCCGGGCCGCGCTACCTTCGCAGGGCGTGAGAACAGCGCTCCCCCATCAGTTTCCAGCGAACGGAGAACTCTCGTGACCCCCACCTCGCGCGGTCCCCACCGCCTGCTCGCCCTCGCACCGGTGACCGCCGGCACCCTGTTGCTCACCGCCCTGGCGCCGATGACGGCCACGGCCGGCAGCACCGAGTACAGCGCCCCGCTGACCCAGGCGGTGGAGGAGCTGCCCGTGGCCGCCGAGGACAACGCCGGCTACGACCGCAAGAAGCACTTCGGCTCCTGGAAGGACGAGGACGGCGACTGCCAGAACGCCCGCGCCGAGGTGCTCATCGAGGAGAGCAGCACCGAGGTCACCTTCACCAACGAGAAGGAGTGCACGGTGGACGGCGGCACGTGGACCACCACCTGGGACGGCGTGGTGCACCGCAAGGCCTCCGAGACACAGATCGACCACACCGTGCCGCTCCACGAGGCGTGGGGCTCCGGCGCACAGGAGTGGGAGGACACCCGCCGCAAGGCCTACGCCAACGACCTCGGCGACGAGCGCCTCCTCACCGCGCAGACCGGCGCGCTGAACACCGAGAAGGGCTCCAAGGGTCCCGAGGAGTGGCTGCCGCCGAAGGACCAGTGCACCTACGTGGCCGACTGGACCGCCATGAAGGTGCGCTGGGGCCTCACGGTGGACGAGGCGGAGAAGGCGAAGATGGCCGAGATGGCGGCCTCCTGCCCGGAGACCACCATCACCGTCACCGTCGTGTGACAGCCGCGTGCCCGGGCCCGCCCACGCGGGCCAGGGCACGGCTCACCGCCGCGGGATGTTGCGCATGTTGGAGCGGGCCATCGACACCGCCTCGCCTACGCCGCCGTTGAGCACGATCTTGCTCATGGCGGTGGCGAAGCCGAACACCTGGTCACTGGTGATCTTGGGAGGCAGCGAGAGCGCGTTCGGGTCGGTGACCACGTCCACCAGACTCGGCCCACGGTGGGCCAGGGCCTCGCGGTAGGCCGCCTCCAGGTCGCGCGGGTCCTCCACGCGCCAGGTGCGCCACCCCATCGCGCCGGCGATGGCCGCGTAGTCCGTGGCCGGCACGTCGGTGCCGAAGCTGGGCAGCTCGTCCACGAGCATCTCGAGCTTCACCATGCCCAGCGTGGAGTTGTTGAAGACCACCGCCGTCATCGGCAGGTCGTAGGTCACCGGGGTGAGCAGGTCGCCCAGCAGCATCGAGAGGCCGCCGTCGCCGCACATGGCCACCACCTGACGCTCCCGGTCGGCCAGCTGGGCGCCGATGGCGTGGGGCAGCGCGTTGGCCATGGACCCGTGCAGGAACGAGCCGATGAGGCGCCGCGTGCCCAGCGGACGCACGTAGCGGGCGCTCCACACGTTGCACATGCCGGTGTCCGCGGTGACCACGGCGTCGTCGTCCATGAGCTGGTCCAGCAGGTCGGCGGCGTACTCCGGGTGCACGGGCTTCATGTCGAGCACGTCGTGGGTGTAGGCGCCCACCGACTTGGTCATGAGCCGCTCGTGCTTCTCGAGCATCTTCTCCAGGAAGCGGCGGTCAGTCTTGCGCTCCAGCAGCGGCAGCACGGCCTCGACGACGGAGCGCACGTCACCCTGGATGGGCAGGTCCACGTCCGTGCGGCGGCCGATGACGGCGGCGTCGGTGTCGACCTGCACGGTGCGGGTGCCGGGGAGGAACTGGTCGTAGGGGAAGTCCGTACCGAGCATGACCAGCAGGTCGGCGTCCTCGATGCCGGCCGCGGCCGCGCCGTAGCCGAGCAGGCCGGTCATGCCCACGTCGAAGGGGTTGTCGAACTGGATGGCGTCCTTGCCGCGCAGCGAGTGGCCCACCGGGGCGGCCAGGGTGTCGGCCAGCTGCATCACCTCGGCGTGGGCGCCGCGCACTCCCTCGCCGCAGAACAGGGCCACCTTCTCGGCGCGGTTGAGCTCGTCGGCCAGCTCCCGCACGGCGTCCACGGTGGGCACCGTGACGCCCCGGCGCACCGGCACGTACCGGGGTGCCTCGGCCGCCACGTCGAGGTCGGCGATGTCGCCGGGGAGGCTCACCACCGAGACGCTCCGGTTCTGCACGGCGTGGCGGATGGCGGCGTGCACCACCCGCGGCGCCTGCTCGGCGGTGGAGACCAGCTCGCAGTAGTCCGAGCAGTCGGTGAACACGCGGTCGGGGTGGGTCTCCTGGAAGTAGCCCTGACCGATCTGGCTGCTGGGGATGTGGCTGGCCAGCGCCAGCACGGGCGCCCCGGAGCGGTGCGCGTCGTAGAGACCGTTCACCAGGTGGGTGTTGCCCGGGCCGCAGGAGCCGGCGCACACCGCGAGCCTCCCGGTCACCTGGGCCTCGGCGGCCGCCGCGAAGGCGCCCACCTCCTCGTGCCGCACGTGCACCCAGTCGATGCCGCCCTTGGCGGCACCCCCGGTGCGGCGCACCGCATCGACGATGGGGTTGAGGCTGTCGCCCACCACCCCGTAGATCCTGTTGACGCCCGCTTCCACGAGCTGCTGGACGAGCTGTTCCGCGACGTTCTTGGCCATGCGGTCACCGTATTGCGAGAACCCTCGTGCGGCCAGCCAGCGGCCGCACCGACGACTGGACCCCGGCGCCAGGGGGCACCGGGGTCCAGGAGGTCGTCGGGTCAGCAGGCGGCGGACTTGATGTCGTCCTTGGTGCTCCGGTCCTTGTAGGTGCAGGTGTCGAGCACCGCGCCCTTGGGGCTCTTGAGCGTGATCGTGTCGCCGGTGTTGTTCCACACGTAGGAGGTCTTGCCCCAGTAGCGCAGCGTGGTGGAACGCACACCCGCGGTGTTGGTGCCCCGGCCGGTCATGATGCGAACCGTCCCCTTTGCCGGCACCACGGTGGTGGGCAGCCTGTAGGTGAAGCCCATCGCGTCGCGCACCGTGTAACCGGTGATGGTGCGCCGCACGCTGGTGTTGTTGCGCAGCACCACGTACTCGGCGTTGAGGCTGGCGTTGGAGTAGTCGTCGCGCTTGGCCCCGTAGGAGTCGTACACGATCTGCGAGATAGAGACGGGAGGCAGTGCCTCGGCGGCCGGTGCGGAGGTGAGCACGGTGGGGGCAGCGAGAGCGGCCGCGAGCAGGCCCCCCACCAGACGTGCGTGACGGTTCACCCTCCCAGTGTGCCGCATCGGCGTCCGGCTCTCAGCGCAGGACCACCTCACCAGGACTGGGGCAATCCTCAGGCTTCCTTGGTCCGGGCCTGACTGCCCGGCAGACACGATGAGGGCCCCCTTTCAGATCGCACACTGGCCCGAGGAGAGCCCATGTCCCGCTTCCTGACCACCGCCGTCGCGGCCGCCATGGCCGGTGCGCTGAGCGTGCCCGTCGCCGCCGGCGCCACCCAGCACCGTTCCGAGGCCGAGCTCACACCGCGCCTCGCCGCATCGGCCGACTCGGCCCCCTCCGCCCTGCACCCGACGGAGGGCCGCTCGGCCACCCGCATCCAGGTGAAGCTCGCCGAGGGCTCGTCCTCCGCGCTGCGCACCGCCGCGCTCTCCGGCGAGGGCGACTCCCGCGTGGCCGCCCTGAACCGCTCCGGCACCCTGCGTGACGTGCGTCCGATGGTGGACGCCCCCGCCTCCTCGCTGAGGGCCCTCAAGGCCACCGCGGAGCAGCGCTCCGGCGACGAGCAGGCCGACATGTCGCTGTGGCTGGTGGCCGAGGTGGCCCCCGGTGAGATGGCCGACACCCTGGCCCAGCTGAACGCCGACCCGGCCGTGGAGGTGGCCATGGCCGCCCCACTGCCGGTGCAGCCGCCGCGCGCCGGTACGTCGCCGGCCACCCCGCTGGCCGCCCTGCGCACCGACGCCACCGACCCGGTGAACCCGCTGGCCACCCCGGACTTCACCGACCGCCAGACCTACCGTGGCCCGGCGGACGAGCAGGGCATCGAGGCCCTCGCCGCGCACGAGATGCCCGGCGGCAAGGGCAAGAACGTGGCCGTGGCCGACGTGGAGTTCGGCTGGACCATGGACCACGAGGACCTCACCCAGTTGGCCCGGGAGGACGCCCTCATCGCCAACGGCACCCCCTCGTACAGCTACCCTGAGCACGGCACCTCCGTGATGGGCGAGATCATCGGCGACGCCAACGAGTTCGGCGTCACCGGCATCGCCCCGGAGGCCACCGGGTACGTGGCCAACGCGGTGAGCGCCGAGGCCGGCTTCACCCCGGGCGCCGCCATCGCCGGGGCCGCCGAGGTGCTCGAGCCCGGCGACGTGATCCTCCTCGAGCAGCAGCTCACCGGCTGCGGCGGCGGCTTCGCCCCCGTGGAGATCGACCCCGCCGCCTACGACGCCATCAAGACCGCCGTCGCCAAGGGCATCCACGTGGTGGAGGCCGCCGGCAACGGCGCCCAGGACCTCGACGACCCCTGCTACGGCGGCGAGGGCTTCCCCGACGGCAAGGGCGACTCCGGCGCCATCATCGTCGGCGCGGGCGCCAGCTCCCGCAGCGGCCGGACGCCCGGCGAGGTCCTGAGCTACTCCACCTACGGCTCGCGTGTGAACGTGCAGGGCTGGGGCGAGATGGTGGCCAGCGCCGGGTACGGCGACCTGCAGGGTGGCGACGAGACCGTGCAGTACACCGACCAGTTCTCCGGCACCTCCTCGGCCTCCCCCATCGTGACCGGTGCCGTGGCCCTGGTCTCCTCCATCGCGCAGGAGAAGGGCGTGGAGCTCGACCCGGCCGCCATGCGCACACTGCTCATGGAGACCGGCACCCCGCAGGCCGGGAACGACAGCGCGCACATCGGGCCGCTGCCCAACGTGGTCAAGGCCGTCGAGGGACTGGGTTCCGGCTCCGCCGAGTGACCCGATGGTGAAGGGGCCGCTCCCGGTGGAGCGGCCCCTTCGCACCTCGGGGATCTCCCCGCACGGGAAAGGCGTCGGGCACACCGGAAACTTCCGGTGTGCCCGACGCCTTTCCCGTGCCGGCCGGGGTGACGCGAGCGTCCGCGCGGCTCAGCAGGGGCTGCGGTACACGAAGCCCTGCTCGGCCGGGGCGCACACGAACTGCTCGTAGCGCTTGTCACCGTCCACGTGCACCTTGAGGAAGCTGAGGATGCGGCCCTGGATGACCTTGTTGTCCACCAGCCCGGCCCAGTGCGTGCCCGCCAGGTCGGTGAACAGGCCCTTGGTCTCCGAGCCGATGGACTCGTGGATCGGCACCGCGTACTGGCCGGCCGGGGCCACGTTGTCGATCCCCCCGGCGATGGTGAGCGACGGCTCGGTGACGCCCTTGAAGCCCTCCTGGGCCCACGGGTGGATCGGGATGACCGCGTCCTGCTCGGACTCCTGCGCGGCGTAGAGCACGCCGCCACCACCCATCGAGTGGCCCACCAGGGCGGTGCGCTCGGCATCGAGCAGCGGGGCCACGTCGGCATCGGCGGCGAGCGCCTTCTGCGCGCCCAGCGCCGCCTTGCCGCGGGCCTGCGGCTGGCTCATGACGGTGGGGGCCTCGGCCATGAGCACCACGAACCCGTGGGAGGCCAAACGCTTGGCCACGAACTCCATCGCCGACCCGGGCTCGGTGAAGCCGGGCATGGTCACCACGCCACCGAAGGTCTCGCCCTCGGCGCCGTTGGAGGGGTGGAACACGGTGCCGCCGTAGAAGTCCGCGTCCGGGGCGGCCTCCAGCTTCTTGCTGGCCACCTCGTAGGGGCCGTCCACGCCGACCGAGTCCTTGGTCGGGGCCGGGCCGTGCTCGGCGGCGGGCTGCACCTCCTGGGCCGAGAACGCGGCCGGCGCGACCGGGCCGGCGGTCGCGGGGGCGGCCAGGCCGAGGGCCAGACCGGCGGCGAGGACGGTGGTGCGGGTCAGAGAACGCATCATCTGCTCCTGTTGTTGAGGGGAGCCCCCACGCTAGGGAGCCCAGGTGACGCGACCCCCTCCTGCGGGTCAAGGAGCGGTCAGGAGTCCGTACGGGTTGCCGGCAGGCGCAGCTCGTCGTCGGCCAAGGCGTCCACGTCGGCCGGGTCGTGGGTCACCAGGAGCACCGGGCAGGCCAGGCGCTCGAGGGTGGCACGCAGCCAGGTGCGCACCTCGCCGCGGGCGGTGGTGTCCAGGGCCGAGAGGGGCTCGTCGAGCAGGAGGGCGACGGGGTCCGTGGCCAGGGCCCGGGCTACGGCCACCCGCTGGGACTGCCCCCCGGAGAGCTCGGCCGGGCGTCGGGCGGCCAGGTGCTCGATGCCGAGCTCCGCCAGCACCGCATCGGCCCGGGCCTCGGCGGCGCGGCGCCCGGCCCCGCGGACGCTCGGCCCGAAGGCGACGTTCTGCCGCACGGAGAGGTGCCCGAACAGCCGGTGGTCCTGGAAGACCACCCCCACCCGGCGGCGCTCCGGCGGCACGAAGGTGCCGGTGGCGGCGTCGTCCCACACCCGGCCGGCGCAGCGCACGCGGCCGGACGCCACGGCATCGAGACCGGCGACGGCCCGCAGCAGGGAGGTCTTGCCCACCCCGTTGGGGCCCAGCACGGCCAGGGGGCGCCCGGGCTCCACGGCGCAGGTCACGCGCAGGTCCAGCGCGCCGCGGCGGAGGCGGGCGTCCACCTCGAGCGCGGGCGTGGCGTCCGTCATCGGGGCAGCCCCGGGGTCCAGCGGTCGCGCAGGAGCACCAGCACGGTCACGCAGACGGCCAGCAGCACCAGGCTCAGGGCCACGGCGGCCGGCGGGTCGGTCTCGAACGCCCGGTACACGGCGCTCGGCATGGTCTGGGTGACGCCGGGCAGGTTGCCGGCGAAGGTCACCGTGGCGCCGAACTCCCCCAGCGCCCGGGCCCACCCCAGCACCGCCCCGGCCGCGATGCCGGGCCCCAGCGCCGGCAGGGTGATGCGGCGGAAGGTGGTGAGCGGCCCGGCCCCCAGCGTGGCGGCGGCCTCCTCCAGGGCCGTGCCGGTGGAGCGCAGCGCGCCCTCCACGGTGACCACTAGGAAGGGCAGGGCCACGAAGGTCTGCGCCAGCACCACCGCCGCGGCGGTGAAGGGGACCTGCCAGCCCGTGGCCTCGTACAGCCAGCGGCCCACCAGACCGGTGCGGCCGTAGGCCAGGAGGAGCGCCACACCGCCCACCACCGGGGGCAGCACCATCGGCAGCGTCACCACGGCACGCAGCACCCGGAGGGCGGCCGCGCGCACTGGGCGGCCGGGGTGGGTTCCGGCGCGGGCCAGCACCCACGCCAACGGCACCCCCATCGCGAGGCAGAGCAGGGTGGACAGGCTGGCCGTCACCAGCGAGAGGCGCAGTGCGTCGATCACGGCGGGGCGGGCCAGCAGCGCGGGCAGGTCGTGCCACGGGGCGAGCACCACCATCGCCACGAGGGGGGTGAGCAGCAGCAGTGCACCCACCGCCGCGGGCAGCGCGAGCGCCACGGGGGGCCGACGGCGGGCACGGTCGGGGGTCACGGGGTGGTGAACCCGGCCTCGCGCAGCACGGCCCGGCCGCGGTCGGACCGCACGGCGTCGACGAAGGCCCGCGCCAGGGCGGGGTTGGCGGCGTCGGACACCACCGCCAAGGGGTAGTCGGTGGTGGGCGCCTCGGGCAGCGGCACCTCGTCCACGGCGGACCCCGCGGCGCGCACGTCCGTCACGTAGACGAGCCCCGCATCCACCTCGCCGAGGCGCACCTTGGCCAGGGTGGCCTTGACGTCGCGCTCCTGGGTGACCGGGTGGAGCGTGGTGCCGGTGGCGTCGGCAAGCTGCTGGGCTGCCGCACCGCAGGGCACCTCGGGCAGGCAGGTCGCCAGGCGCACGTCCTCGCGGGCCAGGTCCTCCACGCCGTCGATGCCGGCGGGGTTGCCCCGCGGCACGGCGATGGTGAGGCGGTTGCGCGCCACCACGGCGGGTTCCTCCACCGCGCCGGCCTGCACCCCGGTGTCCATGGTGGTGGCCGAGGCGGTGGCGAGCACGTCGGCCGGGGCACCCTGGGTGACCTGCGTGACCAGCGCCGAGGAACCACCGAAGCTCAGGCGCACGTCGGTGCCGGGGTGGTCGCGCTCCACGTCGGCGGCGATCTGCTCGAACGCCTCGGTGAGCGACGCGGCGGCCAGCACGGTCACCTGACCGGTCGGCTCCCCCTCGGCCGGCGCGCCCTCCTCGGTCCCGGGGCCCGGTGCGCCACAGGCGCCGAGGGTCAGGGCAGCCACCACCGCGAGCGCGCCGGTCGGGGCTCCCGCACGGCGCAGGAGGGGGCGGGGTCGGGTACGCATGGCCCGACTGTACGGGCGGGCGTTCCGGGTCCACTCGGCGCAGGGGTGTCCTGTCGCGACCGGTGCCCCGGGTTGAGGCGCCCCGAGTCGCCAGACCCGGGGGTGACTCCGGTTCGCCGGGGTGAGGTCACGTCGTGGGCGGCGTCACCCCCGGACAGGCGGCGTCACCCCCGGGTGCGCACACGGCGAGGGGCCACCGTCGGGTGACGGTGGCCCCTCGCGACGGGGTTGCCGGCGGCTCAGCAGGGGGACTTGTAGGTGAAGCCCTTCTCGGCCGGGGCGCACACGAACTGCTCGTAGCGCGTGTCACCGTCCACGTGCAGCTTGACGAAGCTGAGGATGCGGCCCTGGATGACCTTGTTGTCCACGAGCCCGGCCCAGTGGGTGCCCGCCAGGTCGGTGAACAGGCCCTTGGTCTCCGAGCCGATCGAGGCGTAAATGGGCAGCGTGTACTCCACCATCGGGGCCACGTTGTCGAGCAGGCCGCCGATCGTCAGGGTGGGCTCCTTGACCAGCGGGAAGATGGTCTGGGCCCAGGGGTGGATCGGGATGACAGCGTCCTGCTCGGACATGGCCGCGGCGTGCAGGACCCCGCCACCACCCATCGAGTGGCCCACCAGGGCGGTGCGCTCGGTGTCCATGATCGGGGCCAGGTCCGCGTCGGCGTGCAGCACCTTCTGGGCCGAGAGGACCGCCTGGGCGCGGACCAGTGGGATGCTGAACGGCGTGAGGGCCTCGGCCCGCATCACCACGAAGCCGTGGGAGGCCAGACGCTTGGCCACCAGGTCCATCACGGCACCGGGCTCGAGGAAGCCGGGCATGGTCACGACGGTGCCGTAGGTCTCGCCCTTGCCGGCGTCGGCCGGGTAGTAGATCGTGCCGCCGTAGAAGGACCGCTTCAGGTCGATCGGGGCCTTCTTGCTGGCCACCTTGTACGGACCGTCCACGCCGATGGACTCCTTGGTGGGGGCCGGGCCGTGCTCGACGGAGGCGCTGGCGGCGGGCTGGGCCTGGTCGGCGGTGGTGGCGGTCTGGGCCTGGTCGGCGGTGGCGGCGGTGGCGGCCGGGGCGCCCAGGGCCAGGGTGAGTCCGGCAGCCAGGGCGGTGAGGCGGGTGCGTGCGCGCATCATGTGCTCCTTGTGCGTGAGGGGGGAGGAGGGGTGCCGCCACAGTAGGCGCAACACGCGTGCCGAGTACCCCCATCAGGTCAAGGAACGGTCAGGACTTGGCATGAAGACGGCGCGTCGCCGCGGTCCCCTATGATCGCCGGCAATGAGCCACCACCACGACCACCTGCCCCACGGCGCTGGTACCCACCGTGGGCGGCTCGCCGTGGTCCTGGGCATCACCGCCACGGTCCTCGTGACCGAGCTGGTGGGCGCCTGGGTCTCGGGGTCGGTGGCCCTGCTGGCCGATGCCGGGCACATGCTCACCGACCTCGCCGGCCTGGTCATGGCCTTGGTGGCCGCCCAGCTGGCCCGCCGCCCCGCCACCCCGGAGCGCACCTGGGGCTGGCTGCGCGCGGAGGTGCTCGGCGCCGGCGCGCAGGCCCTGCTGCTGCTCGTGGTGGGCGTGGTGGTGCTGGTCGAGGCCGTGCAGCACCTCGTCTCGCCCGAGCCCGTGGCCCCCGGGGCGATGCTCGTGTTCGGCGCCGTCGGCCTGGTGGGCAACGTCATCGGCCTGCTCGTGCTCGCCGGGGCCCGGGAGGCCAACCTGAATCTCCGGGCCGCCTTCCTGGAGGTGTTCAACGACGCACTCGGGTCGGTGGCCGTGCTCGCCGCGGCCCTCGCGGTGCGGTGGACCGGTTGGGAGCGCGCCGACGCCGTGGCCTCGCTGGTGATCGTGGCCCTCATCGTGCCGCGCACGCTGGTGCTGCTGCGGCAGGTGCTGCGCGTGCTCCTGGAGGCCACGCCCGGCGGCCTGGACCTGGACGAGGTGCGCGCCCACATCGAGGACCTGCCGCACGTCCGCGAGGTGCACGACCTGCACGCCAGCCAGGTGGCCACGGGCGTCCCGGTGCTCACCGCGCACGTGGTGGCCGACGAGTCCTGCTTCCACGACGGCCACATGACCGGCCTGCTCGACCGGGTGCAGGAGTGCCTCCGGGAGGACTTCGGCATCACGCACTCCACCGTGCAGTTCGAACCCCCGGCGCACGCCGGGCACGAGGTCGACGTGCACGCCTGACGGGGGGCGCGCGTCAGGAGGGCGCGCCCAGCACCAGCGCGATGCCCGAGCGCTGGCTCTGCCCGCACTTGCGCAGCACCGACCCCACGTGCGTCTTCACCGTCTTCTCGCTGATGACGAGGCGCTCGGCGATCTGCGCGTTCGTGAGCTGCTCGGAGACGATCAGCTCGGCCACCTCGGCCTCGCGTGGGGTCAGGGGCGACAGCGGGCCGGGCGGGGCCGGCGGCGTCTCGGTGGCCAGTGTGGCCATGCGGGCCTCCAGGAGCTCGCAGAGGCCCACCACCTCCCGCACCCGCTCGGCCACCCCGGCACCGCCGAGGTCGTCGAGCCCCTCCAGCCCGGTGCGCATCCGCCCCACGAGGGCGGTGAGGTCGTGCAGCTGGTCCACGAGGTCGCCCGGGTCGGGCGCCAGCTCGGGGAAGGCACGGTGCAACTCGGTGTCCCGGGGGTCGGTCAGGTCGTGGCCCTCGCGGCCCAGCATCACCGCCAGCGCCTCCACCACGCGCACGTGCTGGTCGGTGAACACGCGCGGCCGCAGGGCGTGGGCGGCCAGCACGCCACGGACCTCGCGCGCCGGGGAGAGGATGGGGGCGCACACGGCGTCACGGGTGGGCTCCCCGGCATCGCCGAACGGGAGGGCCTCCCCCAGCAGGGCCCCCGCGTCCTGGCCGAACACGTACGAGCGCTGGTGGTCACGCACCCACTCGGTGACCGACCCGGGCGGGGAGTCCATCACGTCCGGCCCCTCCAGGCGGTCGCCCTCGATGACGAAGGGCACCACCACGTGGTCCTCGTGGAAGAAGGCGATGACGAGGGCGTCCGTGGGGGTGAGGGTGCGCACGGCGTGGTGCACGCACCGGTACCGGTCCCGCGCCCGGTCGGGTCCGAGCACGGCGAGCCGCCGGGCAGTGCGACGCAGAGCACGGCTCGTCGTCTCGTCCAGGGCCTGGGTGCCGTGCTCGCTGCGCGTCTCGCCGTCCACGGGGGCACCGTACTGAGCCTCGACCACGCGCCGGGCCGCCCCCTCGTCCGTGGAGGGGAGCGGCCCGGCGGGGAGGGACGCGCGATCAACCGGCGCGGCGGGGTGAGGGGTCAGTCAACCACCACGGCGCCGTAGCCGTACACGTCGTGGAACTGGTTGGTCCAGTCGGCACCCACCGAGTGCGGCTCGTTGGCGTCGGGCCCGGACAGCGGGTCGAGCACGGTGTACTTGCCGGAGTCCTTGTCGTACCCGGCCAGCACCACCCAGTGCGAGACCGACTCGGAGGTGGCCAGGTCCTCCTGCCAGTACTTGCCGGCCACCTGGGCGTCACCGAGCACCATCACCGTCTTGCCCTCGCGGGCCGCGGCCTCGGCCTCGTCGGCGGTGGCCACCCAGTGGGTGTCGAAGCCGTAGGCGGCGAAGCCGTTGCGCACCTGCTCGACGTTGGTGTTGCCCGTGGGTGCGGCCCCCATCGTGGCGCGCATGTCGCGCACGGCCTCGGTGGGGTCGGCCGGGTCGCCGCTCCACTTCTCCGGGGTGACGCCCCGGTCGAACAGCGACATGAGCAGCGACACCGGACCGCAGTCGTACCAGGTGCTCACCTGGCTGTTGGCCTGGCGGATGGGCACCAGCTTGCCGGCAGCGGCGTCGACGGAGAAGGGCGAGGCGGTGGCGGCCGGCTGGCTCGGGGCCGCGGCTGCGACCTGCTCGGCGGGGGCCTGTGCCGGGGCGGCCTGGGTGGGGGCGCCGGCGCCCAGCACGAGGGCGCTGCAGGCGGCCAGCCCGGCCAGCGAGGTGGTGAAGCGGGTGTGGGTGTTCATGGTCCTGTCCTCTCGATCGCGGGGTGCGGATCGGCGGGCGGTTGCCTGCCACGGCCTCGACGGTGCCGCACCCGGCGCGGGCGCACCATCGGTCGCGGACCGAGATCTGGACGGCAGGGTCTTAGGACCCTGCCGGTGGACCGCTACCGTCGGCGGCCGAACCGCCGCCGCCGAGCCACCTGGAGGGAGGTCCCCATGCCCACCACGGACGCACGACACCCCGGGCTGATCGCGACCGTCGGGATCCTGCTGGTGGCGGGCCTGGCCGGCCTCGAGGCGACCATCGCCTTCGAGACCTACGCGGTCACCACCTCCCTGCCCTCGGTGGTCGACGCGCTGGCCGCCCCGGCGTGGTACTCAGCCGCCTTCGCGGCCACGCTCATCACCTCCGTGACCGGCATGGTGCTGGCGGGCCCCTGGTGCGACCGCGTCGGCGCCCGGCCACCCCTGCTCACGGCGATCGCCCTGTTCGTCACCGGGGTGCTGATGTGCGCGCTCGCCGGCCACATCGGCGTCTTCGTGCTGGGGCGACTCGTGCAGGGCGTGGGCGTGGGCATGGCCGCGGTGACGGTCTACGCCATCGCCTCGGCCACCGTCCCGCAGGAGCACCACCCGGCGCTGTTCGGGGTGGTCAACGCGGCCTGGGTGGTCCCCTCGCTGGCGGGTCCGGTGGTGTCCGGGCTGCTCACCGAGCACCTCGGGTGGCGCTGGGTCTACGGCAGCGTGGCGGTGGTCGCCGTGCTCTCGGCGGCCGGCCTGCTGGTCGGTCTGCGCGGTCGGGACACACGGCCCGCCGGGGACGGGGACGTGCGCATCCCGTGGGGCTGGGCCGTCGCCGCATCGGCCGCGGTGCTCGCCATGAGCCTCTCGGGCGGCACCCGGAGTGCGTGGAGCCTGCTGGCGCTGGCGCTCTCCACCACCGCGGTCGTCGCCGTCCTGACGCGGCTGCTCCCGCCCGGGACACTGCGGGCCCAGCAGGGGGTTCCGCGGCTGGTCGCGATGCGGAGCCTGCTGGCCGCCTGCGCCTACACCACGGAGACCTACGTCCCGCTCTTCCTCCAGCGGGACCGGGGCGTGCCCATCGTGCTCTCCGGCCTGGCGCTGGCCGGCTCGGCGGTCGGCTGGGCCGTGGGGGCCTGGTGGCAGGCGCGCCCGAGGAGGCCCGGCCCGCCGTCGCTGCTGCCGGCTGCGCTGCTGGTGCTCTGCGGCCCGGTGTCCACCGGCCTGGTGGTCGCGACCGGCTGGGCGTGGTGGCCGGTCTCTGTGGGCGTGGCGCTGGCCGGGGTGGGCATGGGCGTGGCCTACCCACAGATCTCCTCGCAGGCCCTGGCCCTGAGCCCCCGCCGCGAGCACGGCCGGGTCGGGTCGAGCCTCCAGCTGGGTGAGGCCTGCGCGGTCGCGGCCACCCTCGCGCTCGGCGGCGCCGCCCAGGTGCACCTCGGCGACGGTCTCGCGTGGACCTACGCGGGGCTGGCCGGCATCGGCGTGCTCGCGGTGCTGGTGGCGCGCAGCGCGCGGGACCGCCCGGCGGCCTGAGGCACGGGGTCGGGGCCCCTGCATCGAGGCGGTGTGCCCTGGGGACCACCGGCAGGGGTGGCAGGCTGCGGGCATGCCCCGACCGCTCAGCATCCCGCTCGAGGAGGGCCGCCGCGCCTTCCTCGAGGCCCTCCAGACGTTCCGGGCCGGGTGCGACTCGCTGGACGACCTCGCCCTGCTGGCCCCGAGCCGGGCCCAGGGCTGGTCACGTCTGGACTGCATCGTGCACGTGCGCACGGGGCTGCAGGAGATGCTCGCCGGATCGTGCGCGGGCACGCGGGCCCCGGCGGACACCGACGCCGCGTCGTACTGGACGGCCTTCGCCGCACAGGAGGCCGACGACCCCGTGCCCGGGATCTTCGTGACGCGCCGCACGGCATCGGCGTACACCCGCCCGCGCCAAGCGCTGCAGCACCTCGACGAGGTGTGCGCCGGGTGGGAGCACCACGCGCCTGCTCTGCCCGACGGGCGGATCTCCTTCCAGGGGCTGGTGCTCACCACCGGGGACTTCCTGGCCACGTGGGCCGTGGAGCTCGTCGTGCACCAGCTCGACCTGGACCTTGCGGTCGACGCCCCGACCCCGCCGGCCAGCGCGCTGGGGATCGCCCGCCGCACCGTCGAGGCCCTGGGGACCGCGCCCGTCGACGAGCCCGACGACGCCCGGGCCGTGCTGGCCGGCTTCGGACGCTGAGCGATCCTCCCGAGGACTCCCTCCCCCGGTCTACGCTCGCCGCATGCGTGGTGAGTACAAGGTGCCGGGCGGCAAGCTGGTCGCCGTCGAGATCGAGACCGAGGCCGGCGCGACCGGGGACCGCATCAGCCGGGCGTTCGTCTCCGGCGACTTCTTCCTCGAGCCCGACGAGGCCCTGGAGGACATCAACGGCGCCCTGACCGGCCTGCCCACCGACGCCTCCGTGGACGACCTGGCCACTGCCATCCGCCAGCGCCTGGCCGCCGACGTCTCGATGATCGGCTTCTCCCCCGAGGCGGTCGGCATAGCCGTGCGCCGCGCGCTGGGCAAGGCCACGAGCTGGGAGGACCACCGGTTCGACCTCATCGGCCCGGTGAGCATGGACCCGCGCATGCACGTGGCGCTCGACGAGGTGCTGGCCCGCCGGGTGGCGCGCGGCGAGGCCGGCCCGAGCCTGCGCTTCTGGGAGTGGGACAGCCCCCTGGTGGTCATCGGCAGCTTCCAGTCGTACGCCAACGAGATCGACGAGGAGGGGCGCGCCCGCCACGGCATCGACGTGGTGCGCCGCATCACCGGCGGCGGGGCCATGTTCATGGAGCCCGGCAACTGCATCACCTACTCGCTGGTGGTGCCCGAGTCGCTCGTGGAGGGGCTGAGCTTCCAGCGCGCCTACGAGTTCCTCGACGACTGGGTGATGGGGGCGCTCGCCGAGATCGGCATCCGGGCGAAGTACGTGCCGCTCAACGACATCGCCTCCGAGCAGGGCAAGATCGCCGGCGCCGCGCAGCGCCGCCTGGCCGGCGGGGTGGTGCTGCACCACGTGACGATGGCCTACGACATCGATGCCGACAAGATGCTCGAGGTGCTGCGCATCGGCAAGGAGAAGATGTCGGACAAGGGCACGCGCAGCGCCAAGAAGCGCGTGGACCCGATGCGGTCGCAGAGCGGGCTGCCGCGCGAGGAGATCATCGACGGCTTCATGCGCTTCTTCGAGGGCCGCTACGACACCACGCGCCGCACCTACACGCAGGACGAGCTGGACGCCGCACGCGAGCTGGTGGAGACCAAGTTCAGCACCCCGGAGTGGACCCGCCGCATCCCGTGACGGGCGGGCCGTCCGGGTCCCCGCCGGCCGGCGCGGCTCAGCCCTGCGGACCGGCCCAGCCCTCGGGCACCACGCCCTGGCGCACGCGCTGCGGGTGGTCGCCCACGGCCACGCTGCCCACCTTCTTGCCGGTGGCGAAGTCGATGGCGGTCACCGCATCGGCCCCGGACTCCGAGACGATGCAGCGCTGCCCGTTGTTGCTCACCGTGGCGCAGTACGGCTTGCTGGTGGGCACCAGCGGGCCGTGCTCCAGCGTCTGGCGGTCCACCACGGTGGCGTAGTCGTCCATGGTGCCGGCCACGCACAGCTGCTTGCCGTCGGGCTTCATGGTGATGCCGTGGTGGCGCGAGTCGTTCACCCACGTGCTGCGGTCGGCGGGGGTGGCGGGGTTCTCGGGCAGCACCTTCGTGCGGGTGATGCGGTCGGCCTGCACGTCGTACTCCAGGAAGCCGTTGAAGTAGCTCACCTGGAAGTACGCCTTGTCGAACTCCGGCGTGAACGCGATGGGTCGCACGGCGTCGGAGAGCTCCGCGTGGCCGGCGGCGTCCAGGCGGTCGCGCATGTCGATGGTGCGCACCGGCTGGAAGGTCTCGGTGTCCGTGACGGTGATGTAGCGCTTGCCCTTGAGCAGGTCGTTGCGCTGCTGGTCCGGGGCGTCGCTCTTGTTCTCCACGTTGCCGATGGCCATGGTCCACAGCTGCTTGCCGTCGGGGCTGAACACGTTCTCGTGCGGGCGGTCACCGGTCCTGACCTTGCCCTGCACCTTCCCGGTGGCCATGTCCAGCACGTGCACCAGGTTGGCGCTGGAGTCCGAGACGGCGACGCGCGAGCCGTCGGGCGAGAGGGCCATGTGGTCGGCACGGAAGCCGGTCAGCTTGTAGCGCCAGGCGATCTTGCCGGTGACGGTGTCGATGGAGACGACGTCGCGGAAGCTCGGGCGGGAGACCACCACGTGGCGGCCGTCCTTGGCGGAGTACACGTCGTCCACGAGCTGGTCGTGGCCCTCGCCCGCGGTGTGGCGGATGTAGAGGAACACCGGCCAGTGGATGGGGTTGAACGCGATCTCGGTGAGGCGCTGGTGGTAGTCCGGCACGGCGTTGATGCGGCCGAGGCGGCGCATCTGCCCCTCGTCCTCCACCACATCGATGGTGCCGTCCCAGTTGTTGCCCACGAAGAGCACGTCCTCGAGCCCACCGGCGGCGGCCGCGCTGGTCGACGCGGTGGACCCACCGGCATCGGGGCCGGCGGCGGTGGCGAGGGTGGTGGGCGCCACCACAGTGGTGGCGGCGAGGCCGGCGACGGCCAGGCGGGTCAGGGTGCGGGGGCTGCGGGTGCGCGCGGACACGGTTCCTCCGAGGGGTGAGGCGCAGGGCGGGACGGGCCCAAGGTAGCCAGCACCCGAGTACCCGGCACAACCTGTCCCGGGATCCATACGGATTCCTGACCATCACGCACACTGGGGGCGTGACGCAGCACCCGGCACCCACCCCATCGACCCCCGCCGGCACCCCCGTGCCCCACCCGGCCGAACGGTCGGTGCAGCTCTCCACCAGCGGGGTCCGCGCACGCCTGGCACCCGCCGAGCACGGGAGCGGCTGGGAGCTGTTCGTGGGGCAGCACGTGCAGAGCCACGTGGACCCTGCCGACCCACTCGAGGTGCGCTACGAGTACCTGCGGCGCATGGCCAACGTGCTCGATGCCGTGGCACACCCCGGTGCGCCGCTGCGGGTGCTGCACCTGGGCGCCGGGGCGCTCACCCTGCCGCGCTATGTGGAGGCCACGCGGCCCGGGTCGGAGCAGGTGGTGGTGGACATCGACCGCGAGCTGGTCTCGTTCGTCACCGAGACCCTGCCGCTGCCCGCCGGCACCGACCTGGAGGTGGTGGTGGGCGACGCCCGCGATGCCGTGGGCCAACTGGTGGCCGCCGGGGAGCAGTTCGCCGTGGTGGTGGTGGACCTGCCCACCGACACTGAGGCGTGCGCCCACCTGGCCGGGCCGGACTTCCACCTCGAGCTGCTGGAACTGCTCGATACCCAGGGGTTGCTCATGACCAACATCGGCACCGAGGACGGGCTGGACTTCCTGGCCGACCAGCTGGAGGTGCTCGACGAGGCCGCCACCACCGAGGGGCACGACGGCGTGTGGACCCTGGCCGACTCCGGGATGCTGGAGCGCCGCACTGCAGGCAACGCGGTACTGGTGGTGGGCCCGCTCGGGGACGGGGTGCGCGAGGCGCTGGTGGCCGCCGGGCCCCACCCGGGCGTGGTGCTGGACCCGGCGGGTTCGCGCGAGCTGACGGAGGCGCTCCGCGACTGAGGAGCGTCGTCCGGGGTGATGTGGTTCACTGACCGCGCCGACCCCAACCCGAGGATCACAGTACTCCAAAACGCTCGTCGCACAAGTCTTTACGCTTTCCTTACCGTGGCCGTCACCGGCCTGACCGCGCCCGCCGCCACTGCGGAATCGGTGGCCGAGGACCGCCGGGAGGCACCCCGCCCCGATGCGGTGGCCCGCCAGCACGGCGTGGACGCCCGGCACGGCGCGCCGATGGGGTGGCGCCTCCGGGACGGCCACGACGCCGCCGGCCCGGCAGCCCCGCAGACCACCCCGGCCGACCCCTTCCGCGCCGAGGCTGCGGTCCCCGGCATGGACGTCAGCGGCCACACGGTGGGCAACGACTGGAAGACCTGGCACGGCAACGGCATCGAGTTCGCGTACATCAAGGCCAGCGAGGGCGACTACCTGCTCAACACCAAGTTCGCCGAGCAGTGGACCGGCGCCACACAGGAGGGCGTGGTGCGCGGCTCGTACCACTTCGCCAACCCCAAGGTGACGGACGGCGCCACCCAGGCCGACTACTTCATCGAGCACGGTGGCGGGTGGACGCCGGACGACCGCACCCTGCCGGGAGCCCTCGACATCGAGTGGAACCCCTACGAGGGCAACGACTGCTACGACAGGACCCCCGCGGAACTGCAGCAGTTCGTGGCCGACTTCGTGGGCCGCTACCAGGAGCGCACCGGCACGCGGCCGATCATCTACACCGCCCGCAGCTGGTGGGATCAGTGCATGGGCAGCAGCCCCTCGTGGCGCTCCACGCCGCTGTGGATCGCCCACTGGACCGACTCCCCGGGACCGCTGCCGGACGCGTGGAAGGGCGTCGAGCACACCATCTGGCAGAACGCCGCGTGGGAGGAGCTCGGGTACGACACCGACCTGTTCAACGGCGACCTGACGGCGCTCAAGGCGTTCGCCACGAACGGCGCCTGAGGGGCCGGCCGGTCAGCCGGGGATGCCCGCCACCGGCGTGAGCACCTGGTGGCTCATGCCCTCGGGGTCGAGGATCGGCACCGCCCGCTCGATGCGGGAGCGCACCGCGGGCAGCTGCAGCGAGGCCTGGTGGTGCTCGGCCGACTCCCACACCTCGGTGACCCACACGGCATCGGGGTCCTCCGGGTCGGAGGCGACGAGGTAGAGCAGGTTGCCGGGCATCGGCTCGGCGCCGCCCTGCTCGGAGAGGATGGCCAGCAGGTCGGCGCCGCGGCCCGGGACGGTGCGCAGGCACCCGTGGAACATCACCTTCATGGGCACCATCCTGCCCGATGCGGGGGGCATGGCCCCGGACGGCGTTTGACCCTGCCGGAGGCCGCTCCCTAACCTTGCCCACCGCCGACCGGGCCCACGGCGGCATCGACGGTGACGCGCCACGGCGCGGGAGAGGAGGCGGCCATGCAGGCCTGCAGCGCGGTGCGCGCGACCTTCCCCCGCATCCCCCTGCGCACCCACGGCTGGCGGTGACCCCCTCGGGGTCCGTCGTGCCCGCGTGCGCCCCGCACCGCCACGAAGAGAGACCCCCATGCACCCCGTGACCGAACAGGACATCCGCACGTCCTTCGTCAACGCCTCCAGGCGCGAGGCCACCCAGGCGATCCTCCCCGAGCTCGACACCGTCGACTGGGAGTCGCTGGACTACCTCGGCTGGACGGACGCCAAGCGACCGAACCGGTCCTACGTCGTCCTGCATCTGGACAGCGTCGTCACCTCCATCCTGCTGCGACCCGCTTCCGGCACACCCACGCGCCGCAAGGCCATCTGCGTGTGGTGCCAGGACATCGAGGCCACGGAGAACGTCCGGATGGTGGTGGCCTCGCTGGCCGGCGCCGCCGGGCGCCGCGGCGCCACCGTGGGCGTACTGGCCTGCACCGACTTCTCGTGCTCGCGCAACGTACGGCGGGCGCCGACGGTCAGCGAGGTCGGTGACCGGGCCACCCCGGAGGAGAAGGAGTTCTGGACCGAGCTGCGCATCGAGGGCCTGCGGGACCGCATCGCGAAGTTCGCGCGGCGCATCCAGCGGGACGCCTAAGGCGCACCGAACCGCGGCAGGGCCGGGCGGGGCAGATGGCCCCCGCCCGGCCCCGCGGCCTGCCCGTCAGAAGCCCTGGGCCATGTCCTTGAACCGGCTGAAGTGACCCTGGAACGCCACAGTGATGGTGTCCGTCGGGCCGTTTCGGTGCTTGGCCACGATGAAGTCCGCCTCACCCGCCCGGGGTGACTCCTTCTCGTAGGCCTCCTCGCGGTGCAGGAGGATCACCATGTCGGCGTCCTGCTCGATGCTGTTGTGGACGGCGATGCCGTTGGCGACGAAGTTGTGCGCTCCGGCCACGGTGGCGTCGAAGACAGGCTCGACGCCCTCCAACTCGACGGATCGCACCTCGTCCCACAGCACGTCGTTGGACGCCACGAGGTCGAGCTCGGCCGAGTCCAGTACCTGAGCCACGCGGGCCAGTCGCTCACGGGACGGAGCGCTCTTGTACAGCGCCGATCCGCAGTACTGGGTTCCGAGCTCGGCTTGGAAGGCACGGGTGGTCATGCCCTTCTCCTGCATGGCTACCCGCACGTCGTCCCAGACCTCACGCGGGACGGTGTCGACGTTGGTGTTCGCGGTGAGACCCCGCAGGATCTCCAGGAGTTGCGTTGCCGCCTCTCCCCGCTGACCGTGGACGCCGATCTCCTGCAGGAAGCGACGCTGGCTGTTGGTCCCGGAGATGTCCAGCGTGTAGCCCGGTCGGTAGTCACCCTTTGAGGTGGTGCGGATCCGCGAGGAGATCCCGAAACGCAGAAGCAGACGCGAGACGCCGTCCACAAGTTCTCTGGACGTCGAGGCATAGTAGACGCGACCCCCACGGCCACCCCTCGTGACGGTCACCGACCCGTCCGTGGCCCAGAGGTGGCGCAGGAACAAGGAGATCTGCTCCTTGGGCAGCGAGTACACACCCTCGGGGACGAACTTCTCGTGGCTCCGCGCACCGAACAGGCCCATCTCGTCGAGCCACGCCGCGATGGGGTTCCGCTTGCCATGGGTCAGGCGGTACGGCGCGGGGAGCCGCAAGGAGGTGCACCGCGCGGCTTCGTGGTCGTCACGCACCGCTGTGATCCCGAAGTGCTGCGCCGCCTCCGTCACGGCCGCGAGATTTGCCTCGTCGACGCTCGCATACCGAATCGGCTGACGCCGGACGAACGACCCGTCCCCGATGAGGTGGGCCAGCATGACGACCTCCGCCGCGGTCCACGGGGTGCACTGCTCCGGCGCCGGGACGTGCCGCGGCACGGCGAGCCGGTCACCAGGGCGGAGTTCCTCCAGGGCCGTCCACCCGCGGTAGGTGCGGAACGGGTGGTTCGCGGTGGCCCGCAGCGTCTTGCCGGACGTGGTGGTGAGGCGGAAGACCGGCTTGATGCCCGTCGGGAAGACGTGCGTGAGGTGGCGGCGGACATACCGCATCGAGTCGTCCAGCGCCCACACCGGCACGTCCCGGGCACCACTCACCATCAGCTCACCCAGGGTGACCTCGGCCCCGGTGTCCGCCCGGAGCACCCGCGTGTCGGCCGTGAGGCAGCCCGACTCACGCAGGTCACTCATCTGCGGCTTCTTGTCCGTGCGCTGCTCGGGTCCACGGTTCAGCTGCGAGATGGCGATGACCGGCACCTCGAGCTCCTTGGCCAGCAGCTTGAGCGCACGGGAGAACTCCGAGACCTCCTGCTGGCGGCTCTCCACCTTCTTGCCGGAGGTCATGAGCTGCAGGTAGTCGATGACCACGAGCTTGAGGTTGTGCTGCTGCTTGAGGCGCCGCGCCTTGGCCCGGATCTCCATGAGCGACAGGTTGGGGCTGTCGTCGATGAACAGCGGGGCCACGCTGAGCCGCCCCTGGGTCTCGGCGATCTTCGCCCAGTCACCCTCGTCCACGTCGCCCTTGCGGAGCTTCTGCAGCTGGATGGACGCCTCGGCCGAGAGCATGCGCATGACGATCTCGGTCTTGCTCATCTCCAGCGAGAAGATGCACGACGCCAGGCCGTGCTCGATGCTGGCCGACCGGCAGATGTCCAGGCCGAGCGTCGACTTTCCCATGGCCGGTCGGGCGGCCACCACGATCATCTGACCACCGTGGAGACCGTTGGTGAGGCGGTCGAGGTCGGCGAATCCGGTGGGCACTCCGACCATCTCGCCCGAGCTGCCGGCGGCGTGCTCGATCTCGTCGACGGTGGCGTCGAAGATGTCGCCGATGATCTGGTAGTCCTCCGCGCCACGCTTGTCCGAGACCGCGTACACCTCGGCCTGGGCGGCGTTGACGACGTCCTCGACCTCGCCCCCGCCCTGCCCGTAGCCCATCTGCACGATGCGGGTGCCGGCCTCCACGAGGCGGCGCAGGATGGCGCGCTCGGCCACGATCTCGGCGTAGTAGCCGGCGTTGGCCGCCGTGGGCACGGCCTGCATCAGCTCGTGCAGGTAGGCCTGCCCGCCGGCGCGCTGCAGGTTGCCGCGCTTGGTGAGCTCGTCGGCCACGGTGATGGCGTCGGCCGGCTCGCCCCGGCCGAACAGGTCGAGGATCGCCTCGTGGATGAGCTCGTGGGCCGGACGGTAGTAGTCCGCCCCGCGCACCACCTCGAGCACGTCGGCGATGGCGTCCTTGCTCAGCAGCATGCCGCCCAGCACGGAACGCTCGGCGTCCACGTCCTGCGGGGGCATCCGGTCCATGCCCGGGCCGTCGTCCGGCGGCGGCTCGTACTCGTGATCGCTCATGTGCTCTCCCACTCCTCGAAGCGCCCTCGTCGGTCCCCGGCCTGCGCGCGCGTGCACACGGTAGGCCCCACCACCGACAGCCCCAAACGGCCCTGTGGACAGTCTGTGGAGACCGGTGTGGACCGATGGTCTACCTCTCCCCACAGGCTGTGGACGAGCCTGTGGGGAAGCCGGTGGGCAACACGCCCGGGCGCCCGGTGAAGGGGCCTCTGACCTGCGCAGACGCCGTCCACCGCGTGTGCGTGGAAAGTCGTGGACGAGCTGGGCCCGCACCGCGTCCCCCACAGTCCGCGGCGCAGGGGGCGACCACCCGTCACCCCGTCCACAGGCCGCGGGATCCCGCTGTTGAAGGAGCCGGGGTGCTGCACCAGACTGGGCACCTGGCCCCGACCGGCGGGGCCGTCGAGAAGGAGGAACCATGACGGACGCCCCGAAGAACGACGAGCTCGACCCGGCCCAGCTGCTCGGCGACGGCGGCGCTGACGGTGCTGCCGGCGATGGCGCTGCCGGTGACGGTGGTGCTGACGGCGCCGCGGGCGACGGCGGTGCCGACGGCGCGGCCGGTGACGGTGCCGCCGGCGACGGCGGTGCGGATGGCGCTGCCGGCGACGGCGGTGCGGATGGTGGCGCGGGTGACGGCGGTGCCGACGCCGGCGCCGACAGCGGTGCCCACGGCCCGGCCGACGGTGGCGCCGCGGTCTGAGTGAGCACCCCAGCTGCCGGGTCCGCCCCGGCCTCCCAGGACCGCCCCGCACTGCGTCGGCTCCTCCACACGGACCCGGCCGACTTCGCGGGGCGGTCCTGGGGCACCCGCCCCCTCCACGTCACCGCCGCCGAACGCGGTGGTGACGACTTCGCCGACCTCTTCTCCCTCGAGGCCGTCGACGAGCTGCTGACGCACCGCGCCCTGCGCACCCCCTTCCTGCGTATGGCCAAGGAGGGGCAGACCCTGCCCGAGTCGCGCTTCACCCGCGGCGGGGGCACCGGCGCGGGGGCCTCCGACCAGGTGGACGAGGACCGGGTGCGCTCCCTGTTCGCCGGCGGCTCCACCATCGTGCTGCAGGGGCTGCA
Source organism: Kytococcus schroeteri (assembly GCF_042433515.1). Classification (NCBI taxonomy): domain Bacteria; kingdom Bacillati; phylum Actinomycetota; class Actinomycetes; order Micrococcales; family Kytococcaceae; genus Kytococcus; species Kytococcus schroeteri. Next base: position 31,071 of record NZ_JBHLVH010000001.1, on the reverse strand, counting down.
CCGCACCTGGCGGCCGATCGCGGAGTTCGCCCGCCGTCTCGGCGAGGACCTGCGTCACCCGGTTCAGGTGAATGCCTACATCACCCCTCCCCAGAACCAGGGTTTCTCCGCCCACTACGACGTGCACGACGTGTTCGTCCTGCAGGTCCACGGCACCAAGCACTGGACCCTCCACGAGCCCGTCATCGAGCACCCGCTGCGCGACCAGCCGTGGGACACCGTGCGCGAGCAGGTCGCCCACCGCACCGCGCACGAGGACCCCGTGGTCGACACCGTCCTGGAGCCCGGTGACGTGCTCTACCTGCCCCGCGGCACCATCCACGCCGCGGCGGCCCTCGGCGGCATCAGCGCCCACCTGACCATCGGGGTCCACACCTGGACTCCCGACCACGTCGCCGGCGCCGCCCTGGAGGCGGCCCGCGCGCGCCTGCGCCAAGAACCCGCCCTGCGTGCCAACCTGCCGCTGGGGGCCCGCCCCGACGACGCCGCCGTCGTCGGCCCCACGCTGGAGCAGCTGCGCGGCGCCCTGCACGAGGCGATCGACTCCCTCGATGCCGCGGCGCTCGCCCGGGCGTTCCGCACCCAGGTGCGGGCCACCCGGCGCCCGGACCCCGCGCCCCCGCTGGCCCAGCTGGCAGCCGCCGAGGGGCTCGGCACGGCCAGCACCGTCGCCCTGCGCGGTGGGCTGGAGCTCGGGGACGACCCCGCTCGCCCCGACCGTCTGCACACCCGACTGGGCTGGTTCGACCTGGACGAGGACGCCCGCGCGGTGGTGACCGCGCTGCAGGACGGCCCGCACCGCACCGACGCCCTCCCCGCCCCGCTGACTGTGGTGCAGGACCTCGTGCGCCGGGGCCTGGTGGAGGTGCAGCCGTGAGCCCCTCCCCCGCCTTCCGCTGCTCCGACGGCGCCCGCGAGCGCGGCGACACGATGGTGGGCACCGCCCCGCCGGCGCGACGCTGGTTCCTGGTGGAGCAGAACGGTGACTGGGGCCGTAGCGCTTGGGAGGGCCTCGACTGCTACGACCGCGCCAAGGAGGAGCTCCGAGCCCGCCTGGAGTCCGCCGGCGCCCGCCTGATGCTGATCCGCCGCCCGGGGGCACGCCCCGAGCCCGGTCACCCCACGCGCCGGTTCTGCTTGGTGGACACCGACCGCCCGCGCCCCCTGCTCTGGGGGACTGCGCACAGCGACGGTGACCTGGTGCGGGCCGTGGAGTCGTTCGGCACCTGGCCCGATGCGGAGGCGACCGTGCCGCAGGCCGGCGAACCCGGCATCGTCATGGTCTGCACGCACGGGCTGAAGGACGTGTGCTGCGCGATCCGCGGCCGGCCGGTGGCCGCTGCGCTGGCCGAGGAGTGGCCCGAGGCGGTGTGGGAGTGCACCCACACCGGCGGCGACCGGTTCGCCGCCAACGTGGTGCTGTTGCCCGACGGGGCGATCTACGGCGGCAGCGACCCCGCATCGGCCACCGCCGACCTGCGCGCCCACCTCGCCAGCGCCGTGGACCCCACCCGCCTGCGGGGCCGCTGTGGGCTGACCCCGCCCGCCCAGGCGGCCGTCGCCGCATCGATGCGGGAACTCGGCCCGATGGGGTGGGGCGAGGTGGTCGTGACCGGCCAGTCGGGCAGCGAGGAGGCCTGGCAGGTGGATCTGGTGGTGCGTGGTGAGCCCGTGCAGGTCACCGGCCACACCGTGACCACCGAGCCGCACCAGCTGACCTGTCGCGCTGCCGGTCCTGCCCCGATGCGCCTGCCGGTGGTCAAGGACGTCCGCGCCAGCTGAGGACACCCACGGCGCCGGTCAGGCCCGAGCCACCCGTCCCGACCCGTCACCCCCGAGAGCCAGGAGGACACGATGCCGAAGACCGGCAAGGACGACCACGCGAAGGGCAGCGAGATCCCCGACACCTTGGAGCGCTCTGACCAGAAGGCCCAGGACACCTTCGCCAAGGCCTACGACTCCGCGGTGGAGCAGTACGACGACGAGTCCCGCGCCGCCCGGACGGCCTGGGCCGCGGTGAAGCAGACCCACGAGAAGGTCGGCGACCACTGGGAGCCCAAGCCCGAGAACGGCCCCTCGGACGAGGCCTCCGAGGAGGGCGGCCCGGACCCGCAGGGCGACACCGCCGGCGGTGTGGACGCCAACGCCTCCAAGGAGCACCTCTACGAGCTGGCCCAGGAGCTGGACGTCGAGGGCCGGTCCGACATGACCAAGGACGAGCTGGTCGAGGCACTGCAGAAGGCCAGCGAGCGCGAGACCCGCAAGGCCCGCGAGGACTGACGGGGTGCCCCCCGAGCCCCGCCGGACGGCCTGCGGGCGCTCAGCCTTGGCCGACCGCCCGCAGGCGCTGCGCATGGGTCTGCAGGCCCGCGCCCATCTGCACCGCCCCCAGGGCCCCGGCCAGGCCGAACCCCTCGCCCATGTTGGCGTAGACGGCCTCCCGCGAGCCCGGTCCGGCCACGTAGGTCTCGTGCCACACGCCCACGTCGCCGTCCTGGGCCAGGGCGCGGAACCGACGCCACGGCTCCAGGTGCGGCCCCTCGGCGTCCGCCGCGAAGCGCTGCAGGTGCTCCGGGCTGCGCCAGTAGCTCAGCAGGATCGTGGTGCGGCCGAACCACTGGTGGTGTCCCAACATCCCGGCCTCGGGCGTGCTCGACAGGTACCTCAGCATGCGCGGCATGGCCATCACCACGGGCCCCCATCGGCGCACCTGCAGCGGGCTGTTGACGCGCATGCCGATGAGGAAGACCGTGACCTCCCCCTCGGGCGATGCGGTGTAGCGCGTGAACCTCGTGGACATGACCCACCCTTTTCATGACGCCGTTTTGTAACACCGTTAGTGAACCACCTCGCGGGTAGGCTCGTCCAGTGGCCAGACCCCGTGTGCACGACGACGCGCTCCGCGACCGCCTCGTGGCGGCAGCCGCGCGCACCCTCACCGAGGAGGGCTCGGCCGCGCTCTCCCTGCGACGCCTGGCCACCCGGTGCGGCACCTCCACCGCTGCCGTCTACACCCTCTTCGGAGGGAAGGACGAGCTCCTCGAGGCCGTGCGCGAGGCCGCCGTCAGCAGCTTCAGCGCGGCCCAGCACGCCATCGGCACCACCGACGACCCCGAGGCGGACCTGCGACGCCTGGGCCACGCCTACCGCGACTGGGCCCTGGGGCACCCCGACCTCTACGCGGTGATGTTCGACGCGCCGCCGCAGGGCGCCAGCCCGGCGGGGTCGTGGCTGGAGTTCGAGGGCATCGCCCCCCTCGTGGAGGCCGTGCGGCGTGTCCTGCCCACGTCACGCGCGGCCGAGCTGCCGGCCGCCGTCCTCAGCCTGTGGGCCGGGGTGCACGGGTACGTGGCCCTGGAGCTCGGGTCGTGCGCCGGACTCCCCGCCAAGGCCCGCGAGACCGCGTTCTCCCGGCAGCTCGACATCCTGCAGGCCGCCTGGGGCAGCAGCTCCTCGGCGGCCTGAGAGGTCCCCGCACAGCACGGGCAACGGACGATCCACTTCAGTCGGGCAGGTCGATCCCGGTGTGCCGGAGCCAGGCCAGCACGGCCTGCACGCGCCGGTGGTGGTCCCCCTCGCTGAGTCCGAGCTTCGCGAACAACCGCTGCGTGTGCTTCTCCACCGCCCCCTCGGTGACCACCAGCTCCTCGGCGATGCCGGCATTCGTGCGCCCGGCAGCCATGAGCTCGAGCACGTCCCGCTCCCGCGGGGTCAGGGTGGCCACCGGGTCGGCGACGGGCCGACGCCCGAGCAGCTGGCGGACGACGTCCGGGTCGAGCACCGTCCCCCCGGCAGCCACCTGCTGCAGAGACTCACCGAGCATCCGCAGGTCGGCCACGCGGTCCTTCAGCAGGTAGCCGATGCCGGAGGCGTCCTCGGCGAGCAGCTCGTCCACGTACCCGGCCACCACGTACTGGCTGAGGACGAGCACGCGCGCCGAGGGGTCGGCCCGCCGCACGGCGAGCGTGGCGCGCAACCCCTCGTCGGTGTGGGTGGGCGGCATGCGCACGTCGACGATGCCGAGGTCGGGCCGGTGCTCGGCCATCGCGGCGACGAAGGCGTCACCGTCGCCGACGCCGGCCACCACCTGGTGGCCGGCGTCGGCGAGGATGAGCTGCAACCCCTCCCGCAGGAGGACCGAGTCGTCGGCCACGACGACCCGCAGCGACGGGGACGTGCTCACGGCAGGGGCACCTCCGCGGTGATCCGGGTGGGGCCGCCGACCGGAGAGTCGACGGTGAGTCGACCGTAGACCCCCTCCAGGCGCTGGGCCAGCCCGGCCAGACCATGGCCCGATGCGGGGTCCGCGCCGCCCCGTCCGTCGTCGGCCACCGTGAGCCCGACCCACCCGTCACGCTGGCCGATGCTCACGCGCACGTGCTGGGCGTCGGCGTGCTTGGCCGCGTTGGCCAGGGCCTCGCTGGCGGCGTAGTAGAGGGCGGTCTCGAGGTGCTCGGGCAGGCGCCGCTCCAGCCTGCCAGTCACCGCGACCGGCAGGGGGTGGCTGACGGCGCGCTCCCGGACGGCCTCGACCAGGCCGCGGTCGACGAGCACCGGCGGGGCGATGCCGCGCGACAGCTGGCGCAGCTCCCCGAGGGTGTCCCGGGTCAGACGGCTCGCGTCGTCCAGCATCCGGCCTGCACGCTGCGGGTCGGCGTCCACGGCCGCTCGGGCCCGGGCGAGGTCCATCTGCAGCCGCACGAGCTGCTGCTGAGGGCCGTCGTGCAGGTCGCGCTCCAGCCGCTGCAGACCGCTGAGCTCGGCCTGCTGCGAGGCCCGGTGGGCCCGACGGGAGGCAGCAAGGTTGTCCTGGGTGGCCCGGCCGGAGAGCAGGACGGCGGCCGCGTGGCCCTGGACCGGGGCGATCCAGCGGCAGACGGCCCACAGGAGCAGCGCACCCGCAGCGCCAAGGCCCAGGTTGACCAGGAGGTCCGGCCAGAAGCCTCCGGTCCCGAAGAGGTCCTCGGCGGAGGACCGGTACCCGTCCAGCCTGCGGAGGAACGGGAGCCACAGCGGCGCGGTGACACCGGACAGCGCCAGGCCGCCGGACGTCACCACCAGGGTGAAGGTCAGCAGGGAGGCCAGGAACCCGACCAGGGCCCAGACGACGTCGAGCCAGAGCTGGGGGTGCAGGATATGCTCGCGGAGGTCGCGGGCGTCCCGCAGCGGGGCGGGGTACGGGGGCTCCTCGGTACGGATCCCGAGGAGACCACCCAGCGCCCCGCGCTCCACGCGGGCCAGGGCGCGCAGGGCCATCCCGGTCCCCGGCAGGAGGAGAGGCGCCAGGAGGATGCTGAGGCTCCCGCTCACCCCGATGGCGGCCACGCAGAAGGCGGCGACGGTGAGGGGCAGGTCGAGCAGGAGGTAGAGCGCGCTACGGGCCGTGCGGGAGAGCTCGCGGCGCAGCGGGCCGGTCGTGTGCAGATCATCTACAGCCGTTCCCGCCACGGCCATCGGATCGGTGGGGTTCAGGTGGGCTGGTGCGGTGCGTCCGTTCATGTCTCCACCCTCGTGATCTCCGGCGTCGAGCGACATCCTGCCAGCCGGCCGGATCGCTGTCGGGCTGGCCCGACGGCGACCCGGCGGGCCCGGTCCACGGTCTGTCTGCGACACTCCGCGCGTGACCAGCCCGGAGCCCACGTCCTCGACCCCGGACCAGACCACGGGCCCTGAGGGCGCCGGGCCGCGCGAGATCCTCGCGCTGGCGGTGCCGGCGTTCTTCGCCCTCATCGCCGAACCGCTGTTCCTGCTGCTGGACACCGCCATGGTGGGACGCGTCTCCACCGAGGCGCTGGCCGGCATGGGCGTGGCCACGGCCGCGCTGGGCACGGCGGTGGGCATGTTCGTCTTCCTGGCCTACGGCACCACCGCCGTGGTCTCGCGGCGGATGGGGGCCGGCAACACGCGTGGCGCCCTGGCCGCCGGCGTGGACGGCGTGTGGCTGGCGCTGCTGCTCGGCGGTGTGACGGCGGCACTCACCGCGGCGCTCGCCGCGCCGCTGGCGGGCCTCTTCGGGGCGTCCGGCCCGGCCACGGGACAGGCCGCCACCTACCTGCGCATCTCGGCCCTCGGCATCCCACCGATGCTGGTGGTGCTGGCGGTCACGGGGGTGCTGCGCGGCCTGCAGGACACCCGCTCGCCGCTCGTGGCGGCCACGCTCGGCTTCGCGGCCAACGCGGCGCTCAACGCCTGGCTGATCTTCGGCATGGGCTGGGGCATCGCCGGGGCGGCCACCGGCACCGTCATCGCGCAGACGGGCATGGCGGCCGGCCTGCTGTGGCTCCTCGGCCGGCACGTGCGGCGCCATGCCGCGCCCACCGCGTTCACGCCGGCCGGGGTGCTCACCGCGGCCCTCGGCGGGGTCCCGCTGCTGGTGCGCACCCTGGCGCTGCGCGGGGTCATCCTGCTCACCACGTGGCTCGCGGCCGGGCTGGGCGACGTGCCCCTGGCGGCCCACCAGGTGGCCATGACCGTCTGGGGATTCCTGGCCTTTGCCCTGGACGCGCTGGCCATCGCCGCCCAGGCGCTCACCGGCAAGGCGCTGGGCGCCGGGGACACCAGGGGTACCCGCGCCATGACCCGTCTGATGACCTGGTGGGGCGTGTGGTTCGGCGTGGTCACCGGGGTGCTGCTGGTGGCGCTGGCGGGCGTGCTGCCGGCACTGTTCACCGACGACCCGGCCGTTCAGGAGGCGCTGTCAGCCGGGTTGCTGGTGGCCGGGCTGGTGCAGCCCGTGGCGGGGGTGGTGTTCGTGCTCGACGGGGTGCTCATCGGCGCCGGCGACGCCCGCTGGCTGGCGTGGGCACAGACCGCGGTGCTGGTGGCCTACCTGCCCGTGGTGTGGCTGGTGCGCGAGGCCGTGCCCGCCGGCACCTCGGCCCCCTCGGCCATGGTCTGGCTCTGGTGCGCCTTCGCCGCCTTCATGGTCCTGCGTGGGGCGGCCCTGGTGTGGCGTGCTCGCGGCACGGCGTGGATGGTCACCGGAGAGTAGCCGCGGCCGGGTGCGGGGCAGGTGCGATGCTGGAGGTACCACCCGGTCCCCGACACCCGAGGACGCCCATGGCCACGTTCGTCCGCCGTCACCCACTGGTCTCCTTCGTCGCGCTGGCCTACCTCAGCTCGTGGCTGATCTGGAGCCCTTGGTGGCTGTCGGCCAGTGGCCTGGACGTCCTGCCATGGCAGCCCACGCTGAGTCAGGTCGCCGGCATCAACCAGCTGGGCATGTTCGCCGGGCCCTTCGCGGCCGCGCTGCTGGTGACCTGGGCGGCCGAGGGACGGTCCGCCGTGGGTCGCCTCCTCGGGCGACTTCTCCAGTGGCGCGCGCACCCCGGCTGGTACCTGGTGGCGCTCGCGGCGATCCCGGTGGCCACGGCCGTGGGCTATTTCCTCACCCCCGCGGACGGCCTCCAGGCCCCCGGCGGAACGGCCGCCACGCTCACGCTGCTGGCCAGCAGCTTCGTGGTCTACCTGATGGGCGGACCGCTGCAGGAGGAGATCGGCTGGCGGGGCGTGGCCCTCCCCCGCCTCCAGTCACGGCTCGCCCCTCTACCGAGTGCGCTGGTGCTGGGCGTCATCCACTGCCTGTGGCACGCCCCGCTCTTCCTCACCACCGAGTGGGACACCGCCCGACACGAGCCCAGCCAGCTCCTGGCCTACCTGCTGCTGGTGGTGAGCCTGTCAGTGGTGCTGTGCTGGGTGCACGACGGCTCCGGAGGCTCCCTCCTGCTGGCGGTACTGGGGCACAACGCCCTCAACTGGGCGCTCCTGGTGGCGGGCACGCTCACCGGTCGGGAGGTCGAGAGCACCTGGCCGGCCGCTCTGGGCCTGGGGGTGCTGGCGCTGTTCGTCGCCTTGGGGACCCACGGCCGCCTCGGACACACGGAGCGCACCCGCAGCACCAGCAGTACCGAGCGCCGGGGCGGCGCCACCGCCCGACTCAGCCCTCGGCGCGGTGCTCCCGCGGCACCCACCGGGCGAACGCCGCCGAGGCGCCGAACCCGAACCCGGCGGCCGTGAGCACCGCGGTCGTCAGACCCGCCACCGCCGTGACCCCCGACAGGACCACCGGACCGGTGGCCGCCCCCGCATCGGCCAGGGTGCGAAACACCGCGAGGAAGGACGGCCTACCCACCCGCGGTGCCACGTCGCCCGACAGGGTCATGACGATGCCGGACCCCAACCCGTTGCCCAGGCCGATGACGACCGCGGCCAGGGCCAGGGGCGCCGCCGAGTCAGCGAATGCCACCAGTGCGATGCCCAGGCCCAGGATCGCCATGGACGGGATGGCGTTGGCCCGCCGGGAGACCCGGTCCATGAGCACACCGGCCGGGTAGAACACCAGCGTCTCCAGCAGGCCGGCCAGGCCCACCACCAGCGCGATGACCGAGTCATCCACCCCGATGTGGTGCCCCCACAACGGCATCACCACCGTCCGCGAGCTCCGGGCCGCAGCGCACAGCACCACCCCGAACCCGAGGGTGGCGAAGAGCCTCCAGTGCGCCCGCACCACACCCCGCAGCGGTGGGGGTCGGGTGTCGCTGCAGTGGGACTCCCCCGGCAGGGCCGGCAGGCGCAGGGTGAGCCCCACCAGGGCCAGCACCAGCACCAGAGACAGCCCCACCGGCCCGCGGATGCCCACGGCCCAGATGGTCCCGGCGCCCAGCACCGGGCCGACGAAGAACCCGATGCGGGCCATGCCTCCCAGCGTGGACATGGCCCGGGCCAGCATCTGCCGCGGGAACGCCGAGGTGAGGTAGCTCTGCCGCGCCAGCATGAACACGCTGCTGGAGACCCCCAGGAGGGCGACGCCCAGGGTCAGGAGCACCAGCGATGACGTGGTCAGCACCACCGCCAGCGACACCACCGCCAGCCCTGCGGCCGCCGTCATGGCACGCCGCTCACCGACCCGTTCGGTCGCCAGGCCGGCGGGGATGCCCACCAACATGGCCGCGACCCCCTGCACGGAGACCACCAGCGCCGCCTGTCCGGCCGGCGCACCCAGCCGCAGCGCGATGAGGGGGATCACCGGCTGCACGGCGGCGAACGCCACCGACCAGAGCACCATCGGCCCGTAGGCCGAGACCGCGAGCTGCCCGAGGGTGGGGCCTCCGTCGGTGACCGGGGTGTCCCAGCGTGTCCTCACCCGGTCCCCCGTCGCGCGTGGCCCGGGGAGGCGTCGCCCCATCGCTGCGCGAGGAGCCGGGCGGGCGCCACGTTGGTGGGCAGCCACGGGTGGGCGGCCACCTCGCGCCAGGCCAGCCAACGCACCGCGTCGTGGGAGGGATCCGGCGCCGATGCGGGGTCCGGCACCACACGCCCGGCCGCGTCGCGCGGCAGATCGCCCACCCCCTCGGGGCCGGCGCCGGCCACGCCGGTGACGACCGCGAGGAACAGGCGCAGCTCGAGCCGGTCGTTGATGGGCCAGGCCCCGCCCGCCGGGGGCACCAGCTCGTCGCCCAGGCGCACCTCGATGCCGAGCTCCTCGGCCAGCTCGCGGCGCAGGGCCTGCCCGGGCGCCTCCCCCGCATCGACCTTGCCGCCGGGGAACTCCCACAGCGGCACCTCGCCGGTGGCACCGGGGATGGGGGCCAGGTCGCGCTCCGCCGCCCGGTGGGCCGCGAGCACGGCGGTGGGGTGCGCGAGGTCGTCCACGATCACCGCACCCACCACCAGTCGCATGGCCGCAGGCTAGCCCGCCGAGGACGGGGCCCCGCCAGCCTCCACCTCCGCGGCCGCATCCGCACCCGCAGCCCCACCCCCCCCGTTGAGTCGTCGTTCCTCGGGGTCGACTGGCCCGTTTCACCCCCGGAAGCGACGACTCAACGGGGGGGGTGGGCGGGGCGGGGGGGGCAACGAGGGTGGGTGGCGTAGGAGTGGGAGGGCGCCCGGGGGCCGGGCACGACGGAGCGGGCCCGCCCCTCTGGACGAGCCCGCTCACGTCATCGCGTCACCCCGGTGCGGGGGCGGTACCTCACCAGGTGAACGCCGTGCCCGGGTCCTGCAGCAGCGCGGCCACGTCGGCCAGGTAGCGCGAGCCCAGGTCACCGTCCACGAGGCGGTGGTCGAAGCTCAGCGCCAGCTCGGTCACCCAGCGCGGCTCGATGGTCTCGTTGCCGTCGCGGTCGGTGACCACCCACGGGCGACGGTTCACCGCGCCGAAGCACAGGATGGCCGCCTCGCCGGAGTTGAGGATCGGCGTGCCCGAGTCCACCCCGAAGACACCCACGTTGGTGATGGTGATGGTGCCGCCGGACATGTCGGCCGGGGACGTCTTCCCGGCACGCGCCGTGGACACCAGGTCGCCCAGCGCGCCGCCGAGCTCCACCAGCGACTTCTCCTGCGCACCCTTGATGTTGGGCACGATGAGGCCACGCGGGGTCGCCGCGGCGATGCCCAGGTTCACGTCGTGGTACTGCACGATCTCCTGGTTGGCCTCGTCCCACTTGGCGTTGATCTCCGGGTTGCGCCGGGCAGCCAGCACCACGGCCTTGGCCACGAGCAGCAGCGGGGTGACCTTGACGTCCTTGAACGCGCGGTCGCCCTTGAGCTTCTCGACCATCTCCATCATGGCGCTGACGTCCACGGTGATGAACTCCGTGACGTGCGGGGCGGTGAAGGCGCTGTTCACCATGGCCTGCGCGGTCATCTTGCGCACGCCCTTGACCGGGGTGCGGGTCTCCCGCTCGCCGGCGGCGACCGGGGCGGCAGCCGCGGCGGCCTCGGGGGCCTGGGCAGCCGCGGGGGCGGCCGCAGCGGCCGGAGCCGCCTGGGCCCCGCCCTGACCGCCACCGGCCAGCGCCTGCTCCACGTCCTGGCGCGTGATGACGCCGTTCGGCCCGGTGGGCGTCACGGTCCGCAGGTCGATGCCGTTGTCCTTGGCGAACTTGCGCACCGGCGGCTTGGCCTTGGGGCGCGAACCGCCGGAGGCCGCGTGTCCCACGGACTCGTGCACCGGCTGGGCCGTGCGGGCCGAGGCCTGCGTCGGCTCGGCCACCTGACGCTGGCCGTAGGCGCCCTCGCCGGGCACCTCGGGCATGCGCTCACCGGACGGCGCCGGGGCGCCACCCTTGCGGCGGCGGCGCGAGGTGGCACCGGCCACCGCGCCGTAGCCCACCAGGTTGGCCACGCGCTCCTCGCCGTCGCCCTCGCCCGCGGGGGCCTCGGCGGCGCCGGCACCCGGGTCGGCCGGGGCCGCGGCGGCGGGCGCACCGGCACCGGTGCGGATGGCGATGATCGCCTCACCCACCGGGACCTCCTGGCCCTCCTCGGCCAGGATCGCCTCGACCGTGCCGGCGAACGGGATCGGCAGCTCCACCAGCGACTTGGCGGTCTCCACCTCCACGACGACGTCGTTGACCTTGACCTGGTCGCCGACCTTCACCTTCCAGGAGACGATCTCGGCCTCCGTCAGGCCCTCGCCGGGGTCCGGGAGCACGTAGTGCTCCACGCCCCCACCGGAGGCGGCACCGCCGGCGGCCGGGGCCGACGGTGCGGGCGCCTCGGCAACGGCGGGCGCCCCACCGGCATCGGCGGCACCCATGGACGAGGCACCACCGGCCGGCGCGGCGGACCCACCGCCCTCACCGCCCTCACCGTCCTCGATGGCGATGATCGGCGCGCCGACCTCCACCTCGTCACCCTCCTGGGCCAGCAGCTCCACCACGGTGCCGGCGAACGGCACGGGCAGCTCCACCAGCGACTTGGCGGTCTCCACCTCGACGACGACGTCGTTGACCTTGACCTGGTCGCCGACCTTCACCTTCCAGGAGACGATCTCGGCCTCGGTCAGACCCTCACCGGGGTCCGGAAGCACGTAGTGCTGAATGGTCATGTGCGTTGCTCCCTCCGGCGCGTCAGTGCGCCAGGACCTCGTCGACGTGGAACAGGATGCGGTCCAGGTTGGGGAGGTACTCCTCCTCGTAGCGGCTGGGCGGGTAGGGGATGTTGTACCCACCGCAGCGCGCCACCGGCGCCTCCAGCTCGTAGAAGCACTTCTCCGTGATCTGCGCGGCGATCTCCGAGCCCATGCCCAGGAAGGTGGGCGCCTCGTGCACCACCACCACGCGACCGGTCTTGCGCACGGACTCCAGCACCGGGCCGAGGTCCAGCGGGTTGAGCGTGCGCAGGTTGATGACCTCGAGCGAGCGGCCCTCCTGCTCGGCCGCGGCGGCGGCCTGCATGCAGGTCTTCACCATGGGGCCATAGGTCACCACGGTGACGTCCGTGCCCGGGCGCACCACCTGCGAGGCGTGCAGCGGCAGCGCGGCCTCGCCATCGGTGGCGAAGTCGACCTCGCCCTTCTCGTGGTAGCGGCGCTTGGGCTCGTAGAAGACCACCGGGTCGTCGGACTTGATGGCCTGCTGCATCATCCAGTAACCGTCCTCCGGAGTGGCCGCACAGACCACCTTGAGGCCCGCGGTGTGCGCGAAGTAGGCCTCGTTGGACTCGCTGTGGTGCTCCACGGCACCGATGCCGCCGCCGAACGGGATGCGGATGACGATCGGCATCTTCAGGTGGCCCAGCGAGCGGGCGTGCATCTTGGACACCTGGCTGACGATGTGGTCGAAGGCCGGGTAAACGAAGCCGTCGAACTGGATCTCCACCACCGGGCGGTAGCCGCGCAGGGCCAGGCCCACGGCGGACCCGACGATGCCGGACTCGGCCAGCGGGGTGTCGATGACCCGCTCCTCGCCGAACTCGTCCACCAGGCCCTCGGTGATGCGGAACACGCCACCCAGGCGGCCGATGTCCTCGCCGAGCATGACCACCTTGGGGTCGTCCTGCATGGCCTTGCGCATGCCGGCGTTGAGTGCCTTCGCCAGCGTCATCTTCTTGGCGCTCATGGTGCTCAGTTCCCTTCGAAGCCGGCGTGGTACTCGACGAACGCCCGACCCTCGTCGGTCAGCGGGGCGTGCTCGCCGGAGTAGGTGTGGTCGAACATGGTGGCCAGCTCGGGGTCCGGCATGGTCTGGCAAGCCTTGCGCACGCGCGCGGCCAGCTCGTCGGCCTCGGCGTCCACTGCGGCGAAGTACTCGTCGTCCCCGACCCCGCGGGCCACCATGTGCTTCTTCAGGCGGTCGATGGGGTCCTTGGCCTTCCACGCCTGCACGTGCGCGTCGTCGCGGTACTTGGTGGGGTCGTCCGACGTGGTGTGCGCACCCATGCGGTAGGTGAACGCCTCCACCAGCACCGGGCCCTTGCCGGAACGGGCGTGGTCGAGCGCCCAGGCGCCCACCGCCATCGAGGCCAGGACGTCGTTGCCGTCCACGCGCACGCCCGGGAAGCCGAAGCCGGCGGCGCGCTTGAAGGGCTCGATGACGAAGTTGCGGTGCGTGGGCTCGGAGATGGCCCACTGGTTGTTCTGCACGAAGAACACGCACGGCGACTTGGCGACGGCCGCGAAGACCATGGCCTCGTTGTAGTCACCCTGCGAGGTGCCGCCGTCACCGGTGCAGGCCACCACGGCGGTGTCCACGGTGTCGTCGCCGGTGGCCCAGGCGCCGTCCAGCTGCACGCCGCGGGCGTAGCCGGTGGCGTGCAGCATCTGGTTGCCGATGACGATGGTGTACAGGTGGAAGTTGTTCTCCTTGGAGTCCCAGCCACCGTGGTTGACGCCGCGGAACATGCCCAGCAGGTTCTCCGGCGGGACGCCCTTGGTCCAGGCCAGGCCGTGCTCGCGGTAGCCCGGGAAGACGTAGTCCTGCGGCTTGAGCGCACGGCCCAGACCCACCTGCGCGGCCTCCTGGCCCAGCAGGCTCGGCCACAGGCCCAGCTCGCCCTGGCGCTGCAGCGCGAAGCCCTCGGCGTCCACGCGGCGCACCAGCACCATGTCGCGGTAGAGCGCCTTGAGGAACTCGTCGTCCACGCCCTGCAGGTAGTGGGCGTACGGCGCGTTCAACTCGGTCTCGACGCGCTCCCCCTCGGCGGTCAGGAACTGCACCATCTCCGGGCCGCCGTCGGTGATGTCCACCGGGGTCCCGGCGGTCTCGGCGGCGGCACGCGCCTCCGGTGACTGTGCGGCCGGGGCGGCACCCTCGGGGGCCCGTGCCGCGCTGTCCTGGAGGGCGTCCTCCGGGATCGGGGCGTTCTGGTCGCTCACGATGTCTCCTCGTTCGGTACTGGGCGCCGTCACGGCGCGCACCGCCTCACCCGTGGGATCGAACGGGCGGGCTTGTGGCTCAGGTCACGCTACTACGGGGGCCGGGGCCGTCGGACCCGGGTGGGGACCCGACGGCCCCGGCCGTGACGCGCTCAGGCGTTCCGCTCGCGGAAGGCGCGGGCGACCTCCAGGAAGCGCGCGTTCGCCTCGTCCTCGCCGATGGTGACGCGCACGCCCTCGCCGGCGAAGGGGCGCACCACGAGGCCCTGCGCGGCGGCGGCCTCGGCGAAGTCCACGGTCTGCTCACCCAGCGGCAGCCACACGAAATTGCCCTGTGCGTCGGGGATCTCCCAGCCCTGCTCGCGCAGGCCGTCCACCACCACGCGGCGCTGGTCCTTGAGATGTGCCACGCGCTCGTCGAGCTCGTCCATGGCGGCATAGCTGGCCACCACGGCGTCCTGCGCCAGCTGGCTCACACCGAAGGGCACGGCGGCCTTGCGCAGCGCCTCGGCCACGCGGGGGCTGGCGATGGCGTAGCCCACGCGCAGGCCCGCCAGGCCGTAGGCCTTGGAGAAGGTGCGCAGCACCACCACGTTGGGGTGGGCGCGCTGCACGGCCAGGGCGTCCGGCACGTCCTCGGCGTCGGTGAACTCCAGGTAGGCCTCGTCGATGACCACCAACACGTCCTTGGGCACGGCGGCGAGGAACTCCTCGAGCTCGCCGGTGCGGACCGTGGGGCCGGTGGGGTTGTTGGGCGTGCAGACGATCACCAGGCGGGTGCGCTCGGTGACCGCCTCCGCCATCGCGGGCAGGTCATGGCGGGCCTCGGCGTCCAGCGGCACCTGCACGCTCCTCGCGCCGGCCAGGCCGATGACGATGGGGTAGGCCTCGAACGAGCGCCAGGCGTAGACCACCTCGTCGCCGGGCTCGCAGGTGATCTGCACGAGCTGCTGGAGCAGGCCCACCGAGCCCGTGCCCACGGCCACGTTCTCCGGCTGGGTGCCGCAGTTGTCGGCGATGGCCTCCAGCAGGCGGGTGGCGCCCATGTCCGGGTAGCGGTGGAAGCTCTGGGCGGCGTCGGCCACGGCCCGGGCCACCGACGGCAGCGGCGGGTAGGGGTTCTCGTTGGAGCTGATCTTGTAGCTCGTGAGGCCCTCCACCGCGGGGGCGGGCTTGCCGGGCTTGTAGGCCGGCAGCGCGTCGAGGGCGTCGCGGAGACGCACCTGGTCGGTGGTGAAGGTGGCCTGGTCGGTGGGGTCGCTCATGGGGCTCAATCTAACGTCGCCCAGGTCACACCCGGACCGCGGTGGTGGGAGGCTGGGGGGCATGGCCGACCTGCTGCTCAAGACCGTCGTCAACGGTGCCGCCCTGTGGGTGGCCGCCCTGCTCGTGCCCGGCATCGCGCTGGGCGACCCCTCGGACCCGCTCGGCTCCCGCCTGGTGACCGTCCTGCTGGTGGCGCTGGTGTTCGGCGTCATCAACGCCCTGGTGAAGCCGGTGGTGAAGTTCTTCAGCTTCCCGTTCATCGTGCTGACCCTGGGGTTGTTCACCTTCGTGGTGAACGCGCTGATGCTGCAGCTGCTCTCCTGGGCGGCCGGCAGGCTGGGACTGGCCTTCCACGTGGACCGCTTCTTCTGGAGCGCCGTGATCGGGGCCGTGGTGGTGACGGTGGTGGCCATGGTGCTCGATGCCGTGGTGCCCGACACGGAGTCCGACCGGCGCACGCTGCGGCGGTACTGACCAGCCGAGGCGGGGCGGCGCGCTGGCCCGGACGCTGCACCGGGGGTCTGCCCGGATCGGGAGCTCTGGTGGGGCGCCGGGAGACGGGCCGGTCCGCAACCGAGGCACGTCGCGTTCACCGACCGGCAACGATTCCGTCACCCGCTCATCACCGTGAAAGCACCTCTGCCACCTAGCGTCCCGCGCATGCCCCCCACCCTCACCCGCCGTACCCTGCTCACCGCCTCCACCGCCGGCGCCACACTGGCCGGCCTCACCACCGCCTCGGGGGCCACGGCCCTCGGACAGGACGTGACCCCCGCCCACCGCCCCCTGCGCGGCAACCCGTTCACCCTCGGGGTGGCCTCGGGCGATCCCGCCCCCGACGGCATGGTGCTGTGGACCCGCCTGGCCACCGACCCCCTGGCCGAGGACGGGCTCGGCGGCATGCCGGCCCGCACCGTCCCCGTGCAGTGGCAGGTGGCCACCGACGCGCGCATGCGCCACGTGGTGGCACGCGGCACGGAGCTGGCCCGCCCCACCGGCGCCCACTCGGTGCACGTGGAGCTGCACGGGCTGCGCCCCGGCCGCGAGTACTTCTACCGCTTCCGCGCCGGCCGCCACCTCTCGGAGGTGGGGCGCACCCGGACCGCCCCCGCCCCCGGCGAGATGCCCGCGGCGCTGGCCATGGCCTTTGCCAGCTGCGCGCAGTACGAGCACGGCTGGTTCACCGCCTACCGGCGACTGGCCGAGGACCAGCCGGACCTGGTGCTGCACCTGGGCGACTACCAGTACGAGTACACCGCGGGCGACTACGTGACCCCCGGCGGCAACGTCCGCGACCACCTGGGCCCGGAGACGGTCACCCTCGCCGGCTACCGCCAGCGCCACGCCCAGTACAAGACGGACCCCGACCTGCAGGCCGCCCACCTGGTGGCGCCGTGGCTGGTCGTGTGGGACGACCACGAGGTGGACAACAACTGGGCCGACGAGGTGCACGAGAAGCCCGAGATCCCGCAGCCGGACTTCCTGGCCCGCCGCGCCGCGGCGATGCAGGCCTACTACGAGAACATGCCGCTGCGCCGCCGGCAGATGCCTCGCGGCATCGACACCCTGCTGTACCGCAGGGTGCAGTGGGGACAGTTGGCGAACTTCCACATGATGGACACCCGCCAGTACCGCGACGACCAGGCCTGCGGCGACGGCTGGGACACCAACTGCACCGAGCGCCTGGACCCGGCCCGCACCCTCACCGGCGACGAGCAGGAGGCCTGGCTGCTGGGCAACCTGCGCCGCTCCTCCCAGCGGTGGGACGTGCTGGGCCAGCAGGTGTTCTTCGCCGAGCGCGACGGAAAGGTGGAGCCCGAGCTGGAGCACCACTCCAACGACGGCTGGGACGGCTACGTCGGCTCGCGCGACCGCATCACCCGCGGGTGGGTGGACGCCGGGGTGCGCAACCCGGTGGTTCTCACCGGTGACGTGCACCGCCACTGGGCGGCCGACGTGTTGGCGGACTTCGAGGGCGAGGGTGCCGAGGCCGAGCGCGTGGTGGGCGCTGAGCTGGTGTGCTCCTCCATCACCTCCGGCGGCGACGGTGACGCCACGAAGACCGACCCGATCCTGGGGTGGAACGACCATCTGCGCTACTACAAGGACCTGCGCGGGTACGTGCGCACCACCATCACCCCCGAGGCCATGACGGCGGACTTCCGCGTGCTGGCCGACGTCTCCTCCGGGACGGCCGAGGCTCGCACGGACGTGAGCTTCCGCATCAACGACGGCGTGCCGGGCCTCGAGGCGGTGGCGCCCCGGGCCTGAGGACTGGAGCCCAGCGGACCGGGCCCTGCCCAGCAGCGGGCAAGCCCCCTCGCACCCCAACCCCTACTTTGCGAAGTGTTCTCAGAAGAGCCTATCCTCCGCCCATGCGAACGATTCTCACACATCCGCGTCGTCTGGGCCTGGCCCTCTCCGTCTGCCTCGCCGGCACCACCGCCCTGACCGCCTGCGGAACCGAGGAGTCCGGCGGCGACACCTCGGCCAGCACCTCGGGCAGCGAGACCGGGGCCGCCGAGGAGAGCCACGACCACGAGGGCGAGGAGTCCCACGACCACGGCGACGACGCGAAGGCCGCCGAGCCGACCGAGACCGCGGGCGCCCAGCCCCGCATCGCCTACACGTACGACGGCGGCGTGCAGGTGCTCGACGCCACCACGCTGAAGCCCGTGGGCAAGCCGCTGGAGGCCGAGGGCTTCGTGCGCCTCAACGACATGGGTGACGGCCGCCACCTCGCACTCTCCGAGGGCAACCACTGGCAGGTGCTCGACCTGGGCGTGTGGAGCCAGCCCCACGGCGACCACTCGCACAGCTACGCCAAGGACCCGGTGCGCACCGACATCGCCATCGCGGGCGAGCACCCCGGCCATGTGACCTTCGACGACGGCCGTGTGCTCACCTGGGCCGACGGCACCGGCACCGTCAAGGAGTTCACGGCCGAGTCGCTGCTGGCCGGGGTCACCCCCAAGACCAAGGACTGGACCGCCGAGCACGCCCACCACGGCGTGGCCGTGCCCACCCACGACGGCGGCATGCTCGTGACCGTGGGCACCGAGGACGAGCGGAACGGCGTCATGGCGCTGGACGCCGACGGCAAGAAGCTGGCCGAGTACGACAACTGCCCGGGTGTGCACGGCGAGGCCGAGGTCAAGGGCGGCGTGGTGTTCGGCTGCGAGAACGGCGCGGTCATCTGGGACGGCAAGCGCTTCAAGCCGGTCGACGGGCCCGGCGACTACTCGCGCGTGGGCACCATCAAGGGCTCGGCCAAGAGCCCGGTGGCCTTCCACGACCTCGAGGTGCAGAAGGACGCCGAGTTCGAGCGCCCCGAGCAGGTGGCCATGACGGACGTGCGCACCGGCACGATGCGGACCGTGGACCTGGGCACCTCGTACTGGTTCCGCTCGCTGGGGCGTGCGTCCGACGGCGACGGTCTGGTCCTGGGCTACGACGGCGCGCTGCACCGCATCGACACCGAGACCGGCAAGGTCACGGACAAGCTGCCCGTGATCAAGGCGTGGAAGGAGAAGGAGGACTGGCAGAAGCCGGGCCCGGCGCTGCACGTCATGGGCGACACCGCGTGGGTGACCGAGCCGGCCACCCAGAAGGTGCACCGCATCGACCTGAAGGCGTGGAAGGTCACCAAGTCCGCCACGCTGGAGCACGTGCCCAACGAGCTCAACGGTGTGGACGCCGAGGTGCCGGAGTTCGCCGTCGAGGAGGAGCACGGTGACCACGGCCACGAGGGCCATGACCGCGGCGAGGGCCACGACCACGGCGAGGGTCACGACCACGAGGGCCACGACCACGGCGAGGGTCACGACCACGAGGGCCACGACCACGGCGAGGGTCACGACCACGACCACGAGCACGACCACTCCGAGGAGAGCGGCCACGAGGGCCACAGCCACTGAGGCCCGCTCCACCACATCGGGGGTGGGTCCGGTTCACCCGGGGTGACGTACGCCGTGGGCGGCGTCGACCCCGACCAACCGGACCCACCCCTTCTTGGGCGCCGTCACCCGGCGGCGGCGTCACCTCGCTCCCGCCGCGTCACGGCATCCGTGCTGCCTCCCGGTCGAGCACCTCGTCCACGCGCCCGTCCTCGATGGCGCGCACCACGCCCCGCACGGCCGGCTCCACCTGGTCGTACATGGCCGTGAACGCCGGGGCGTCCTGGCCGTACGGGTCCGGCACGGCCTGCGCGCCGTCCCGCTCGGCCCCCGGCGCGAACGCCCCGAGCATCACCACTCGCCGCGCCGCCTCGGCATCGGGCGACAGGGCGCGGACGTCGCGCAGGTTGGACTCGTCCATCACCAGCACCAGGTCGGCCTCGGCCACCTCCCGCGCACTCAGCTGGCGGGCCACCGTGTCGAAGACGTAGCCGCGGCGCTCCCCCTCGGCCCGGCTCAGGTGGTACGGCTCCTCCCCCACGTGCCAGCCACCGGTTCCCGCGGAGGTCACCTCCACGTCCTCGATGCCGGCCGCACGCAGCTCGTGCACGAGCACGGCCTCGGCAGCGGGCGAGCGGCAGATGTTGCCCAGGCAGACGACCTCGATGCGCATGGCCCCACCCTCGCACGGACGGTGGCAGGCTGAGCGCGTGAGCAACCCCGACCCGCACCCCAGCGAGACCACCTGCGGCCCCGACGACGCCGACTGCCCGGTCGTCCTGGCCCCGCGCGAGGTGCCCCTGGGCGGGCCGCGCGCCATGACCGTGCGGCGCACCCTGCCCGCCCGCGAGCGCTCCCTCATCGGGGCGTGGTGCTTCCTGGACCACTACGGGCCGGACGACGTGCGCGAGACCGGCGGCATGGACGTCACGCGCCACCCGCACACCGGGCTGGCCACCGTGTCCTGGCTGTTCACCGGCGAGATCGACCACCTCGACTCCACCGGCGGGCAGGCGCGGGTGCGCCCGGGGCTGCTGGCACTCATGACGGCCGGGCGCGGCATCACCCACCAGGAGATCTCCACGCCGGCGACCACCACCCTGCACGGCGCGCAGCTCTGGTACGCCCTGCCCGCGGCCACGCGCCACGGCGACCCGGGGCTGCAGGTGCACACCCCCGATGCCGTGGAGCTGGACGGCGCGCGGGTGCGGGTGTTCATCGGGTCCCTCGGCGGCGACGGCGCGGGGCTGGGCGGGGCGGCGACCTCCCCGGTGGAGACGCGGACCGCCGGGCTGCTGGGCGCCGAGCTGGTGCTGGACCCGGGCGCCGAGGTGGTGGTGCCGCTGGAGGCCCGGTTCGAGCACGGGGTGCTGCTGGACACCGGGGCGGTGGCGGTGGACGACGAGCCCCTGGAGGCCGCCCACCTGCTGTTCCTGCCCACCGGGCGCGATGCCGTGGCGCTCACCGCGGGCGAGGACGGGGCGCGACTGCTGCTGCTCGGCGGGGTGCCCTTCGGCGAGCAGATCGTCATGTGGTGGAACTTCGTGGGCCGCTCGCACGAGGAGGTGGCGGCCTACCGGGCGCGCTATCAGCGGGAGATCGGGGCGGAGGCGGGCGACCCGGCATCGACGCCGGTGGAGAGCGTGGACGACGCGGCCGAGCTGTTCGGGCCGTGGCCGGACGGGCTGCCCGCGCCGATCCCCGCGCCGAGGCTGCCGAACGCCCGGATGCGTCCCCGCGGCTGACGCGGAGCGCCGCGGCGGGGCCCGTCAGACGCGGTGGGCGAGGTACCGGGGCCCCACCACCGCGAGCCAGAGCGCCCCAGCCACTCCCACCGCCACAGCCACCACCACCGATGCCGTGAGCGACACCTGCTGCGTGACGGCCACCAGGCCCGGCGCGAGCACCATGCCAGAGGTGGCGAGCGCCATCCACCGCCCCAGGAAGCGAGGCCGCCCCACCTCCGGTGCCAGCACCAGGCCCAGCGTCTTGACGATGCCGGACCCCGTCCCGCCGGCCAGGCCCAGCAGCACCACCGCCGGCCAGAACCCGCCGGGCAGGAGCAGCAGCGCGAACCCAGCGGTGAGTCCCACCAGACAGGTGAGCGCGACGGGCAGCGTGCCCCACCGGTCCAGGACCCACCCGGCGGGCAGGAAGAGCACGAGTTCCAGCACCATCCACACGCCCATGGCGAAGGAGACGCGGGCGTCGGTGAGGCGCTCCACGTTGGCGGCCCACAGGGGCAGCAGCACCTCCTGGTCGGCGCGCAGCAGGTTCAGCGCCACCACGGCCAGACCGACGGCCCAGAACCCGGCCCACACCTCGGACGGGATGCGGGGTCGGGCGGGCGGGGTCCCCGGGGGAGCGGCGTCCGTGTCCGGCCGATCCGATGCGGGGGTGGCCGTCGCCGCGGCGCCCGGCGCCGGAGCCGTCGCGGCCGTACCCCTCCCCTCGACCCCCGCCGGCACGGGTGCCGCGAGGATGGCCGTGCATGCCACCACCGCCGCCAGCGCGAACACCACGAACCCCGCCACCGGCCCCACCCACAGGATCAGCCCGCCGGCCAGGAAGGGCCCCACCAGCCGTCCCACCCGCTGCGAGGCGCCGTAGGTGTTCACCGCACGCCCCCGCACCGCCGGCGGGATCCACTGCGCCATGAGCTCCTGCCGGGCCACGCCCCAGACGCCGTCGGTGAGGTTGAAGACCGCCAGCACCAGCAGGTAGGCCGGCACCTCGCCCCGCCCGGTGGCCACGGCCAGAACGAGGGCCGCCGCGCACAGCACTGCCACCGCGGTGGACCCCACCAGTGCGGCGCGCTCGCCCCATCGCTCCACCACGGAGCCGGTGGCCGCAGTGCCGGTCACCATCACTACGCCCGATGCAGTGAGCGCCCAGGCGACCTGCCCGGCATCGAGGCCGACGGCCAGGCCCACGAGCACCTGGGCGGGGATGGCCGCACCGGTGCCCACCGAGTAGAGCGCGCTGGGCACGTAGAGGGGACGCATGAGGCGGCCAATGACGGCACGGGCGGAGTCGTCGGGCGCGGTGGGGGTGGGGCTGGGCGTGGGGTGGCTCGTGTGCTGCACGGGGACCTCCTGGACGGGGTCCCCATCGTGGAGGGGCAGGCCGAGGCCGGCGAGGAATGTAGCGTCGCGCTACATGGTCACCTTCCACCTGCCCGATGCGCGGGTGGCCGACGTGCGCTTCGCCGTCTCGCCACTGGTGGAGACCGTGCTCTCCCTGCGCGTGCTGGCCGCCCCGGAGCGGTTCCCCCTGCAGGTGCCCTGGGAGCGTCAGGCCCGCGAGCACCTGGCCGACCTGGAGGCCGACGGCACCCTCGCCGTGCTGCGCGCCCTGCTCAACGAGCACGGCCACACCCCCGACGCCCTCACCCCCGCACCGCGGGCGCTCCACGCCTCGATGGCCGACGAGCTGGGCTGGCTGCGCGCCACCGACCCCGCCCTGCTGGCCCGCGACGTCGTGGACGTGACCGGCCGGCTCGACCCCGCTTTGGGCCGCGGGCGGGCGATGGTGCGGCGCGTGGCGGACGCACTGGAGGCCTACTGGGGGGCCTGCTTGGAGCCCGACTGGCCGCGCATCCGCGCCGTGATGCAGGCCGACCTCGCCCACCGCGGGCACGTGGTGGCGCGCCAGGGCATGCCCGCGGCGCTGGGCGGGCTGAGCCCCACGGTGCACCTGGCGGCCGACCGACTGGAGGTGGCAAGCCGGCACGGCATCGACCACACGGTGGAGGTGGGCGAGCGGCCCCTGTGGCTGCTGCCCTCGCTGTTCACGACCCGCGCGGCCTACCCGGGCGCACCCGACCACCCGCCGATGGTGATGTACCCGGCCCGCGGGCAGGGCGGCATGTGGGGCGGGCCGCCACCCGTTGACGCCGATGCCGTGACCGCGCTGCTGGGTGCCCCGCGGGCGCGGCTGCTGCGGATGCTCGCCGAGCCGGCGTCCACCACGGTGCTGGCCGCCAGGGTCGGGGTCACGGCATCGGCGGTGAACCAGCACCTGCGGGTGATGGCCGCGGCGGGGCTGCTGGTGCGGCAGCGGGCGGGGCGGCAGGTGCTCTACGCGCGCACCGAGCTGGGCGACCGCCTGGCCGGGTGACCTCAGGAGAGGAGGTCCCGGTACAGATCACCGCCTGTGGTCCGGAAATCCGCCCCACGGGGCGTACCTCTGGACCGGAGACGGGCATCTGGGGCAGGCCGGGCGAGGCCGAGGCGGGTCTCAGGGGACGGTCCACCACAGCGCCAGGCCGAGGCAGGCCAGGCACGCCAGCCCGAAGAACCCCACCCACACCCCTCCCGGGATGCCGGTGAGCCCGGCCAGCTGATCGGCGTCGTCGGTGCCCCGTCGCCCTCGACGCCGGGCCCGCGAGCGCCCCTCCTGCAGCGAGAGCACAGCCCGCGGCGCGGCCAGCAGCAGCCCCCACACGGTCACGTGCGCCGCAGCGGTGACGAGCCACCCCGGCGCCCACCAGGAGAGCGCCCCCACCACGCCGCCGAGTCCGACGACCACCAGGGCGCCGTACCCGTTGCGGACGAGGGGCAGCATCGCCACGCACAGGCCCACCAGCACCCACAGCCAGGCCGCCGCGTGGCCCGCACCCAGCACGGCCGCCCCCGCCAGCCCCAGCAACGCCGGTGCCGGGTATCCGGCCGCCAGCGTGGCCACCATGCCGGGCCCGCGCGGCCGCCCGCGCGAGACGGTCACCCCCGAGGTGTCGCGATGCAGGGTGATGCCCGACAGCCGGCGCCCCACCAGCAGCGCCACCACGGCGTGCGCGGCCTCGTGCACCACCGTCACCAGGTGCCGCGCCAGGTGGTGGCCGGTCGGGCTCCACGTGATGGCGAACGCCAGCCCCACCAGCGCCAGCGCGGCCACGGGGTGCAGCGGCGGCTGGGTGGCGGTCACGCGGGCCCAGAGCGCGTCGATCACCCCCGCAGGGTGCCACGGGGCCGCGCCAGGCACGGCAGGCAGGCGAGCATCGTGACGGCGAGCACCACGGCCACACCCCGCCAGCCCCCGAGCGCCAGCCCGGCGGCCACCACCGAGTGGCCCAGTGCCACGAGGGCCGTGCAGGCCACCGCCACCCAGGCGGCCCCGGCGAGGAAGAGCACCGCCTGGGCGAAGGCGACCGAGTCCAGGCCGAAGCGGTCGTGGTACCAGACGGCGGCGTAGGCCAGCTGCCCCATGAACACGGTGGTGCGCAGGGCGGAGACGCCCAGCAGCGGCAGCACGCCCGGGATGCCGTGCTGAGCAGAACACTTGCGATCCTCATGGATCCCTGCTCGCCCACCCTGGAACCGACGGCTCCTCGAAGGGAGGGCCTGATGCGATCTTGGCCATGGCCGACCGTGCAAAGTCCATCGTCCCGCCAGTTCCCCGACCTAATCCCCAACCGCGCTCCTCGTCTGCGCGCCGTACAGCAGGCACACTGCGTCGCGACCAGCCCAGTGGCGCAGGGCCAGGTGCTTGGTGGCGGACGCGATGCGGGCACGCGCCGCCGCACCCTCGGGAACGTCCTGGAGACCACCGGACCGCCTTCCCCGCCCGGGCCGCCTGCCGGCCGGGCTAGGGTGACCGCGCCCACACGGCATCGGGCCCCCTGGTGCCGCCACCCACCTGGAGGACCCGTGGAGAACACGCGCGACGTGGAGTCCGGCATCCACACCGACTTCCGTGCCGAGATGAGCTACGGCAGCTACCTGGACCTGGACCGGCTGCTCTCCGCCCAGCACCCCGTGAGTCGGCCCGAGCACCACGACGAGATGCTCTTCATCATCCAGCACCAGACCTCCGAGCTGTGGCTGAAGCTCGTCCTGCACGAGATCCGCTCGGCCATGGAGCTGCTGGCCGCCGACGAGATGCGCATGTCACTCAAGCGCATCGCGCGCGTGAAGCACATCCAGAAGACGCTCACCGAGCAGTGGAGCGTGCTGGCCACCCTCACCCCCAGCGAGTACATGGAGTTCCGCGACTTCCTGGGCCACGCCAGCGGCTTCCAGTCGTTCCAGTACCGCGCCGTGGAGTTCGCCCTGGGCAACAAGAACGCCGCGATGCTGCCGGTGCACGAGGCCGATCCGGCCGCGCACGCCCTGCTCACCGAGCTGCTCGAGGCACCGAGCCTCTACGACGAGTTCATCCGCTGCCTGCACCGTCGCGGCATCGAGATGCCTGCCCGCGTGCTGGAGCGCGACGTGACCGTGGCCCACGAGGAGGACCCGGAGCTCACGGCCGTGTTCACCCGCATCTACGAGAACGCCGACGAGCACTGGGACGTCTACGAGGCCTGCGAAGAACTGGTGGACCTGGAGGAGAACTTCCAGGTCTGGCGCTTCCGCCACCTGCGCACCGTGCAGCGTGTCATCGGCATGAAGACCGGCACCGGCGGGTCGTCGGGCGTGGGCTTCCTGCAGCGGGCACTGGACCTCACCTTCTTCCCCGAGCTGT
This sequence comes from Kytococcus schroeteri, assembly GCF_042433515.1. Classification (NCBI taxonomy): domain Bacteria; kingdom Bacillati; phylum Actinomycetota; class Actinomycetes; order Micrococcales; family Kytococcaceae; genus Kytococcus; species Kytococcus schroeteri. The sequence goes on along the minus strand of NZ_JBHLVH010000001.1, from coordinate 5,346 downwards.
TCAGCGTCCGAACCGAGGTCTGAGCCCTACCGCGTTTCAGTGCAGAGCACGTCCCCCCGGGGGGAAGATCGCGAGGCACGGCAGCCTCTACCTTGGCCGTACGACCACCACATTCAGGGGGGACCATGATCAAGCGCACCTCGATCGCTACTGCCACAGTCAGTCTGTTGTCGGCGCTGCTTATCACTACAGAGGACGATCCGGGGCCCACCTCCACGCCCCCCGAAGAAACGGCACTCGTAGCCGCAACCACCGCACCAGAGAGCCCCGAACACGAGTTCAATGCCCGGCTCGCCGAGTGGTTGCAGGAGAACGGTGACGTCTATTCCACCGCCGAGATCACATCGCCTTCCTCGGCCGAGGTCATCCTGACCGCTGGGGGCCGCTCACGCGACACCTCGCTCCTCACCAGCACGCCGGGCATGACCGTGTCCATCCGCTACAGCGGCACCATGACACAAGACCAGATGACCCAACACCAACTCGCTGCCATGTCGGCAACCGGCTCCGAGTACACCGAGTCCCACCCCGAATCCGGGATCATCGACGTCTATGTGCCCCATGCGGACAACGCCCTCCACGGGGCACTGTCCGCGACCACTTCCCTGCAGGCGGAGGGTCTTTCGATCCGGGTCATCGAAGACCCGACCGTCACCACGCAACCGGAGCACTCCTTCAAAGGAGGGGGAGCCCTCAACGATGGGAACTGCACCGCGGGGTGGGCGATCAAGAACGTGTTCGGCTCCCGCCAGGGCATCGTGACTGCCGACCACTGCACCGGCATGAGCAGGTCCACCTTCTCCCCTGCCGGGATCCTCCCCGGCTACGGCGCATTTCTCGCCCTGTGACCATGTCGACGACATGCGCGATCAGCCGAGCGATCGTGGCGGCCGCCCTTGCGGCCACCACCCTCACCGCGTGCACAGGCACGTCGGACGGCTCTGACACCACCAGACCACCGTCCACGGACGCCCCTCCGAGCACCCCGCCGGCGCACTCGGCACCCACCCCCGGCACGCCGGACGCGTTCCTGCCGAGCTCGACAGCTGAGGGCGGCATCCTCTTCCATGAGATGCCCGCAGAGGGAAACGACCTGCGCATGTCTGACCTGTTCGACCTCCGCGACGGGTGCCTCACCGGTATCGACCCGGACACCGGCACGCGGTATCCGGTCTCGCTCCTGGCGGGCTCCACGGTGGAGGACGACCGCGTCTCGATGCCGGACGGGAGCTCGATCGAGATCGGCGTGCCCTTCCACAGTTCCGGCGTGGAGATCGACGACGAGGCGCCCACCGGCGAGGCGCCGGCGGACGGGGCCACCCCCTCCAGCACGAGAACTCCTGTCGCCCGCATGGGGCTCCTCGACGATGCCGACGGGTACGCGCAGAAGTGCGGATTGGACCAGGCCGAGGTCAGCCGCTTCCTGTGGGTGCACGGAGACCTCACGCCCGCCACCGGTGCGAGTCGCTCCTCGGGCTGAGAACCCTCGCGCTCCATGCCGTGGACGATCGTCCACGGCCCGCTCGCCAGCCGGAGCAGACACGCACATGCACATGTGTATGGTTGATGCATGAGCGCGATGGAGCACCGGATGCAGCTGCTGCTCGACGAAGCCCGGCTGACGCGACTGCGCAAGAGGGCGCAGGAACAGGGGGTCTCGGTGTCCGCGGTGGTGCGCGCCGCCATCGACGCGTCCTTCGAGGACGACGCCGCGCAGCGCAGGGCCGAGGCCGGGCGGAGGTTCCTGGAGCTGGCCGCGGAGAACGTGGACCACGAACCCCCGGAGGAGCCGGACGCCATCGAGCGGGTGCGCGACGACATGGATGCTCAGTTCCTCGCGAAGATGGGGCGCTTGTGAAGCGCGCCTTCATCGACTCCACCGTGCTGCTCCACGCTGCGGGCGGCGACCATGCCGCGCGGGAGGGCAGCGTCCGCTGGGTGCGGGCGGGGACCGAGGGGCTGGTGGTGCTGCACGCGAGCGTGGAGGCGGGCCAGGAGTACCTGTTCCACCGCACACGTCGCCGGGGACCCGAGCGCGCCGCGCAGGAGTTCGAGGCAATGGAGGAGCTCATCGTCTGGCACCCGGTCGACCAAGAGATCCTGCGCCGCACGGCCGCCCTGGTGGCGACCGGCGCCATCGGCGGTCGCGATGCGGTGCACGCGGCCACCGCGCTGGCCGCCGGGTTCACCGAGATCGTCTCCGCCGACCGCGACTTCGACCGCGTGCCGGGACTGACCCGCCGCTCCCCCGACGACCTGCCCACCACCTGAGGAGGCCCGAGTGACCACCCTGACCACCCCCGATGCCGTGCGCGCCCGCGCCGCGGAGCTGGACGCCGCCGACCCGCTGGCGGGCTACCACGAGCACTTCGTGCCAATGGGCGAGGGGCGCGGCGCCGAGGCCGGAGAGGTGCTGGCCTACCTGGACGGCAACTCCCTGGGACGGCCACTGAAGGCCGCCGGCGAGGCGCTGGACCGCATCGTGCGCGAGGCCTGGGGCACCCGGCTGATCCGCTCCTGGGACGAGCAGTGGATGGACCTCCCGCTGCGCCTGGGCGACCGCGTGGGCGAGGTGGCCCTGGGAGCCGCGCCCGGACAGGTGGTGGTGGCCGACTCCACCACGGTGATGCTCTACAAGCTGCTGCGTGCCGGCCTGGAGGCCGCCCGGGCCGCCGACCCCACGCGCCGGCAGGTGGTGGTGGACAGCGAGAACTTCCCCACCGACCGGTACGTGGCCGAGGGCGTGGCGGCGGAGTGCGACGCGGAGCTGGTGTGGATCGAGCCGGACCCCGCCACCGGGGTGACCGCCGACCAGGTGCGCGATGCCGTGGGGCCGGCCACCGCCGTGGTGCTGCTGAGCCACGTGGCGTACAAGTCCGCGTGGATCGCCGACCTGCCGCAGATCACCCGCATCGTGCACGAGGCCGGCGCGCTGGTGCTGTGGGACCTGTGCCACTCGGCCGGCGTGGTGCCGGTGGACCTGGACGCCCACGAGGTGGACCTGGCCGTGGGCTGCACCTACAAGTACCTCAACGGTGGGCCCGGCGCCCCGGCCTTCGGGTACGTGGCGGCCAGGCACCAGGCGTCGATGCGCCAGCCGATCCAGGGGTGGATGGGGCACGCCGAGCCGTTCAGGATGGGCCCCGGCTACGAGCCCTCGCCCGGCATGCGGCGCTTCATCTCCGGCACGCCGCCGGTGCTGGGCATGGTGCCGCTGGGCGAGATGGTGGAGCTTCTGGCCGAGGCCGGGCTGCCCGCGGTGACAACCAAGGCCGCGGACCTCACCACCTTCGTGGTGGAGGTGGCCGAGGGGCTGCTGGCCCGCCACGGGGTGCGGGTGGACTCCCCTGCCGACCCGGCGCGACGCGGCGGACACATCACGCTGGGGCACCCGGACTCGCGGGAGCTCACCGCACGGCTGTGGGAGGCCGGGGTGGTGCCGGACTTCCGCAACCCGGACGGCATCCGCATCGGCATGTCGCCGCTGAGCACGTCGTTCAGCGAGGTGGCCGAGGGGCTGCTGGTGCTGGATGGTCTGCTCGCCGGGCGAGGCTGAGCGGGCGCGGGGGTGGGCGCCGTCGGACGCCCCACCCCCACTGGGGTCAACCGTTCACGAGCACCATGGCTCGATCCGGCACCACAGCGATGTCGACGGTAGCCGCCCGCCCATCGCACTCAAGGCGAAGTGTCACGGAATCAACAGCATCGCCTGGCTCGGCCCCCACCACGCCCGCGGGGATCGTCATCTCAGAAGACCTGTGCTGACTGCTCTTCCAGTCGTCGGCCAAGTCGCAGTCACCCTCGGGGAAGGAGAAGTGGTCCGCATAGAAGCGGACCGCCGCGTCGTCGTCGGTTTGCTCCGGAGCACTGCCGACCACCAGGCCTCGAGCGGCGTCACCGTCGCCGCGCTCCACTCGGTGGAAGAACGCCGCGGCCGTGGCCACACTGTCCCCCTCACGCGGGTCCGGAGAACCCACGCCAGCACAACCCGCCACAAGCATGGGCAGACATGTCACCACGGAGAGAAGAGTCCATCTTCTCAGCTGCACGAGAACCGCCTCCTGAGATCAAGGGTTGCACTTGTTTTGAGCTTGACGCCACCAACTCACATACCGACGCCAAGATTCCAGGTTGTAGTCCGGCTCCCAGTGGGTAGGACCCCCGAAGAACACATGGCAGTAGTGCTGCTCACGGATAGTTCCCGTGTACCAACCCGCTCGACCACCCAGCTGGGAGCGGACCTCATCCCGGTGATAGCCGAAGGTGGCGCGCCCAGTCCACGCCCGCCCCCAGGGCGTCACGAAGGCATTGACCTTGTACCGAGACTTGGTGCCAGAGATCGTGGATTTGTGATAGAGCCGCTTTCCCAAGTACGGGTCGGCGACCACAGGGAAATCTTCGGGCAACAAGCCTGACGGGTCGATCTCCTGGGCAAGCATCCCACGCTGCTCATCCCACACATAGCGCGTCCCCAGGTTCTTGCCCGATGACGACCGCGCCCAAGCCGGCGCCATGCCTGCCACCAGATTCCCGCGAGAGTCCTCGATGGCAACGCCAGCAGCCTCCGGGAGAACCCGGATGCGGAACCCAGGGGGCATGTCGATTCGCTACTCCGCGACAAGTCGGCCAGGCGCGTCGAACTGAGTGAACAAGGCTCTTCCCAGATGAGGGTGTAGGCGACGCAGCAGCCGTGGTGGGAGGGCGCGGCGCGTCGGTGCCCGGATAGTGGTCGAGGCCTTCCGAGGATGGAAGTTCTCACACTGCCCATCCAGGAAGACCTCGACGTGCCTGACGCTACCTTCGCGACCCCTGATGTGACGACTTTCTGCCGCCTCGACGAGCTCGGTCTCGTGGTCGTGGGCCAGCAGGTGGAGCCGGACCGAGCGGTGCTCCTGTGCCGCGTCGAAGAGGACGATGCGGCGCGCTGGCGCCGGCGCTGCGGCTGCGAGGGGAGGGCGCGGGACACCGTCACCAGGAAGCTGGCCCACGAACCGCTGGGGTGGCGGCCGACCACGCTGTTGCTCACGGTCCGCCGCTACAAGTGCACCGGCTGCGGGCACGTCTGGCGGCAAGACACCACCCGTGCCGCCGAGCCCCGAGCGAAGCTGTCCCGGACCGCGCTGCGGTGGGCGCTGGTCGGACTCGTCTGCCAACACCTCACCGTTGCTCGCCTCGCCGAGGCTCTCGCCGTCTCCTGGGACACAGCCAACGCCGCTGTGCTGGCCGAAGGCCAGCGGCTCCTGCTGGACGACCCGACCCGATTCGATGACGTGAAGGGGCTCTTCGGAGTTGAGCGTGGGTCATGGGGTGAGTCCTCCGCCGATGAGGAGCATGCGGAGTCGGTAG